>NZ_JBHRWI010000067.1:0-31708 GCF_042647905.1 Amycolatopsis halotolerans
CCAGAGCAGCCTAAGTTCCTGGCATTGGGAATCAGAGTCCCTCAGGGTTCCCCTCACGTCCCGCGCAAAGGGGTTTGCTCGACCAGCGTGGGACGTGCCATGATGGCGGCATGCGTACGCAGCGATTTCTTCGCCCCCGGGGAGTGCCCGGGGGCTGCGCGTGCGCGCCGGGTTCCGCCCGCTGACGTCCGCGTCTCCCCTCGCTGCCCGGGGGTGAAGTCCAGAACTTCACGCTCCGAAGTGAGGAACCCCTTCCCGTGGACACCCTTGACCCATCCTCGGCGCTGCACCGGATCACCGAGCTGACCGAGGCCGCGCTAGCCGATCTCGCCCAGGCCACCACTCCGGCAGCAGTCGCCGCTCTGCGCCGTTCTGTGCTCGGCAAATCCAGCCCGCTCGCCGCCGCACGCCGCGAACTCGGCCGCTACGACCCGGCCTCCCGCAAACAACTCGGCCTCGCGCTTTCCGAGGCACACCAACGCATTACCTCCGCACTCGATGAGCGGCGAACCGCCGAACCAGCACTGGAGCACCCGCTCGACCCCACCGTCCCCGGCCTGCCGCCGCCGACCGCCGGACTGCATCCGGTCACCCAGCTGAGATACGACCTCGACGACGCCTTCCGCGCACTCAACTTCGAGATCGTCGAAGGCCCGGAAATCAGTTCCGTCGAAGTGGAATTCGACCGGCTGAACTTCCCGCCCGACCACCCGGCGCGCGAAAGCATGGACACCTACTGGCTGACCGACGGCCGCTGCCTGCGCCCGCACCTGACCGGCGCGAGCGTCCGGTACCTGAGCACGCACGAACCGCCGATCCGGATCGCTTACCCAGGCCGGGTTTACCGCAACGAAAGCACCGACGCCCGGCACGAACGGGCGTTCTTCCAGTACGAGGTGCTGGTGGTGGACGAGGCCGTCCCGCTCGCCACCGCCCGGTTCCTCGTCGACACCATTCTCGGCACGGTGTTCGGCGAACCGGTGCGGACGCGGATGCGAGCCGGATACTTCCCTTTCGTAGAGCCAGGTTTCGAGATCGACATGGCCTGCCGCGTGTGCACCGGGCGCGGCTGCCGCACCTGCGGACGGACCGGCTGGCTCGAACTCATGCCCGGCGGCAGCCCGCACCCGCACGTCCTGCGCGCCGCCGGACTCGACCCGGCGCGATGGTCCGGCTGCTACCTGAACGTCGGCCTGGACCGGCTGGCGATGATGCGGTACGGCATCGACGACGTCCGGCTGATGCACAGCGCCGACCTCCGCTTCCTCTCCCAATTCTCGTGAAAGGCCCCCGTCGTGAAGATCTCCCGGGACTGGCTGACCGACTACGTGCCGCTGCCCGACTGTTCGCCGGACCAGCTCGCACACGATCTGACCTTGAAGACCGTCGAAGTCGAGGGTTACGACCTCGTCGACGGCGACGTCGTGTTCGAGATCGACAACAAATCGCTCACCAACCGCCCCGACCTGTGGGGACACTACGGAATCGCGCGGGAACTATCCGTCCTCTATGGACTACCTCTGACTCCGCTCCCCCGCGTAGCCCGGCCGCCGAGCACCACCGGAATCGTCAGCTCGGTCGATCCTGCCTGGCACCGGCGGATTCTGGCGGTCCAGTGCACAGTAGACAGTTCAGTGCCGACTCCGCCGTTGATCCGCCACCGGCTCCGCCGAGTCGGCGCACCGAGCCAAAACTTGTGCGCCGACCTGAGTGCCTACGTGATGTACTCCGTCGGCCAGCCCAGCGACGTCCGCAGTTCCGGCGACTCGATCGTGCTGGAAATCCCGACGCTGGTCCCGAGCCGAGCCCGCCGCAGTGCCCGGACCGAAGCTTCGGTGCGGCAAGAGAAAGGCCTGGACACGCAGCGCGTCGACCAGGCCGCCGACCTGTTCCTCCATCTCCTGACCGAAACCGACCCGTCAGCCGTGGCTCTCGGCGAGGAAGACGTCGTCCTCGCCGCCACCCGACGTGCCGAAATCGAGGCAAGCCTGGCCGAGATCGAACGCCGGATCGGCATCCGGCTGCCCCCGGACGAAATCCTCCGCATCCTCCGCGCCCTCGGCTGCACCGCCGAGATCACCGGGGACCAGCTGCGGGTCGTCGCCCCGTCGTGGCGCTCCACCGGCGACCTCTCGCTGCCCGTGGACATCGTCGAGGAGCTGGCCCGCATCCACGGCTACGACGCGCTACCCGCGCGACGACCAGTCGTGGAGCTAACCCCGCGCTCCCGGCTCCCGTTGAGCCGCCAAGTCCGGGAGGTCCTGGCCGCGCGCGGCGGTGCGACGGAGGTGCTGACGTACCCATGGTCCGCCGACCACCTGCTCACCGCCTGCGGTCTCAACGCCGAGCTGACGATCGACCACCCGCCGGCCCCGGACCGCGCCCGGCTGCGCCCGTCGCTGGTCCCGAACCTCCTCGAAGCCGCAGCCGCCAACCTGCGCTATCACGACGAGTTCAGCATCTTCGAAGTCGGCACCGTCTTCCCCGCGACGGAGCGGACCTCCGCCGGAATCCTGCTCGCCGGACCGGACGGAGTCGACTTGTTCCGCCGAGCCAAGGGTTTAGTCGAGCTGATCCGCCGACACTGCCATCTCACCGCGCTGGATCTGTCCGACACACCCGATCTGACCTGGACAGACCCGTCAGCACGACTGGCAATCCACCCGGGCGGCGCGCTGGCGCTGGTCCGGCCGTCCGTGCTCCAGACGGCGGGGATCGACCGGGGCGCGGTCGCGTGCGTCGAACTGGACCTCGACGCGCTGCGCACGCACCCGTCGCGAGAGAACCGCTACGCCCCGGTCGGCGAGCTGCCGGAGTCGGACTTCGACCTGTCCGTCCTCGCCGCCGACACCGTGCCGTGGTCGCTGGTCGCCGACACCGCGGCCCAGGCCCACGACCTGGTGCGGCGGGTGGCCTACGTCGGCGAGTACCGAGGTTCCCGGATTCCGGCGGACCACCGGTCGCTCACCCTGCGGGTCACCCTCCGCCCGCGGTCCGCGACGTTGACCGCGGGCGAAATCGCCGCCGCCCGCTCCACAGTGCTGGCCGCACTCGAGCGGGCGGGGGCGCGGCCGCGGTGAGACTCAGCCGAGACCAGATCGGGCGATGACGTTCGCGATGTTGATCCGGACCGCGGTGAATCCACTGTGGACGAACGAGTCCGCAAGGTCCGCTGCGGACTGATCGGGGTAGTACCGTTCAGCGATCCCCGCCGCGACGCGCTTGATCTGGTCCGGCTCGGCGGAGATCCGCGCTTGTCCTTCGATGGCAACAAAACTGTAGGGCTGCCGCTCGTCGCTGACACAGACCGAGACACGCCCGTCCCGCGCGAGGCTTTTGCCTTTGACGCTCCCCGGCGACAAGGTGAAAGCGAGTTCGTCGCCGTCGAGGACGAAGCAGACCGGAGTGACGTGGGGCCGTCCGTCGGCGCGAGTGAGGGCGAGGTGGGCAAGCCTGGTTCCCTCAGCGAGGAAGGCGCGCCATTCGGTGTCGGTCATGGTGGTCATCGGAGTGTTCCCTTCTCGGTTAACTGATCGTGCTGTCGCTCACGAAGACGTCCAGCGACGGCCTGCTGGGCAAGGGAGAGCAGAATCCCGGCGGCGAAAGCCACTGCGACGCGAGGACAGCGAACGTCGCGCCGAACTGGACCGCCAACCCGATCTGCCCGAGGCTGAGAATGAGGACCGCAATGGCATAACCGGCAATGCTCTGCGTCATGGTGAGCATCAGACGATCGGCAAGCAACACCGGCAGCAACGCGCGCCTCCGGCGACTCCCGATGGAACGCGGCTCCGGCACCGCGGCCACCACTCCCAACGCGGCAGCCAGCATCGCGACGGCGCTCAACCAGAAGAGCAGACCGTATCCGGCGTCGCCCCGGCGGATCCCAAGGCGGCCAACGCGGCACCCGCCGCCGTCGGAATCATCCGGTGTTCCCGCGTCAGATACAGCACCAGCATCGGCTGCACGAACGAGCCGCCCCGCGCGACGAGATGGCAGGCGCCGAGCGCCCACGCGAGGGACGGCAGCCTAGTTCTCTCGGCGGTAATCGCGGTGACTGTCATGGCTTCGACGCTAAGAGCGCCAAGAGATTAAGAAAAGCGATTGTTTACGATCATATCCATCGTGATTCGCGATACATTGAGATCATGGCCGACCTGGACCTGCGCCAGCTGACGACGATGCTCGCGATCGCCGAGGAGGGAACGTTCTCGGCTGCGGCGAACCGGCTGGGCTACACGCAGTCGAGCGTGAGCCAGCACATCGCGGCCCTGGAACGCGCTGTCGGCGGCGCGGTGTTCGACCGTCCGGGCGGTCCGCGTCCGGTGCGGATCACTCCCCTGGGCGCCGTCGTCCTCGAACACGGCCAGGAAGTACTGGCGAAAGCCGACGCACTGGGTCAGGCGGTCGACCGGTTCAAGGCCGGTGAGGGCAGGATCGACGTCGGCGCCCTGCACAGCGTCTCCCACGCGATCCTGCCGACCGTGCTGCGCCTGCTCCGGGAAGAGCGTCCCCGCTGCGAGATCCGGCTCTCGGAACCGGACGAGCCCCGGCTCGGCGAACTCGACCTGCTGTTCTACGACGGGCTCATCAGCGAGGACACGGAACACGTCCTGCTGATGGAAGACCCGTACCTGGTGGTCGCGCCGCCCGGAACCTTGCCGTCCGGCCCGGTGTCCGCACGAAAGCTGGACGGCAAGGCGATGGTGGCCTGGCCCGCGACCTGCGACCAGCCCAGATTGGAACAGTCCCTGGCCGACGCCGGCGCCCGGCCGCGCATCGTGTTCCGGTCCGCGGGCAGCGAAACGATGGTGTCGATGGTGCGCGCCGGAATGGGACTCGCCGTGCTGCCGTGGCTGGCGATCCACCAGGTCGTCTGCCGCGACTGCGGCGCGATCCACGGACCGGAGGGATGGCCGGATCTGCGGGTGCACGAACTCGATCCCGCTCCGGCGCGCGCGATCTACCTGCACTGGCCGCCCGGCCGGGGCGACCAGTCTCCGCTCGCGGCGCGGGCTGTCGAGGTGGCGGTGGAAGTGGCGCGCGAACTGGCTCAGCAGGCCCCGGCAGCCCGGGCCTGACCTGCTCCTCCATCAGACGGCCTCGAGAGCACCACCGAATCGCTCGCCGCGCCCACGCCAGCAGCGGCCCGCCGAACTCGCGCGCGAGCTGCCCCAGCGAGTCGGGACCGGCCGCGCTCCACCGGGTCCTGTCCCGGAATCACCAGGTCGAGGGCACCACTCCGCGCCCTCGACCATTCGGCCTGATCAGGCCACCGTCGCGTCCACCGTGACCTCGATGCTCCCGCCGAGGGCCTTCGAGTACGGGCACGTCTGGTGCGCAGCCGCGGCCAGCGCGTCGGCGGTCTCCTGATCCACCCCCGTCAACTCCAGGTGCAAAGCCGCGCTGAGCCAGAAGTTCGCCTCGTCGTGATGCAGCGTCACATCCGCGACGACCGCCAGGTCCGCCAGCTTCACCTTCCGCTGCGCGGCGGCAATCCGCACCGCGCCCATGAAACACGACGACCAGCCAGCCGCGAGCAACTGCTCCGGGTTCGTCGCGCCGCCGTTGCCTCCCAACTCCTTCGGGATCGCGAATTTCAGGTCGAGCGCGCCGTCGGACGAAACCGCGCGTCCGCCGTTGCGGCCTTCGCCGGTGGTGGTGACGACGGCGGTGTAAGTGGTTTCAGACATGACTTTCCTTTCCAAGGGTTTTCAGAAGGGGTTTTCAGAAGCCGCTGAGGACGGTGCCGGTGAGCGCCGCCAGCGCGCCGAGAATTTCGCGGAACGCCTGGGTGATCGGGTCCATCGGACGTGGCCTTTCGGTAGGCGACCGGGGCGCTGTCCTCCGGTCTCGGCGACGAGAGAACCTTCGCACGCACATTCGTCACCGGTCAAGAAGGTTACGCATTTCTGTGACCCGCTACTCATAACCACCCAGACCGGTTAGACTTCCTTGCATCCTGATTCGTCACCTGTCAGACTGGTGCGCATGGAGCACGCCTTCCCCTGCGGGAACCCGGCACTGGACTTCGTCGGCACGCTGCGGGCCCGCCGCAACGACGAGCCGGCCGAGATGCTGGGGTCGCCGCGCAGCCTGGACGCCTGGTTCCGCGAGTCGGGGGTCACCGGCGGCGACCCGGCGAGCACCGCCGCGGACCTGGCCGGGGCGATCGCCGTCCGGGAGGCGATCTACGCACTGGTCGCCGCCCGGCTCGTCGGCCACGAGTACGATCCGGCGGCGTTGACGCTGGTCAACGAGGCGGCAGCACAGCCGGACGCGGTCCCGCAACTGAGCCGGAACGGACGCCAGGTCCGGGCGACGGCACCGCAGGCGTTGTCGACCGTGGCCCGGGCCGCGGTGACGATCCTGGGCGGGCCGGACGCGGAGCTGCTGAAGGAATGCGGGCGGCCGGAGTGCACGCAGGTTTACCTGGACCATTCGCGCGGGTCACGGCGGGAATGGTGCGCGATGGCTACCTGCGGAAACAAAATGAAGGCGGCGGCTTATCGAGCACGGCAACGGGGAAATCCCCCGCTGACTCCGTCTCGGCAATCCTGAAAGTTCAGCTGGTGAACAATTGGCGCAGCACAGAACGGCTGTCGTCGTCCGCCGCGCGGTAGATCAGCACGCGCTGGTCCGGATTCTCCAGCGGGGCAAGCACTTCGAACCGCACCGTGAGCTCTCCGGCTTCGGGATGCCGCAGCACCTTGAGCCCCCGGCCGTTGATCGCGACGTCCCGCTCCGCCCACCACCGGGCGAATTCCTCGTCCTGGGCAAGGAACTCCGCGATCAGGTCGCTCAACTCCGCGTCGTCCGGATGCGTCGCCCAGGCCGCCCGCAGGTGCGCGATGCCTTGCCGTACCACGGTTTCCCGGTCGGTGTAGAACTTTTGCAGTTCCGGATGACGCAGGCACAGCCACATCGCGTTGCGCTGCGACGGCGGCAGTGTCTCGAAATCCACCAGCAGGCGCGTCATTTCGCGATTCCACGCGAGGATGTCGTAGCGATGGTTCAGCAGCATCGCCGGGAGCGGGGAAAGATCGGCGATCAGCTGCGCCAGCGGTTCCGCCGCGACGGCAGCGGGTTTGTCCGCTGAACGCGGCTGCTGCTGAGCCAAACCGTAGAGGTAAGCGCGCTCGCCAGGGCTCAGCCGCAACGCTCCGGCCAGCGCCTCCACGACTTCCGCCGACGGACGCAGCCCGCGCGCCTGTTCGAGCCGCACGATGTAGTCGATGCTCACGCCGGCCAGTTCGGCGACCTCTTCGCGACGCAAGCCGGGCGTCCGCCGGGCCTGGCGGCGCGCGGGAAGGCCGAACGCGGCCGGGTCGAGGCGTTCGCGGCGGGTCCGCAGGAACACGGCCAGCTCTTCGGTTCGGTCCACAGCGCGAGTCATCGCCGCCGACTCTACCCGAGGGTAGGACCCGCCTTCCCAGGCAAATCCTTCCCTTACCCCGGGCCCGCGACGAGAACAGGCTGGTCAGCGGCACTGGAGCACAAGCACAGGAGGACCCATGCCGCTCACTCTCGACACCTACCGGCTGCTGGGCCGGTCCGGGCTGCGGGTCTCGCCGCTGGCGCTCGGCACGGCGACCTTCGGCACCGAATGGGGCTGGGGCGTGGCCGAGGAGGGCGCGCGCCGGCTGTTCGACCAGTACGTCGAACGCGGCGGCAACTTCATCGACACCGCGCCGACCTACACCGACGGCACCGCCGAGCGCATGCTCGGCACGTTCACCCGCGGCAACCGCGAAAACCTTGTCCTGGCGACGAAGTACACCACCCTGCGCCGCCCCGGCGACCCGAACTCGGGCGGACCGCACCGCAAAAACCTGTTCGCGTCGGTCGAGGCCAGCCTGCGGCGGCTGAACACGGACTACCTCGACCTGCTCTACCTGCACGTCTGGGATTTCACGACGCCGGTCGAGGAAATCCTGCGCGGCATGGACGACCTCGTCCGCCAGGGCAAGATCCACTACGTCGCGATGTCCAGCGTGCCCGCCTGGCAGGTCTCGCGCATGCAAACGGTCGCCGACCTGCGCGGATGGGCGCCCCTGGTCGCGCTGCAGGTCGAGTACAGCCTCGTCGAGCGCACCGGCGAGCGCGACCTGCTCCCGATGGCCCGCGAGATGGGGCTCGGCGTAGTGCCGTTCTCCCCCTTGGGCGGCGGCGTTCTGACCGGCAAGTACACCCGCGCCGACCTGACCGCCGCCGACCCGGTCCCGGGCGAGAGCACGCGCAAGAGCTTCAATCTCGCCGTCGGCGCGGTCACCGAACGCAATCTGGGGATCGCCGACGTCCTGGTCGGCGTCGCCGCGGAGATCGGCTGCACCCCCGCCCAGGCCGGGCTCGCCTGGACGCTGCGGAACCCCGCCGTGACCGCGCCGATCATCGGGGCCCGCACCCCTGAGCAGCTGGAAGACAACCTGGCCGCGCTGACCGTGGAGTTCACCGAGCCCCAGCTGGCCCGGCTCGCCGAAGCCAGCGCGATCCAGCTCGGCATCCCGCACGACCAGCTCGCCAGCGACCATCTCCGCACGGCGACCCGCGGCGACCTGACGATCGAAGACCGGCGCTGACCGGCGGCAGCCCTATTGCCGCCTGCGCGAAATGCCGCGGCCGAGAATACGAAACCACCCCCAGCCCAAGCGAACACCTAACCATCCAGTTCAGCATTGCCGGTCGAATGTGTTCAACCCTCCGGAAGTCGGTGATTCCGAAGACCGGGCAGAATCGCTGCACCGGACCACCTCGATCCGCGGTCTTCCGTGCGCCCGCGCAGTTTCCCGCTGTCCATTATAGACAGCGGGAAACACGCTGGGTGTCCGCGATCCGCGCTCGCGCCACCCGTCCGGCGCAATCTCCGGAAAACCGTTCGGCAAGCACCACAAGAGACAGTGGTCTTGCTTGACAACGTTGACGGATAACGGCCGCTCCGCCTTTCTTTGCCAGCTGTTGACCTTTCCCGCGCCCCGGGCGTATGGTCTAGACCAAGAAGCCCACCCCCTTCGCTCGAACCTCCCGCGGGCCGGCTCCCGGAAAGCCGGTGCGTCGCTTTGTCGTACCCGCACAAGGAAACGAGCATTCCCCGAAGGAGATGTCCATGAAAGCGAACCGGAAACTCGTCGCCGCCGCGGTCGGCACGGCGATCGCCCCGGTGCTCGTGCTGATCAGCCCGGCAGGCATCGCCAGCGCGCACGGGTACGTCAACGCGCCGGCGAGCCGGCAGGCCCAGTGCGCGCAAGGAGTCGTTTCCTGCGGCCAGATCAAGTACGAACCGCAGAGCGTCGAAGGACCGAAGGGCCTGCACAGCTGCAGCGGCGGCAACGCCCAGTTCGCCGAACTGAACGACAACAACAAGGGCTGGAAGGCGTCGCCGGTCGGCTCCTCGGTGGCCTTCACCTGGAAGTTCACCGCCCGGCACCGCACGTCCACCTACGAGTACTGGATCGGCAACGACAAGATCGCCACGGTGGACGGCGGCGGCCAGCAGCCCCCGGCGACGGTCACCCACAACGTGAACCTCAAGGGGCACACCGGAAGGCAGACGGTGCTCGCCGTCTGGAACATCGCGGACACCGCGAACGCCTTCTACGCCTGCATCGATCTGCAGGTCAGCTGACCCGGACGGTCCACAACAGACACTGAGGCGCGGGCCGTGGCGGCGGCCCGTGCCTCAGTGCGCGTCCGCGGCTTTTTCCGGGAATGACAAAACCGGCCAGTTTCCCCCGCATTCGTTGACCCCGTCTCCCGGCCGTGGCTAGCGTGCCGGTCACCGGAAAGGGCACGACTCCAGGAGGCGGTTTTCCTTGATTTCCCGGCGGGCATTCCTCGGCGCATCCGCGGCAGCCGCGACATTTCCCCTTTGGAATGCCGCGTTCGCCTCCGCGACCACCCCCGACACCGCGAAGGTCGCGTTCAACGACCAATCCGGCGCCAGTCAGACGTACGCGTACATCACCGGCACGACGCTGGACAACCGGCTCGTCATCCTGAAAGCCGACGGCACGCCTTATTACCCGCCGTCCCCGGGCAGCGACCACACCCCGCTCGGCGAGGACTGCGCGATCCCGCTGAAGTCGCTTTCCCAGGTCACCGTCCCGAAAATGTACGCGGCCCGGATCTATGTCGTCCTCGACGGCAAACTGGACTTCTTCGTCAACCAGGGCCCGGCGCTCGTGCATCCGAGCTTCCTCGCCGCCGACGACCCGAATTACGGCCGGAACTGGTCGTTCTGCGAATTCACCTTCAACAACGACGTGCTGTTCGCCAACATCAGCTACGTCGACTTCGTCGCGATCCCGATCGGCCTGCACCTCACCACGACCGGCTCCGGCGACCAGACCGTGCCCGGGCTGCCGGCCCGCTCGCTCGACCCGATCTGCGACGCGCTCAACGCCCAGGGCGGCAAATGGGGCACGCTCATCGAGACCGGCGGCGACGGAAAGCCGTTGCGCGCCCTGTCCGCGCATTACCGCGCCGACCAATTCGGCGGATACCTCGACGGCTACATCGACGAGGTGTGGAAGAAATACGCCAGTGAGACGCTCACCGTCGACACCCAGGTGCCCGGCCTCGGCGCGTTTACCGGCCAGGTCGGCTCCGACGGCGTGCTCGCCTTCAACAACGGCGAACGATTCGACAAACCCGCCACGCCGGACGTCTGGAGCTGCGACAGCGGCCCGTTCGCCATCAAACAAGGCGACAGCGACGCCCGCAAGGCGATCATCCCCCGACTGGCAGCGGCGTTGAACCGCACTACCTTGCGCGACAACCCGAAACAGCCGACCGGCGAGGACCCCGCGAAGTTCTATCAGAACCCGGAAACCAACCACTACGCACGGATCGTGCACAGCAAACTCCCGGACAACCGAGGCTATGCGTTCCCGTACGACGACGTCTCCCCCGGCCCGGATTTCAGCGGCGCAGTCCAAGCGGGCGACCCGGACACGCTCACCATCACGGTAAACGCCTTGCGCTGAGCCAAAGACGCGCCGCGGTCCATTGAGGACCGCGGCGTCGTCATCCGGTGAGATCGCCTTCCCGCTCGTTCTTCGCCGCGTAAAAGGCCAGCTTCTCCTCGTCGACTTCCACCCCGAGCCCCGGCCCGGTCGGCACCTGCAACCGGCCGCCGGAAAGCCGAAGCGGTGCCACAATGTCGTCGGCATGCAGGTAGTACATGCTGTCGATCGCCCGCGACAGCACCGGCGTGCTGGCCACCACCGCCAGATGCGCGGCGGTGGCGATACCGAGTTCGCCGCCGCTGTGCAGATTCATCCCGAGCCCGAACGTCTCGCAATGCGCGGCAAGCGCCTTCGTCGCCGCGATACCGCCCCATTTGTAGACGTCACCGTGGATCACGTCGACCGCACCGAGCCGCACCGCCGGCGCGAACTCCTCGAACCGGACCACGCACATGTTGGTGCACAACGGAATCCGCACCTTCGCACGCACCTGGCTCATTCCCTCGATCCCCGCGCACGGGTCTTCGAGATACTCGAGATCCAGCTCTTCCAGCGCAATCCCGGCGCGAATCGAATCGGGAACTGACCACGCGGCATTAGGATCGACCCGCAGCTCGACGTCCGGCAGTGCGCTCCGCAGCGCCCGCATGATCCGGACATCGCCGCGAACGTCCCGGGTGCCTTTCAGTTTCACCGCCGAGAATCCGCCCTCGGCAACCACTCTCGCCGCGTGTCCGGCCAATCCCTGCGCGAGTTCCTCGCCTTCCGCACCGGGCGCCTCCGCACGCGTGATCAACGCGGTGATCGGCACCTCGGTCCGCACCGCCCCGCCGAGCAGATCGGTCACGGACTGCCCAGTGACGCGTCCGATCAAGTCCCAGCACGCGACGTCCAGCCCGGCCAGCGCCGCATAACCCAGGTAGCCGTGGAAAAACGGCACCATGTGCTGCCGCCGATGGAACGCTTCGAGCGCGAACGGGCTTGTCCCGATCAGTTCCGCGCCCAGTTTTCGCGTCAGCTCCGCGACCGGACGCCCCCACATCGTCTCGCCCCAGCCCTCGGCGCCGGTGTCCGTGCGCAGCCGCACCACCGTCCGGGTTTCGCCGGTCTTGGTCTCGAACGAACTGGTGAACGGATTCGTCAGCGGCAGATTCACGACCCACACGGCAATGTCAGTGATCTTCATGCGCGCGACCCCAGCGCCGCCGACACGACGCGGCGAATCGGTTCCAGTTCGACGTTTTCCACCGCCGCCTCCGCCCCGGGCATTTCCTCGATCGCGGGCTCAGCCTTCAACAACACCCGAAACACCCGCGGCAATACCGTCCGACCGACCAGATCCTCCGCGAGCGCCGCTGCCTCCGGAGTGTCCATTTTGTACTGTGCAGCAAGATAGTCGGCGAGCCGCGCGTACATCACCGCGAACATCGCCTCGTAATACGCATTCGCACTGTCCGGCAACCGCTCGGCGGCCGAGATGCAGAGCCGACACGTCCGCGCCTGCGGCTCCCAGGTCAGCAACTGCTGGAACCGGCCGCAGAACAGCGCGACCGCCTCGGCCGGGTCGTCCGCGTAGACGTCCGGCGTCATGAGCTTGCCGAGGTAGAGCTCGCGGACCAGGTCGAGCACCGCGAGGAACAGCTTGTCCTTGCTCTCGAAGTGCGCGTACAGCGACCGCTTCGACGTCCCCGCGCTGGCCGCGACCGCGTCCATCGACGCGCGCTCGAACCCGGTCTCGAGGAACACGTTCTTCGCCGCCAGCAGGATGTGCCTGCGCAACTCCGCACCCCGCAGCTGCGAACCGCCTTCACGCGCCATCTTGCCTCCGCCAAAAGTAAACGGTACGGTGGAGTTTACTTACTTCTCCACCTCTCCGACAGTCTCCTGGAGTGCCCGCATGATCGTCGTCACCGCCCCCACCGGCAACATCGGCAGCCGCGTTCTCGCCGAGGTCGCCGACGGTTCGCGCCCCGTCCGCGCGATCGTCCGCGACCCGGCGAAACTGCCCGCTGACCTGCGGGAACGCATCGAAGTCCACCAGGGTTCGCACAGCGATCCCGAGGTACTCGCCCGAGCCTTCGACGGCGCGGACACCGTGTTCTGGCTCATCCCGCCCGACCGGCGGGCCGCCAGCGCCGACGAGGCCTACTCCGGCTTCGCCCGCCCTGCCGTCGAGGCGATCCGCGCCCACGGCGTCCGCCGGGTCGTGTCGGTCAGCGCGCTCGGGCGCGGCACCGCCTTCGCCGAACGGGCCGGGCACGTCACCGCCACCCTGGCGATGGACGACCTCATCGCCGGCACCGGCGTCGCCTTCCGCGCACTGGCGAATCCGACCTTTATGGACAATCTGCTGCGCCAAACCGCGGTGATCAAGGAACAAGGCACGTTCTACGACATCCTGCCGCCGGACTACGCCGCACCGACCGCCTGCACTCGCGACATCGCCGCGGTCGCGTCCCGGCTGCTGATCGATCCTTTGTGGACTGGCCGCGAAGAGGTCCCGATCCTCGGCCCGGAAGACCTGTCGCTGAACCAGGAGGCCGAGATCATGAGCGATGTACTGGGGATTTCGGTTAAGTACCAGCAGGTTCCGGTCCCGGCGCTGGGCGAGCAGGTCCGCGCGAGCGGTCTCTCCGAAGCGATGGCACAGTCCATGATGGACATGATGACCGCGAAGCTGAACCACCTGGACGAGGGCGTCGTCCGCACCCCGCAGCACGCCGTCGAGGCCCCGACGACTTTCCGCCAGTGGTGCGAAGAAGTCCTCAAGCCCGCGGTAGACAAGGCCTGATCTTATCGGCCGCTGTGCGCCAGTCCGGTCAGGATGTGGTCCAGACCGCGGCGGAACGCTCGCTCATAGCGATCGTCGGCGTGCGGCGCTTCCGCTTCGACCATGATCCGGCTCAGGTGCGGGTAATTCCCGCTGCCGATGATCGATTCGCCGTACTGCGCCTGCACCGCCAGCCACTTCGGCATGTCCACTCCGGACCGGCGCGCCGTTTCCTGTTCGGCCAGTTCGTCGAGGACGTGGCCGCGGACAAAGGTCAGCACTGTGCCGACCTGGGCCAAGACCTCGTCCGCGGCCAGGTCCAGCACGTCCACCGTCGCGTACGCCGCGTCCAGCCACGCCAGGCTGTTCGGCCCCAGCGCCGGACGGGCGGCGGGCAACGCGGCCAGCCACGGATGCCGCACCACCAAGGCGCGATACTCGCAAGCGACCACCCTCAGGTCCGCCTGCCAGTCACCGGTCGGCGCTGGCGGCTCGTGCTCCCCGAAGGCGGCGTCGACCATCAAGTCGAACAGCTCGTCCTTCGTGGCGATGTAGCGGTACAACGTGGTCGTGCCGCTGCCCAGCTCGCTGGCGACCCGGCGCAGGGACACCGCTTCGAGGCCCTCCGCGTCCGCGACCCGGATGGCCGCGGCCGCGAGGTCGGCCCGGCTGTAGGCCGGACGCGGTCCCCGCGCGCCGCGTTCCGGCCGCAGCCAGATCGGCGGGCGCGCCTCGGCCGCGGGCGCTGCGTCGTCAACCATGGACCGCATTATTGCGAACGCTGTACGCGGTTAGCTAGAGTGGTCTTTATGCGAACACTGTGCCCGGGTAATCGGGAAGACCGGTGACCGGGTACCGCACCGGGTCGGTCGCCTCCGCCGACGGAACGGTCATCGGATACCGCCAGCTGGGCAGCGGTCCGGCGGTACTGCTCGTGCACGGAGGCATGCAGGCGGCGCAGCACCTGATGAAGCTCGCGACCGCGCTGTCGACCGAATTCACCGTCTGCGTGCCCGACCGCCGCGGCCGAGGACTCAGCGGACCGCACGGCACTGATTACGGGACGGCTCGGGAAACAGAAGACCTGCACGCGCTAGTCGAGAAGACCGGCGCGGCACAGGTTTTCGGCCTGAGTTCAGGAGCACTCATCACGCTGCGAAGCGCCCTCTCCATCCCCGAGATCAGCGCGGTCGCCCTGTATGAACCACCGCTGTCCGTCAACGGCTCCGTGCCGTTGGCGTGGCTCCCGCGTTTCGAACGCGAGGTCGCCCGCGGACAGCTCGCTTCCGCCCTGGCAACGGCCTTAAAGGGATTGGCGGTCGAGCCGACGCTCGACCGGATCCCGCGCTTCGCGCTCGTGCCCTTCATGGCGATCGGCGCACGCCTGCACCACAGCGGATCTGATGCGGACGTGCCGATCCCCGCACTCGTCCCGACTCAGCGCTTCGACATGCGACTAGTCGAGGAATCGGCCGACACCGCACCGGATTACGCACACCTCAGTCCGCGAGTTCTGTTGCTGGGCGGTGCCAAAAGCCCCGCATACCTCCGGACCGCACTGGACGAACTGTCCGCCGCCATCCCGCACACACAACGAATCACGTTCTCCGGCCTCGGACATTCCGGCCCGGACGACGACGGCGACCCCGACCGGGTCGCCGAAGCCCTGCGCGCCTTCTTCACCACCTGAGCAACACCGTCAATGGCACTCAGTGCACTTCACTAGCCGCCCGGCAAGCAGGTCACCGAGACTCGGCCTCGCGCAACGCGGCGCCGATCCTGGTCACCACCTCGTGCAACGGCGTCGCAGTGCTGAGCACCGCCACCACCGTCCCCGGCTCCGCCTCGTCTGAGGACTTCCCGCCAGACGTCCGGAACGCATCCGCGACCAGGGTGAACGCCTCCGTCGCCGCAGCCGCGATGTCGTCGCGCCCGCCGCTGCGCAGCCAGCGCCGCAAGACGTGGTTGTTAGCCGCCGCGATCGCCGCCGCGGCCACCGCGGCCCGGAGCGTCGCCGCCTCGTCGCCAGCCGCGGCGAACCGGTCCTGGAGGTAACGGGCGAGGACACGCTGGTAACGGTCAACCGTCGCGACTTCCTTGTCCCGCAACGACGGCACCGTGCGCGTGAGACTGAACCGCTTGAGCGAGACGTCCAGTTCCGCCGCGTAAGACTCCAGCACGAGCGACACCGCGGCGGTCGCCACCTCGATCGGATCGCGCCCCGGGTCGGCGGTCTCGAAGACCTGCTCCATCTCGGCGACGATCTCGTCGTGGTTGGCGAAAAGGACGTCGTCCTTGCTGTCGAAGTACCGGAAAAACGTCCGCCGCCCGACGCCCGCGGCCGCGGCGATGTCGTCGATGGTCGTCGCCTCGTACCCGTTGGCCGCGAAGAGATCCACGGCCGCCGTAGCAAGCGCGCGCCGCAACTGCCGCCGCCCGGCCGGCGTGGCCCCGACCCTGGTGCGCGGCGTCTCCGTCATCCCCGAACGGTAGCAGCCCGGGTTGCTAGTGGCACTGAGTGCCGTTAACATGGGTCGCGCACCCCATGCGAGCGGAAGGCGTCGACGATGACACTCGACCAGCAACTGCGGCCCGACCACCACACCGGCCCAGACCCGGCAGACGCCTATTACGGCGGGGTGTTCGGCTGGTCAGTCCGCCGTCAGGGCGCGCGCCTGTTCCTGGCCCTGGAAAACGGCCTGTGCGCAGTCACCCTGCCGAAACTCACGTCAGGCCCCGTGCTCACCCACCTGGCCGCCCTGGGCTGCGACAGCCCGTCCCTGATCCTCCCCACCCAACACGGCCCGCGCCTGGCAATCCTGGCCGAAACCGACGGCGAACTCCTCCTGCGAGGCACCCTGCCCGCAGACGTCACCGTCCTGGACAGCGGCGCGCTCCTCCCCCTGCCGATCGGACAGCAAACCCCCGGCATGGGCCCCGAGTGGCTCACCGCCCCCGACCCGAGGCACCGCTGGCTGCCGAGCGTGAGCGCGGTACTGGCCGGAGTGCGCCAGCGCCCCTGATTCCCTTGCCCGCCTGGGCTGCACACGCCTTTCACGCTCACCGCACCACCTCGGCGCGCCTTCCACGGACACCGGTTCCCGCGAGGTGCCTTTCCCACGAGTGGCCCCTTCACGGACTCTGGAACCTAAGCGCCGCAAGGATCGCCGCACAGACCACACCTCCGCGCGAGTTCGCCCCATCTCGCGCATAGCCAGCGTTCCGTGAGGGGAACCCTCACGGACTCTGAGTCCCTCAGGGTTCCCCTCACGACCCGCCGAAGTCCCTGAGGGGAACCTTCACGGACTTCGGCGCTTGGCCGCTGTTCCGTTAGGGACGCCTTCAGGGACGCGGATTCCCTCAAGGGCCCCTTCACGGACCACCCACCACTTGCCGCGCTGCACCCAACGCCACATTCGGTGCCTCCCACGCACCCAACGCGGCATTCGGTGCATCCCACGCACCCAATGTGGCATTCGGTGCATCCCACGCACCCAACGCGGCATTCGGTGCATCCCACGCACCCAATGTGGCATTCGGTGCATCCCACGCACCCAATGTGGCATTCGGTGCCTCCCACGCACCCAGCGCCACATTGGGGCGCAAGCCCCCACCACCCACCCAACCGGCACCCGCGAACCCAACCCCACCAGACTCAAAGCCCCGCGCCACCTACTCAACCGCAGCAGACGCACCCACCGAACCAAGCACCCACCCCGCCCCCGCACCCCGATACGAAGCCAAAAACGCGGCGCGGGGGTGCTTGTCAAGGCATCTTTCCCGCCTTGACAAGCACCCCCGCGCCGTAGTCACAATCAAGCTTCGGGGTGGTGGCCCCACCACGGGCGCAATGTCGCCGCCAGGCGACGAGCCGAACCCCGAACCGTCACGCAAAAACCCCGCCCACCACAGCCGAAGCCTCCCCCACCATCTCGTCCACCTCAGCCACGAGCGCCTCAATCTCCCCCCACCACCGCACATCCCGCCCAGCATCCGGAATCAGCGAAGTCCCCACCAGCAACAGCAACGTGTCGATCTCAAAAGCCCGATCAGCCAACCGCAACAACGGCACCGGATCCCCGCCCACACCCCCGGCGGCGAACCGGCAAGCCGCATGCCCCAACCCCCGGCACACCGTCCGCAGCCGCTCCCGCACCTCATCCGCCCGCGGATCCGCCCTCGGCCCGCCAGTCCGGATATTCCACGCCACCGAAAGCAAACAGCGCCCGGCATCGTCCATCGACGTGTTCATCACCGGGCGAGTCTGGAAGCACCATCCCCGCGACGGGTGACCCGACACGCAAGGCTCACCGCATCGAGTGAAGCAACCGCACCGTCGCGTCAAGCGGCAGCCGGTCGTCCGCGGCACGCGCGAGAAAGTCCTTGATCCGCTGCCCGTCCGGCGTCAACGAATCGACGTCGTTGACCTCCGCACTGGCCGCCTCCAACGTCCCGAGCCCGGCATTGTGGTGCGCGTCCCGAACCGCGTTCCGCAGCACCGCCAACTCCGCGGTCGACGGCCCCCGCTTCTCCGCCCGCAACCGCTCCACAATCCGAAGCACCTGCGGCGAATGCGCGGCCAGCGACTGCCGCCCAGCGAACGACGCCACCATCCGCGGCGTCGCGCGCGTCTCGGCAGGCGGCGGTGGCACCTCGACCGCCTCGCCCACCACTCGCAGACTCTCCAACGCCGCGGCACGCCGACGTTCACTCTCGCGCACGCGCGCGAGCGGATCCTTCCGCCGGGACGACGCGATCGTGCGAGCCTCGGCCCGGGCCTGCTCCCCCGCGTCGGTCAACCGCGAACGCCGTTGATACGTGCCCTCGTCAGCCGCTTGCTTGCGCCGGTTCGCGAGCCAGGCCTCGAAGGTCTGCCCACGCCGAGGCGGTTCGCGCACCTCGGTCAGGTCCGCGGCGGCGGACTCGTCGACGAACCAGCCCTTCATCCGCGAGCGCAGGAAGTCCCCCGGCTTTTCGCTGGCCCGGCGCGGCCGCTGGCGCGTCCCGTCCGGCAGCGCGCTCATCGCGATCAGCAGCGCGTCCGGGCAGTATCCGTTGGAGTACCAGAATTCCAGCTGCCGCTCGACGTCGTCGCGTTCCTCCCGCGTCAGCCGCTCGGACACCCAGCCCATGCGGCGGACGAGCACGCCCGTCGCCTGCGAACGTTCGCGCGCGTCGGCGGGCACGACCGTCGCCGGCCACTCCTGATCCGCGATCCGCACCACGCCACACCTCCCTAGCCAGCGACGCCTACGTTAGCCCGCCCCGCCGACAATTATCCGGCCCGCCGCAGCACCGTCACCGTGTTCACCGCCACGATCACCCCGATCGAGGCCCACGCGACGGCGTCCAGCCGCTGGTCCAGCATCACGAGCCCGACGAGCGCGGCCATTACCGGGTGAACGCTCATGAACGCTCCGAAGAACTGCGCCGGGACTCGCCGCAGCGCCATCAGATCGACGAGAAACGGCAGCGCCGACGACAGCAGCCCGGCGGTGAGCGCCGCCGCGAGCGCGCCCGGAGTCGGCGGGTGGTGCAGCATCGCGAACACCCCGATCGGCACGTAAAGGAGACCGGACACCCCGGCCGCGGCGGCCGAACCCGCCGCACCGGGCAGGCGACGGCCGACGGTCCGGTTCAACAGGATGTAGCAGGCCCAGCACAACGCGGCGACCAGCGCGAGCCCGATCCCGAGGTAGTCGGTGCTCGGCTGCGGCCGCATCAGCGCCCCGACCGCGACCGCGGCGGCCACCGCGCACGCCAGGTCCGTCCGGCGCCGGGAGCCGGCCAGCGCGATCGCCAGCGGGCCGAGGAATTCGAGCGTCACGGCCAGTCCGAGGCCGATCCGGTCGATCGCCGTGTACAGCGACAGGTTCATCGTCGCGAACACCGCGGCCAGACCGAGCACCGGCCACCACTGCCGCGCGGTGAACGTCCGCAACCGCGGCCGCCCGACCGCCAGCAGCACCACCGCCGCCACCCACTGGCGGACCGCCACCACGCCCGGCGGGCCGAGCACCGGGAACGCGAGCGCCGCCGTCGCCGCGCCGACCTGGTTGGACAGCGCGCTGCCGAGCAGCATCGCGGCACCGGCCGCCCGGGTGTTGCCGCGCGTTCGCGGAGCCAGTTCCGTAGTCGCCATGCGGTCGAGCATGGGTCCGGCGGATCCATGCGCAAAATGCATTGACCGCATCAGCGATACGCTGGACGCATGGATCTGGAACTGCGTCAGCTGCGCTGCCTCGTGACGATCGTCGACGCCGGGACGTTCACCGACGCCGCGCTCGAACTCGGCGTCTCGCAGGCGGCCGTGTCGCGGAATTTGGCTTCGCTGGAACGGGTTCTCGGCGTGCAGCTGCTGCACCGCACCAGCCGGAGCCTCGAGCCGACGACAGCTGGCGTTCAAGTGCTCGCCCGCGCCCGGCATCTGCTCGCCGAGGCCGACGATCTCGTCCGCGAAGCGACCACCGGGCACACGCGGCTGCGCCTCGGCCACGCGTGGTCGGCGATGGGCAAGCACACCGCGGAATTCCAGCGCCGCTGGGCCGCGCGGTACCCGGACGTCGAACTGCTGCTCGTGCGCGCCAACACCGCGACCGCCGGACTGGCGGAAGGGCTGGTCGATCTCGCGGTGGTGCGCCATCAGGTGCCCTCGGGCAAGTTCGCGCACGCGACGGTCGGCCACGAGGACCGCTACTGCGCCATGGCCGTCGACGATCCGCTCGTGCGCCGCCGCACCGTCGCGCTCGCCGATCTCGCGTCGCGGTTGCTGGTGGTCGATCCGCGCACTGGCACCACTTCCGCCGACCTGTGGCCGCCGGACGCGCGCCCGCGGATCGAGCCGACGCACGACGTCGACGACTGGCTCGCCACCATCACCACCGGCCGCTGCGTCGGCGTCACCCCGCATTCGACGGTGACGCAGTATCGCCGCGACGGCATCGTGTACCGCCGGGTCCGCGACGCCCCGCCGGTGCCGGTCCAGCTCGCCTGGCGCGCGCACGATCCGCATCCGGCCACGCATGCCGCGGTGGCCCTGCTCGGCGAGCTGTACCGGACGCCGCCGAAACGGGAAAGCGCTTCCGCGCGCCCGCGTTGAGTCCACTGTGGATCTTGAAAGCCGGGACGATCATTTTCCGTTGACGCGGGCGCGCGGGGCGACAATGATGAAGCCGTCCAGCCACGAAAGGAACCACGGAATGCCGCACCGCGACGAATGCATGCACCTGTCGGGCATTCCCGGCTCCGCGCCATGACGTGGCCCGCCACGCCGTGAGCGAGGAGCCGCCCGCCGGACCACCGGCCGGGCGGCTTTTGCGTTCACGGCCCGTTTCGCCTGTGGAAAGGAGGTGCCCGTCGCCATGGGAGTCCTGGTTCTCAACGCCGGCTACGAGCCCCTGCACACCGTCTCGCTCCCCCATGCCATCCGGATGCTGGTCCGCCAGGTCGCGGTCGTCCACGAAAGCGACGGGCCGGACCTCGGAGTCTTCCCGCGGCCGAAGGTGGTGCGGCTGCTGCGCTACGTCGTGATGAAATGGCGGTATTCCGGGCCGCCGCGCTGGTCGCGTTCCGGCGTGCTGCGGCGCGACCGGCACACGTGCGCCTACTGCGGGCGCCGGGCCACCACGGTCGACCACATCACGCCGGTGTCGCGCGGCGGCCCGCGCACGAGCTGGCTCAACACCGTCGCCGCGTGCGGCGGGTCGGCGCGCAGCTGCAACGCGCGCAAGGCCGACCGCACACTCGCGGAGGCCGGGCTGACGCTCCGGTTCCCGCCGCGCGTCCCGCGGTGGGAGGAGCTGCATCCGCTGGCCGGACTGTCCACTTGAGACTCGCGCTAAGCTGGACCTCGTGAAGGGCTTGCTGCTGCGGTTGTCCGCGGTCGATTCCGGCGCGGAAACGGCGGTGCGCGTCATCGCGTATTTCGACGAGCTGATCGCCCGCCGTGCGACGCTGCCGGATTTGCTGCGCGCCACGGCTTTTCTTGCCGAATGCGTAGCCGGGATTCGCTGTGTCGACGGAACCGTACTGCGGTTCCGCCCGACCGGCGAACCCGGCGGCGACGGCCCAGTGCCGCCCGGCGCCGTCGTGGTGGATCTCGACGGCGCCGGGCGCGTGTGGCTGGAACGCGCGGGCGAACCCGGCCCGCTCGACGTCCTGGTGCTCGAACGGCTCGCGATCTCGGCGAAGGTGCTCAATCCCGTCGAACCGCAGCCCGCCGCACCGCATCTGGCCGACCCGGCGCTGGTCGAACTAGTGCTGGGCGAGCAAGCGGCGGACGAGGACCGGACACGGGCGCTGACCCTGCTCGGCCTGGACACCACACGCCCGCTGCGAGTGGTGGCAGTCGCTTCAGGCCCCGGCCGCGATGCCGGCGCGGACGCCGTCGCCCTCGTCGCCCGCGGCGGCCCGCTCGGCGCGCGGGTGGCCGTCGTCGGCGGGGTGGCCGCAGTGGTGCTGCAGCCGCGCGAAGGCCCCGATTCGGTGGTTCCGACTCTGCGCGAGACGCTGGCGTTGCGGGCCAAGGACCGCACGCTTCCAGACACCGTCCGGGTCGGAGTCGGCGACGCCGTCGACGGTTTGGCGGCCCGGAGTTCGTGGCTGCAAGCCCGCCTGGCCAAACGATTCGCGGCGAAGTCGCGACCGCTGATCGTGCACGAGGACCTCGGCGCGGTGACGCTGCTGGCAGAGATCCCGGCGGAGCGGTTGTGCGCGCAGCCGGACGTGCTGGCGCTGAACGCGCTCGCCGGGAGCGGTGACCTGGAAACGCTGGAAGCCTTCTGCCGCACCGGTTCCCTGCGCCAGGCCGCGATCGCGTTGCACCGGCACCACAGCTCGGTGGCGGCGCGGCTGGCGCAGGTGGAGGACGCGCTGGGGTGGACCCTGGACGATCCGGCGGGACGATTCCGGGCGCGGCTGGCGTTGGCGGCGCGGAGGTTGGCGGAATCCGCTTGAGGGGCAGCGGTTCCGCTCGCCAAGAAGCGCGGCCAGGCCCCTAGAAGCCTGGCCGGAATCAGCCTGAGACAGGCGATTCCGGCCGACACTCCCGAACGCCCGGACTCAGCCCGCCTCGACCCCCAGCACCCGGGCCAGCACCGCCAGTCGCTCCGCGGTCTCCCGGCGGCTCACCGTCGCGTGCCGGAGCACCGCCGAGCCGTGGAAGGTGCCCGGGAACAAATGCAGTTCCGCAGGCACCCCAGCCGCCAAAAGGGACTGGGCGTAAGCGATTCCCTCGTCCCGCAGCGGGTCGAACTCCATCACCGACACGTACGCGGGCGGCAAGCCCGAGAGATCGGCCGCCCGGGCCGGCGCCGCGTAAACCGGGACGTCCGGGCCGCCGCGTTTGCCCGGGCCGCCCAGGTAGTAGTCCCAGCTCGCCTCGGCGGCGCCCCGGTGCCAGATCGGGGTGTCCGCGAACTGGCGCATGCTGCCGGTCTCGAGGCGGTCGTCCAGTTCCGGCACGGAGAGGAACTGGAACGCGATCGCCGGACCGCCCCGGTCGCGGGCCAGCAGCGCCAGTGCCGCGGCCAGTCCGCCGCCCGCGCTCACGCCGTGGAGGACCACCTTTTCCGGGTCGACGCCCAGTTCGTCAGCGTGCTTGACCGACCACTCGAGCGCCGCGTAGCAGTCCTCCAGCCCGGCCGGGTACGGGTTTTCCGGCGCGAGCCGGTACTCGACCGACACGACCACGACGCCGAGTTCCCGCGCCAGTTCGACATTGCTCGCGTGGTCGACTTCCAGGTCGCCGAGCGCGAAACCGCCGCCGTGGATGTCGAACAGCAGCGCCTTCGTCGCGACGCGATCCGGCGTGTAAACGCGGACCGGGACGTCCGGCGCACCCTCCGGACCGGGCACGGCCTCGTCGCGCGTGGTCACGCCGGTGTCGTCGAACTCGCCTCGCATCGAGGCGATCAGCTCGGCCATGCCCGCTCGCGAAGCGGCCACGTCGCGGAAGTCGGTCTCGGGCAGCATCGGGATCGCGGCGGCGATTTCGGGATCGAACGGATAACTCATCAACGGCCTCCGTCTTCCAGGTGAAGACTCCATCGTGCCGAAATCCCGGCCCCGGCAGGCACCGCCACGTGTCGCGTACCGCGTGGGGTCAACCCGCCGAACGGCGAGCCCCCGGCAAGACGCCCCAGGCCGCCTCCCGGATCCAGCCGCCGCGAGGAGCCCTCAGCGCCCCACCTTCTTCCAGATCACCACCGCCCCGAGCACCGCCACCAGCACCGCGCCCAGCACGATCAGCCCCTTCACCAGCAGATCGTGCACGAGGTGCTGCAGCATCCCGTCCCCGTCGGCGAGCAGCACCGCGTTCACCGGCCGGACCGCTTCCGGCCCGGGTCCTCGTCCAGCCACCGCGCGGCCTGGCGCACGACCTCGCCGCCGACGCGTCCGCGCATTCCCCGCGCCCCGCGCCGGTCCATCGCCCGCGCGGCGGTTTTCGCGAGCGTCGCCGCGCCTTCCCGCACGCGCTCCCCCTTGCCCCGCCGCCGCAGCGAAACGATCAGTGCGAAACCGGCCAGGCCGACGACCACGACGATCGCGGCGATGATGCCGAACCGGATCAGCAGGACGTTCAGCACCGTCTCCACGGCACACCCCTTTCTGTCACACCTGTGATACAAACCGTTTCTATCACGTCTGTGATATAAAAGTCCAGTGCCTAGAGTGGTGGACGGGGAAGAGCGGCGCGCGCACATCGCCGACGCGGTGCTGCGGCTGGCCGCGAAAGACGGGCTGCACGCGGTCTCGCTGCGCGCGGTCGCCGCGGAATCAGGTCTGAACATCGGCTCGGTGCGGCATTACTTCGACAGCCAGCACGCGCTGATGCGGTTCGCGATGCGCACCACCATCGACCGGACGACCGCGCGGCTCGTCGAACGCCGCGAGAAGACGGGGTCGCTGTCGGAGCTGTCGCCGGAGGAGGCCGTCGACCAGCTCGCCGAATTCCTGTCCGAGCTGCTGCCGCTGGACGAGCGCCGGCGCACCGAAGTGACCGTGCTGGTGGAATTCCTGATGGCCGCGCGCGCCGACCCGGGCCTGGACGACCTGGCCAGGGAAGCGGTTCAAGGCACCGTGGCGCTGGCCCGCCGCATTCTCGACGCGCAGGCCCGCAGCGGCCGGTTCGAGCCGAAGGACCCCGAAGTCGAGGCGCCCAGGCTGGCCGCGCTCATCGACGGGATCGCGTTCCGGGCCGTGCTGCAGCCGGAACTCACCTCGGCCGACGAGTGTCTCGCCGTCCTTCGCGCGCACCTCGCCGAACTCGTCCGACCGGTGGGTGACACCCAGGTGTGAGCGCCGGGAAGACGGGGTAACCGGCGGAACTGGAGCGGTTCCAGATCCCGGGGAGGACTCCGATGCCGGACTCGGCGGCGACGCTGCGGGCGGCGGGCCTGCGCGTCACCAAGCCGCGGCAAGCCGTGCTCGGCTGGCTCGGCGAGCACCCGCACGCGACCGTCGAGGCGATCGCGGCGGGGGTGCGCGAGAGCCTCGGCAGAGTGTCGATCCAGGCGGTCTACGACGTGCTCGCCGCGTGCGGCGACGCGGGTCTCGTCCGCCGGATCGAGCTGTCCGGGCATCCGGCGCGGTTCGAACGGCGGACCGGCGACAACCACCACCACCTGGTGTGCCGCCGCTGCGGCCGGGCCGAGGACGTCGACTGCGTCCTCGGCGAGGCCCCCTGCCTCACGCCGCACGACCGGCGCGGGTTCGCCGTGGACGAGGCCGAGATCGTCTTCTGGGGTCTGTGCCCCGACTGCTCCGGCGTTTCCGACCACCACGAGGAGTTCGCGAGATGACCGAAGAACCGAAACCCCCGGCGACCACGACGGACGCCGGCATCCCGGCCGAGAGCGACGAGCATTCGCTCACCGTCGGCCCGGGCGGCCCGATCCTGCTGCAGGACCACTATCTGATCGAGCAGATGGCGCAGTTCAACCGGGAACGGGTGCCGGAACGGCAGCCGCACGCGAAGGGCAGCGGCGCGTTCGGGCACTTCGAGGTGACCAACGACGTCAGCCGCTTCACCAAGGCCGCGGTGTTCCAGCCGGGCGCGAAAACCGAGATGGCCGCCCGGTTCTCCACCGTGGCGGGCGAGCGCGGCAGCCCGGACACCTGGCGCGACCCGCGCGGGTTCGCGCTGAAGTTCTACACGACCGAGGGCAACTACGACCTCGTCGGCAACAACACCCCGGTGTTCTTCATCAAGGACCCGCTGAAGTTCCAGCACTTCATCCGGTCGCAGAAGCGCCGCGCGGACAGCAACCTGCGCGACCACGACATGCAGTGGGACTTCTGGACGCTCTCCCCCGAATCGGCGCACCAGGTCACCTGGCTGATGGGCGACCGGGGAATCCCGCGCACGTGGCGGCACATGAACGGCTACAGCTCGCACACCTACATGTGGGTCAACGCCTCCGGCGAGAAGTTCTGGGTCAAGTACCACTTCAAGACCGACCAGGGCGTCGAGCACTTCACCCAGCACGAGGCCGACCAGATGGCGTCCGCGGACACCGACTACCACACCCGCGACCTGTTCGAGGCGATCGCGCGCGGCGACCACCCGAGCTGGACGCTGCACGTCCAGGTCATGCCGTTCGAGGACGCGAAGAACTACCGCTTCAACCCGTTCGACCTGACGAAGGTGTGGCCGCACGGCGACTACCCGCTGATCGAGGTCGGGAAGATGACGCTCGACCGCAACCCGACCGACCACCACGCCGAGATCGAGCAGGCCGCGTTCGAGCCGAACAACCTGGTGCCCGGCATCGGCCCGAGCCCGGACCGGATGCTGCTGGGCAGGCTCTTCGCCTACGCCGACGCACACCGGTACCGGATCGGCGCGAACTACAAGCAGCTGCCGGTCAACGCGCCGACCTCGCCGGTGCACAGCTACAGCAAGGACGGCGCCATGCGCTACGCCAAGGTCTCCGACCCGGTGTACGCACCGAACTCCAAGGGCGGCCCGCGTGCCGGCACAGAGCGCTACGGCACCCCCGCGGGCTGGCATTCCGACGGCGAGATGGTCCGGTCGGCCTACGTCGACCACGCCGAGGACGACGACTGGGGCCAGGCCGGCACGATGGTGCGCGACGTCCTGAACGACGCCGAGCGCGAGCGGCTGGTGGACAACATCGTCGGGCACCTGCTGAACGGGGTGACCGAACCGGTGCTGAAGCGGGCTTTCGAGTACTGGCACAACGTGGACAAGGATCTCGGCGGCCGCGTCGAGTCCGGCGTGCGCGCGAAGCAGAACGAGAAGGACCCGAAGGCGGCGGAGCAGGCCAACCCGGCACGGGAAAGCATGCAGCGCAAGGCATGAGGCGATCCCACGAGCGGCGGTGCCGGTTCTCCCCGGCGCCGCCGCTTTTGTGTCCTCTGTGGACGGCCGGAAAACCGTGCGGCGATTCGCGGCGGTCTGGGTAGAGTGCCGGGACATGGGGCATTTGGAGGCCGCGCACCTGCGCTACGTGCTGCCCGACGGGCGTCCGCTGCTCGGCGACGTCTCGTTCCGGGTCGGCGAGGGCGCGGTCGTCGCGCTGGTCGGCCCCAACGGGGCAGGAAAAACTACTTTGCTGCGGCTGCTGTCGGGCGAGCTGAAGCCGGACGAGGGCGCGGTCACGGTGACCGGCGGGCTGGGCGTCATGGCGCAGTTCGTCGGGTCGGTCCGCGACGAGCGCACGGTGCGGGATCTGCTGGTTTCCGTTGCCCCGCAACGGGTCCGCGACGCGGCCATGGCGGTCGACGCGGCCGAGGAGCGGTTGCTGGAGGTCGACGACGAGGCCGCGCAAATGCGGTACGCGCAGGCGCTCAGCGACTGGGCCGAAGCCCGCGGCTACGAGTCCGAGACGACTTGGGACATGTGCACCACCGAGGCGCTCGGCGTGCCGTTCGACCGCGCGCGCTGGCGGCTGGTGCGCACGCTCAGCGGCGGCGAGCAGAAACGCCTGGTGCTGGAAGCGTTGCTGCGCGGGCCGGACGAGGTGCTGCTGCTGGACGAGCCGGACAACTATCTCGATGTGCCCGGCAAACGCTGGCTCGAAGCCCGGCTGAAGGAAACCCGCAAAACCGTCCTGTTCGTGTCGCACGACCGCGAGTTGCTCGCGCGAGCGGCGGACAAGATCGTGAGCGTCGAGCCCGGCGGCGACGGCGCGGACGCGTGGGTGCACGGCGGCGGTTTCGGCACGTATCACGAGGCGCGGCAGGAACGGTTCGCCCGCTACGACGAACTGCGCCGGCGCTGGGACGAGAAACACGCCCAGCTCAAACGGCTCGTCCGGGACATGCAGCAGTACGCCGCGCGCAGCGACGAGATGGCGTCGCGGTACAAGGCGGCGCAGACCCGGCTCCGGAAATTCGAGGAGGCCGGTCCCCCGCCGGAACCGCCGCGGCCGCAGGACATCCGGATGCGGCTGCGCGGCGGCCGCACCGGCGTGCGCGCGGTGACCTGCGCGAACCTGGAGCTCACCGGGCTGATGAAGCCGTTCTCGCTGGAGATCTTCTTCGGCGAGCGCGTCGCGGTGCTGGGTTCGAACGGCTCCGGGAAGTCGCACTTCCTGCGCCTGCTCGCGGGCGGCGACGTCGCGCACACTGGCGACTGGAAGACCGGCGCACGCGTCGTGCCCGGCCATTTCGCGCAGACGCACGCCCGCCCGGAGCTCACCGGCCGCACGCTCGTCGACGTGCTGTGGACGGAGCACGCGGCCGATCGCGGCGCGGCGATGTCGGCACTGCGCCGGTACGAACTGCACCGCCAGGGCGAGCAGGCATTCGACCGATTGTCCGGCGGACAGCAGGCGCGGTTCCAGATCCTGTTGCTGGAACTGGCCGGAACCACCGCGCTGCTGCTGGACGAGCCGACGGACAACCTCGACCTGGAATCGGCCGAGGCGCTGCAGGACGGGCTGGAGTCCTACGAGGGCACGGTGCTCGCAGTCACCCACGACCGCTGGTTCGCCCGCTCATTCGACCGCTACCTCGTCTTCGGCTCGGACGGCGTAGTCCGCGAAACCCCGGAACCCGTCTGGGACGAACGCCGGGTCGAACGCGTCCGCTAACCCTTGCGCAGCAACACATCCAGCTCACGCACCAACTCACCTGCCCGCCCGCGACCGCCCGGTGCCTCCGGATACCGCGACAGCACCCGGACGACCACCGGATCGGCGCCCGGGTGCTGCGCCGCCATCCCCGCCAGCTCGAACGCGTACGCCGCATGGCCGGCTGGGCCGAGGATGTGCCACACCTGCGTCGCCTTCGCGAGCGGATGCAGAAACGCCGCCCCAGCAGCGGCGACAGCAGCTCGCGCGGCCTCGCTCGCTGCGGTCTGGCCAGCGTCGCGGGTTTCCTGATACGCCCGTTGCGCCGCCCACGCGCTGTCCCGGATTGCCTTGCCGCGCTTGGCTCCTTGCGCGAACGCCCGCGCCGCCTCGATCGCGTCGTGCGGGCGTCGGTCGTCCGGACGGGCTTGTTCGAAGATCGGCAGCGCGGGCTCAGCGCAGGCCACCGCGTAGGCAGTGACGGCGCGAAGCTCGGACAGGTCGAGTGCGATCCGCTCGCTCATGTGCTTGAACAGTATCGTTGAACCGCCGGTTGGCACTTGCCTCAGACTTCCGGCAGGAATGTCGGGCGAAACTCTCAACCGGGGAAGGACGGCGGTGGACGAGCGGAAGGCGTGGTCCGAAGCCGAGAAGGCGGCCTACCGCCGGTTCGTGCGCACCCACCACCCGGACGTCGGCGGCGACCCGGCCGAGTTCGCCGCCGGACTCCGGGAATTCCGGCGCGGCCCGCGAAACGAAACCGCCGCGCGGGCCGAGGGCCCACGCGGCGAATCCGTGGTGTTCGTGCGCCGGAGCCGAGGGGTGTCCCGGATCTTCGCCGTCCTTGCCGCGCGCAGGCGGCGGAAGCGGAACCCGCGCGTGCGCTAGCGCGTCACATCCCGCCGGTCAGCGCCTGCAATCCGAGGCTGGACGCGGCGACCGCGATCCACAGGATGGCGCCCATCAGCAGCGGCTTGTGTCCCGCCTTGCGCAGGTCGGACGGCTTGAGCGTCAGGCCGATCCCGGCGAGCGCCATGGTGATCAGGAAGGTGCCGAGCGTCGACAGCGGCGCGTGCCACGATTCCGGGATCCAGCCCATGCTCTCCACCGTGGCGGCGGCGAGGAAGCCGATCAGGAACGGCGGCACCAGCCGGTGCCAAGGCATGGCGCGCAAGGAAACCCGGCCGCCGCCTGCCTGCTTGCGCGCGGCGAGCACGGCGAGGAACAGCACGATCGGAATCAGCGTGAGCGTGCGGGTGAGCTTCACGACGAGACCGTACGAGCCAGCGTCACCGCCGTAAGCGTAGGAAGCCGCGACGACGGAAGACGTGTCGTTCACTGCGGTTCCGGCCCACAGGCCGAAGGCGTGCGGCGACATCCCGAGCGCGTGCCCGAGCGGCGGGAACAGCAGGACCGCGGCGACGTTGAAGGTGAAGATCGTGCCGAGCGCGTAAGCGATATTGGCTTCCTTCGGCTTCAGCACCGCGCTGGTCGCCGCGATCGCGGACGCACCGCAAATGCCGGTGCCGACGCCGATCAGCGTCTGCGTGTCCCCGCGGACGCCGAGCAGCCGGCCGAGCACCCACGCGCCGCCGAGCGCGACCGCGAGCGTGCCGAGCATCACCGGCAGCGACTGGCCGCCGACGTGCACCACCTGCTGGATCGACAGTCCCGTGCCCAGCACGACGATCGACAGCTGCAGCACCGGCCGCGACGCGATGGCGTACCCCGGGCTGAACCGCCAGCTCCGCAGCGACGGCACGACCGCCCCGGCGACCGCGCCGAGCAGGATCGCGAGCACCGGCCCGCCGACCACCGGCACCAGCTTCCCGCCCGCCGTCGCCACCGCCGCGACCAGCAGCGCGACCGCGAGCCCCGGCACCGGGCGGGCGAGCTTGGCCCGCCACTGCACCGTCGCGCGCGTCGCTCCCAGCGCCGCGCCGGTCACCGGTTCACTCCTGTGCGCACTCTGGCCTCCTCGGTAATGTACGTACATTTAATCTAAGAGCTGTCCGTACATTTGGCAAGCGGTACTGTTCCCGGCATGGGCGAGGCAGAGCTGGTGCGCACCGGCGGACAGCCCCTGTGGCGGCAGTTGCAGCAGCGGCTGCTGGTGCGCATCCGCGCCGGGGAGTTCGACGGCGCGTTCCCCGGGGAACTGGCGCTCGCCGACGAATACAGCGTCAGCAGGCAGACGGTCCGGCAGGCGCTGCGGGAACTGCGCGCGGACGGCACGCTCATCGCCGAACGCGGACGCCAGCCCCGCGTCGCCGCGGCCGCCGAGATCCAGCAGCCGCTCGGCGCGCTCTACAGCCTGTTCGCCGCGGTCGAGGAGGCCGGGCTCGACCAGCACAGCGTCGTCCGCCGGCTCGACATCCGCGCGGACGCGGTGGTCGCCGAGCGGCTGTCGCTCGAGGGCTCCACTCCCCTGCTGTACCTGGAACGCGTGCGGCTGGCCGGAAACGACCCGCTGGCCGTCGACCGGGTGTGGCTGCCCGCCGACCTCGCGCGGCCGCTGCTGGACGCGGATTTCCAGCACACCAGCCTGTACGGCGAACTCCACCGCCGCACCGGCGTCCGCCTCGACCACGGCGAGGAGCAGATCCGCGCGGTCGTGCCGACCCGGGCCGAACGCACCCTGCTGGGCTGCGGCGAAACCGTCGGCGCGTTCTCCATCGGACGCCTGGGCACCAGCGCGGGCAAACGCATCGAATGGCGGCACACCCTGGTGCGCGGTGACCGGTTCGCGCTGACCGCGGAGTTCTCCGGGCGCACCGGGTACCGCTTGGTCACGACGGGGGCACTTGCCGGAACCCGCTGACCGAGCAGCGCTCCGCGTGCGAGAACTTCCGTGAGGGGAACCCTCACGGAATCAGAGTCTGAACTGGCCCCCGAAAGTTGGACTGGCTGAGTAAAGGTTAGGCGGCGGGGGTCTG
>NZ_JBHRWI010000068.1:0-803 GCF_042647905.1 Amycolatopsis halotolerans
GGCGGACTCGATCGAGGACCTGGACGTGATCCGGCATGGCGGGATGCGCCGGTTGTTCACCGGTCTGCGGGCGCCCTCGACCTGCGGGTCGTGGCTGCGGGGTTTCACCCACGGCCATGTCCGTCAGCTCTCCTCGGTGGCCTCGGAGGCGGTGGTCCGGCTGGCGGGGCGGGTTCCGTCGCTGCTGGCCGGTGTCGAGGGGCTCGCGTTCCTCGATATCGACGCCAAAATCAAGGAAACCTACGGGCGCGGCAAGCAGGGCAGCGGGTTCGCCTATAACGGGGTCCGGGGCCTGAACCACCTGATCGCCACGTTGTCGTCCCCGGTGTGCGCGCCGGTGATCCTCACCGCCCGGCTGCGCGGCGGGAACTGCGATTCCCGCCGCGGGGCGGCATCGATGATCACCGAGGCGATCGGCCTGGCGCGCCGGGCCGGGGCGACCGGCGTGATCGTGGTCCGCGCCGATTCGGCGTTCTTCACTGGCCCGATCATCGCTGCGATCCGCCGGGCAGGAGCGTATTTTTCGGTCACCGCCCAGAAAAACGCGGCAGTGAAGAACGTGATCAACGACATCGACGATGACGCCTGGACCGAGATCGCTTACCGGCACCCGATTCCCGATCCTGAGACCGGCGAGTTGATCACACACGCCGAGATCGCCGAAACCACCCTGACCGCGTTCGTCCACGCCGCCGAGAATCCCGGCCGTCAGGTCACCGCACGGCTGCTGGTCCGCCGCACCCCGAGGTTCAAGCGGAACGACCAGGGCGAGTTGTTCCGCGTCTTCAACTATCACGCGGTGT
>NZ_JBHRWI010000069.1:0-43655 GCF_042647905.1 Amycolatopsis halotolerans
CTTCCGCATCGGAGCGGTCCGCGACAACAGGCACGGCAGAAATCGCACCAGGAACGCCCATGCGCCCCGGTATTCGCGGCAGAATCACGAGGGCACCGCCGACCAGCCCGCACTCCGCCCTCCCGACGCCCGACCCCGCGACCAGCCCCCTCGGTTCGCTGGCTGCGCGGAACCCCGCCGCACGAGCACGACCTCTGGCTCCAGGATGCCCAGCTTTCGGACCTGCCCGCACGCAGCACGCGCCGTCTGCCACCGATCCACGCAGCACAAGGCGCGGCGACGCCGCCTGAGCACAACACGTAGAAAGCGAACCACCGATGTTCACCTTGACCGGAGCAGCCACCGAAGCGATCAACCAGCTCACCGCATCCCAGAACTTCCACGCCGAAGGCGGCCTGCGCCTCACGCTCGACGGCCTTCCCGAGGACGGCGCCGCATTCGCCGTGGACGTCGCCGCCTACCCCGCGGCCGAGGAGGACATCATCGCGACCGGCGACACCCAGGTGTTCCTCGCCCGCGAGACCCGCGTCCGGCTCGCCGACAAAACACTCGACGTCCGAAAGGACATCAACGGGCACTACGCCTTCCACATCACGACAACACCGTGACCGGCCGGCCCGCACCGCGGCCACCACGCGCAGTCCGCGAAACCCCTCGCCGAGTTCGGGGGCTTGAGCCGCGGCCAGTCGACGACCGGGACGGAAAAGGACGACCCGCGCGGGCGTGGCGTCTTCCCCGTGAACGGTTCTTTTTCTCGTCCCGATTTCCGGCTGCTCAGAAGCGAAGTCCCGCTGCCGTCGGCGTTTCCGCGACCGGCGAGGCAAAGGGTGCAGTGTTGACAGTGTCCGAGAGCATCTCGTGCGTGAGCGGTCAAGCTTGCACCGTCCTCGGCACCCAGTCCGGACGGTGACAGCGGCCGGGGACGGGAACGCCGCCATGGCACCGAACCTCCGCACCGTCGCCAGCACTGTCTCGGCCAGGAAAGCCGCCACACCGGCCTGGCGCGCACCACGCCTGCGGCTGAAACCGGACGGCCCAGCAACGGGATACGTCGACGGCGCATGGTGGCCCTACACCCGCGAACTAGCCGTGGAACTGTCGGCGTTGCTCGCGATGCTCGCCGTGCGGCTGGACCGGATCGAACGGGTCTCCTACCACCTCGCCGCCTGGACTCCGGCTCAGCGCCGGCTCACCGTCGACGGCTCCGCGATCCGGCTCGAAGGATTCCGCGCGCACCACCCCGACACAGTGACCGTCACCGGAGCGCGGGGACCGCGCCGGCTGGCTCTGCTGGTCGTACCGCCGGAGACCGGGCAAGCCGACGCGCATCGCATTCTGGCGGCCGCGGCGCACCGGGACAACCTCGATACCGTCGAGTCCCTGCTCGCCGCCCCCAGCGAGACCGACCACGAGGCGGCGGCCGCCGGCGCGATGGACGACGCGACCCAGCGCTGGGACGTCGACGGCGGCCGCATCCCCGCGTCAGCCTAGATTTTCCCGCGACCCTCCGGCGGGACGAGCGCCCACCGCAGGGTCGCCGCAGCGGCGGGGCGGCCTCCTCCGCGTTGTTCCCGCAAGCGGCCGCCCGACAAGATCACGATCTTTTTCGCGCCAAGCGAACCTGGTCGTCCGCTCTGGCGGACGAGCCGGCCGGGCGAGCTGTGGCGGCGAGAAAGCGACTGAACCACAACACATCCGGAAGCACCGCGCAACCAGCCGGAGCCGTGCCAGGCACACCCGCCCCGAAGTCCACGGCCGGGCAGGCACAACCTCGGAGTGCCCAGGTCTTCCAGTCACAGCTGATCCGTCGCCATCTCTCGCGTGGTCGAGCCGGCGCGAAACTGCGTCGGCACGCGCCGACACAGTGCCAGGGAATCCTGAACGGACTGATTCCACCCCTGCCATCGGCGTCTTTCGCTTCAGCGAAAGGAAACTTCCAGCAGGCCGCGAAAGCAGGCGCCGGACGCCCTTCTGCTCGCCCATGCCTATCGCGAACCGCCGCGCCCCGCGACGGAGACGATCCCGTTCTGGGCTGGCCGCCGCCGCGAGCGACCGTTCGGAACCGGTCCGCGCGACGCGGATTCGGACGGCAGTTCCCTGTTCGGCACGTGCGGAGCTTCGAAAGCCCGGCCAATGGCGGTCCTGCGTTCCACGTCGCCGCGTCGGTCTCCGGAGTCAGCCGGCTCGCAGCGCTTGGCTCAGCGCGACACCGACCGTCATCGACTGAGCGGACCGCCCTCGTCGTGTCGGCCATTCAGGTCTCGCGCGGATGCCTTATCTTGAGCCGTCCACTGGCCAGCTCGCCGGACACCCAGATCAACGGGGAACCCGGCACATACGGGTCCGCCGCCTTGTCGATGACCCTGCCGCTGGTCGCGCTCAGCTCCTCGACGCGGATCGACCATCCGCGCGGCACGGTCACCTGCACCTGCCCCGAGCCGGTGCAGACCATTTTCAGCTGGATTTCCGTGTGCCGGCACACAGCCCGGGTGAAGTCGATCCGGACGCGGCCAGAGCCGCACTGCGCCAGGATCCGCCGCGGAACGACCCACTCGCCCTCCTGCTTGACCGAACCGTTGGTGGTGCGGAGCACGAGCGCGGGTGGTTCGGAGAACGGCGGTTCGGGCGGAAACAGCGACAGCCCGGGTAAATCGGCCAGCACCGATTCCATCTGTCCCCGGGTCCCCGCCGCGAGCACGACGCCGACCCGGTCGCTGAACTCGTCGAGACCGAGCAGGCCGTCACCGACGGCCTGCCGGAGCAGTTCCACCGCACGGTCGCGGTCGGCATCGGACGCACGCTGATTCCCGCGCGCTACGTCACCACCGCGCGGTTCGAGTTCGCCGTCTGACACGTCCTCAATCTATCGGGTCGGCCGCCGAACAGCGACCAGATGACCGAAAGCCCGTGCGGTGCAATACGCAGTGAGCAAGGTCGCGCGCTAATCGGACATTCGGCTGCCGGCACGGTGATCCGGACGCCGAGGATGCGGCGGAAGAACACACCGCGCGCAACGTCCATTTCGCGCCCGCCGCGATCGCCACGGCTCCGGTGCCGCATCGAGCTGCGATCGGTCGCGTCTCGTTCTCGCTTTGCCTCATCGCAACCAGTCCTGGCACGAAGTTCGCGACAGGACTCGCGACTCGCGGCCCCGAGGCAGAAGGTCTTTTCGCCCGCTCGCGACCACTGCGGCGAGATCCCGGAATCAGTCGCTGGTGTGTGTCGATGTTCCAGAGCTTGCCCAGCCGGCAGAAGGTGCGCTGAGGATCGGAACCGGGTTCCTTGTCGAGAGCGACGCCGCCCAAGAGGGATGCGCGTGCGCTGCTCCGCGGACGGCTGAAACCGCGTGACACGCCTTGCGTGCCCGATCGCCGCGAAGGCCTTTGCCTGCCCGGAAGAATTTCCCGAACACGGCCGGACTGTCGCTGATCGGAAAGGCGGACCCCGCTGCCTGCTTTGCTGCTCGCCGGTTCGAATGCCCCGATCTCCAGCCCCGCACGGAGGTTGCGCCGGATGTCGCCCGCCGCGTGCTGATCTCCATCGGCGGCGGACGCCGGTCACGAAGCCGATGCTCCGAACGCCCGGGCATCTCGGCGAGTTCCGCGGCATCGGGCACTCGCGCACCTGTGTCCGTACCTCGCCACGGTGCTCCGCACGCTCCAGTTCGGCCGTCCGCGACGGCTGCGGGGCAAGCCAGGCTGTCTGGTCGTCGGAACCGGCCGCCACGACTGCGGCCAGGGCCAGTCCGCTTCCTCTGGTCGATCTCCACGACCGCCTTGGTCGCTGTCGGGCTCGGCGGGCGACACTCACCGCCGGCGGACGCCTTCCCCGGACCAGCCCAAGCGCGCCCACACGGTCTTTCCGTCCAGATTGTCGTGCACTCCCCACTCGTCCGCGAGCCGGTCCACGAGCTGCATCCCCCGTCCGTGCGGCGCGGTCCCTCCCCGAGCACGGACGACCGGCCAGCCGTGCGAGAGGTCGTCCGCTTCCACGACGACCAGGCAAGGCCGGGGCTGTTCGGTCAGCCGGACCCACGTCGGGCCGAGGGTGTGCGCATGGGCGTTCGTCACGAGTTCGTCGAGCACCAGGAGCACGTCGGGCCGACGATCGGCGCTGAGGCTGCCGAGCAGACCGGCCGCCCAGACGCGGACGGCGGGCACCGACGAGAGGCCGGTCCCGCGCACGTCGAGCGTCCACGGGCATCCGTTGTCCCCTCCGCTGCCGGTCATCCGCCGCGATCCGTCCCGGCGGACAGACTCGCGGAGGGAACGCAACGGGCCGATATCCGGATTCTCATCAAGGAGAGGTACCCGGCAGGACATCCCGTCCACACCCGTTCCGGCCGGGTTTCTTCGCGGCCGGACGCGATTGCGTCCCTTGGGCGGCAGTTCGGGCGCGGACGGTCGTCCGATTCCACCCACGCGAGCGAGGCGAACCGGTCCGGCTGGCCGCTGCATCCGGGCGCGGTGCCGCCCCCGCTGCGGTCCGGCTGGCGGGGGAAGCGGCGCGCTCGCCGCTCCGTCGCCGGCAACTCGCCGGCAGCCGCGGACCAAGCCCGCGTCTGCGACGGTTCGGCAACGATGATTGGCCCGTTATCCGCACGCAGGACAGACGTCGCTCCTTGTGCCGGAATGGACGGTCCGATGACCCGAGCGGACAAGGATTTCCCACGCGGTCCCGACCCTTTCGTCCGACCGGCCGCGTGCAGCGCGCGAGGCGCGGCGACCGGATCCGCCTACGGCGGGATCGTCAGGTCGCGGACGTGCGGCCTGGTCACCACGACGGAGCGTTGCCGGAGGCCGGAAACCCGGCAGGCGCAACCAGGTGCGGCCCGTGGCAGAGCGGGGAAGGAACGAGATCCCCAGCGACCGGATTTGAACCTGATGCGGCCGACCCGCCCGAACTGTTCGACCTAGGGGCGGATTTCCGTGCCCGGCTTCCGGGACCGCGGCCGCCGGGCGCTGTCGAAACAGCCCTCCTCGGCGTTCGGCCCCTTGTACCGCGACCGCTCGCCTGCCGGCAACAAGTCCGATTCCCATGCCCGCCGCCAGGTTCGCCGGGACAGTCGCTCCCGTCCGGCCGGCCCGTTGGCGGACGCCGATACCACCGGCCCTACACGCCGGAAAACGGCTCCGAAGCCGGGGCTCGCCGACGCGGGAACCGGCTCTCCGCCGGAGGAAACCGCGGCCGGAGTACGTCCTGCGGGCGGATCAGCGCATCGGGCCGCGACGGGACCTGCGAACCGCTCCGATATTGCGTTGTTATTCTTTCCGCACAACGGGTTCCGTCATTCGCACGGCAGCGGGCCACGCCGCACCGTCACCCCTCCCGAGTGGGCGCTGCCGACGGAGCACAAACCCGCCCGCAGCTGCTCGGCGGCATCATGGCCGCTGGGAAGACGATGGTGCGCCGTAGGCCGGCTGCATGCCGTGCTCCCGTCCCCGGTTCACGTGACCGGATGAGACCCGAGGACGATGCGGGCTCCTGCACCCGCACACGGAATGCCTTCGGACACCGCTGACAGTACACCCTCCCGCTGCTGCCGTCGCCGCTGTCGCGGACCGCGATCGCCGGCTGGAGCCCTGCCCAACCTCGTCGGCTGGTGCGGCGCAGGCGAACCGGTGCCGCACCGGCAGAGCCGTGTCCCTGTCGCTTGCGGAGGGGCCGGGAACCTCGCGGAGCGCCCGCCGCCCTGCCAAGCGACCGCGCCCCGGCAGGGCGGCTTTCCGCTCCCGCGCTTAAGGATTCCACAATGGACGAACGCGAGACCGCGGCCGCGCCGGACGCCGGGCAGTCGGCCGGAAGCGAATACACAGAGCTGTCGGCGGGACTGCTCGGCGGCGTCCGGTGCGGTGCGCGGCGGGAGCACCTTCGCCGTTTCGGCGGCAATGCTCGCGTGGCGGCAGGCGGCACGGCAGTTGTCGATTACAGGCCGCGATGTCGGCCGACGACAAGGCTGGCCCGGCTGAGCTGCGGCTGGCGGGTCGGCAAGCACACGCGCCACCAGGTTCATCCGAACGTTCGAGGGGACCGGCCCGGACATCGGCCGTGCAGACCCGGCAGGGCGGCGCCGAGGCCGGTTTCCTGTGCCGTACGGCGAAATGCCAGGCTTGCCTCTTCGTTCCTCCGCTGTTGCTGGGGGTGTCGACCTCTCCATGGGCCGAACGGCAACGGAGGCTACCTCGAGCACGGGAAGCCGGGTGACAGTCTCAGGCCGGAGGCAGCGCGCGGCCCGTTGCAGCGCGGGTTTCGTTGAAGCCGCCCGCTCCGACTGCGGGCACGTCGGCAGCGGCTGGTGGCCGCGGTCAGCGGACCACGCCACGCTACTGCCTGCCGGCGCCGCGGCGCCGGCCGAAGCGGCCGGACAGCTCTCGGCCCGGCCACTGCTGCCCGGAGCCAGCCGCGCTCCGTGGGCGGCGAAGACCGGACTCGCTTGCACCGCAAGTCAAGCGGCCGCTTTTCTCTCGCACCGCCGATCTCGTGCGCACTCTGCTCGAGCGTTGCGGCTGCGGCGGACCCGGATGGTGTACTGACATCGCGTCATGGTGCCCGTAGCGTGATTCCGCAGAGGGGGACGGCCTCAGCCCTGCCCGGGATCGTGCAGACGCCGTTCCGCCCCGGCACCGGCTTGCTGCCCGCGAGACGGAACTGGTCGCAGTGAGCCGGAGGTTCTGGTGCCGCCTGCCTACTCCTTCGGGGCGATCCCCGGCCGTCGTGACCCACCCTGCGGGTACTGCGGCGAGCGGCCCGTGTCCACGAGCCTCCAGACCGCTCTGGTGCGCGACTCGTCGGTCGTCGATTCCGTGGAATTGGCCTTGCCCGGACAACGGGTCGTCCACGCGTGCTGCGACGAGCACCTGGCCGCGCTGGTGAGCAAGGCCAAGCTCGAATGGGTCGACGAGCAGTGGTGGTTCGGGCTGCTGTGCCAGGCCAGCCGGTACTCGTCGCTGAGCCGCGCATCCCTGCGCCAGATCTCGCGACGGGTACGGCTTTCGGAGGCACAGCTGGACGCGGCGTTGCGGTGGAACGCCGCGCGGGCCGACCCGCTCGCGCGCTTGCCGGGCGGGCAATCGTGCTGAACGGAACTCGGTGCGTACCCCTCGAGCACACCGCCCCTGACGAAACTCTGCCAAGCGGATCCGCATTCTGCGTCTGCACTGGCGTCGCCTGCGCCGACACGAGCGCAACCAGCAGCCATCTGCGCCGGAACCGCCGAACCGTCGTGCTTCACCAGCGACACACGCTCCGCGCAGCGCCGTGAGCACGTCGTTCGAGGCGCGGAAGCACCGGAGATTCCAGCCGCGCACGCCGGGTTCACCGCGTGGCGCGGCAGATCCTCGCCGGTGCCGAACGCGGATGTCGACGGCGGCAGGGCCGCGTTCTCCGAATCCGGCCGGGCGGTTGCCGGTCACGGCGATCGGCACGGGTCCTCGGCGGGCCGGCCTGCTCGGTGCCGCCGGAGATCCCCGTCGGGAACGGTCCCCGGCCGGCGGCCCGGTCGCCGGGATGCCGGGACGGCGCCGAGCGGGTGACCGTTACCTGCTGAGACCCAGGCGCGTGTAGGGTCAGTGGTGTCCGGGAGCATCCCGTGTGCGGGCAATCGAGTTTGCACCGTCCCCGGACTCCGCCTGGTTCTCGCGCGCCACGTGGTGACGATCGCGGCACGCCGGCCTTCTCGTCCCAGTTCCGGTGGTTGCCGGGGCTGGAGCGTCATGAACGTACCGCACCGCATTCCGCTGCGGGCCCGCACGGAGCCCGTCCATTCCCCGGGCACCGTCGCCAGCGTGTTCCGCACGGCCGCGAACGGATCGGCGACCGCCGGCCGAAGAGCCCGGCGATGATCGCGATGCGCGCCGCGCTGGCGCCGACCGCCGCGGCACCGTCCGGCGATTGCCCGGTCTGTCCACATCAGACAGACGCGCACGACCCGATCGCGGACCGGTTCTGCGCCGCGACCGCAGCAGGCGCGCTCCACCGCCGCTGCGCCTGCGCCGCTGGCGGCCGCGAAACCAAGAAAGAGGAACGACCCATGACCGCACGAATCGACTTCGTCTCCCGCTACGACCAACGCGTCGCCAAGGTACGGGACCTGCTCAAGCAAGACACCGGCCTCACCGACACCGCTTGCCAGGCCCTCGCTGTGCGACTGCTGCACCTCATTGACGAAACGCCCGAAGACCTGCGCCGATAACGCCCTCGGGCACACGTTGTCCAGACCACCATCGAGCAAAAGGAACCCGGTGCACCAGCTCACTCTCGGAGTCGTCGCGCATTCGCGGAAACCGGACGAACGCCGATTGCCGATCCACCCCCGGCATCTCGAGCGGATCGACGCCGATCTGCGCGAGCGCATCTACCTCGAACACGGCTACGGCGAGGACTTCGGCGTGCCCGACGAACAGCTGAAAGGCACCGTCGCCGGGCTGCGCACGCGGGAGGAACTCATCGCCGAATGCGACGTCGTCCTGCTCGCCAAACCGGTGCTGAGCGACGTCGCGGAACTGCGGCCGCACCAGGTGCTGTGGGGCTGGCCGCACTGCGTCCAAGACCGGGAACTCACCCAGTTGGCCGTCGACCGCAGGCTGACGCTGATCGCGTTCGAGGCGATGAACCACTGGACCCGCGACGGCTCCTTCGGACTGCACGTGTTCCACAAGAACAACGAGCTGGCCGGGTACTGCTCGGTCCTGCACGCCCTGCAGCTGACCGGGTCGACCGGCGACTACGGACGCCGCCTCCGGGCAGTGGTCATCGGTTTCGGCGCGACCGCGCGAGGCGCGGTCACCGCGCTCAACGCACACGGCGTGCACGACGTGCGCGTCCTCACCGGCCGCGGCATCACCGCGGTCGGCTCGCCCATCCACTCCGCGACGATGGTGCACTTCCAGCACGACGCGAACAGCACCGGCGACCCGCGCCGCAGCCACGCACTCACCGACCGCGGACGAGTCCCCCTCGCCGGATTCCTCGCAGAGCACGACATCGTCGTCAACTGCGTCCTGCAGGATCCCGCCGAGCCGCTGACGTTCCTCGTCAAAGACGACCTGGACGCGTTCGAACCGGGCAGCCTCATCGTCGACGTCTCGTGCGACGAGGGCATGGGCTTCAGCTGGGCCCAGCCCACCACCTTCGCCGACCCGACCTTCACCGTCGGCGAAGGCATCACCTACTACGCCGTCGACCACAGCCCGTCCTACCTGTGGAGTTCGGCGACCTGGGAGATCAGCGAGGCACTGCTCCCCCTGCTGCGACCGGTGCTCGACGGACCCTCCGCATGGGACACCGACGACACCATCGGACGCGCCGTCGAAATCCGCGACGGCGTCATCGCGAACCCGGCGATCCTCACCTTCCAACGGCGCTCCGCGGCTTATCCCCACCGCGTGACGTAGCCGTCGGCACCCGCTGCCGACGGTCCGGTCTCGTCGCCCAGATTCTCGGCATTCGCTCGGGAAGGAGTCTCAATGACTGCGATACCGAGCACTGGCAAGGACGTCGTCACCGAGGTCGGCGAGTGGCTCGGCGGCGAATTCGCCAGCCAGCTCTCCCCCGACGCGGTGCACCGGGAGGTCCGCGCCGCAGCCCGCGATCTGGATGGCTCGATCGTTCCCGAAACCCTCGGCGACATGGTGCACCGGCTCGCCCGGGGCCGCCTAACACGGCTGTCGGCCGCGGAGCCCTCCCCGCCTGCCGCCACGCGGCGGCAGGCTTCCGCACCGCCCGCACTGCTTGGCGGCTGAGCCCGCCCCGATGCGGGAGGTGCGAGCGAGACGGACCTCACCGACGTGGAACTGTCCGGAGCTGATCTGACCGGCGCGGTGCTTCGCGAAGCCCGCTTCGGCGAAAACGCGGTCTTGGCCCGGGCGAACCTGACCTCGACCGCACGACCCTGGCCCACGCCGACCTGCGAGACGCGATCCTCGGCTCAGCCAAGCTACGCGGCGCTGCCCTGGACAACGCCCGGCTTTCGAACACCTCGCTCAGTGGCGCCGCAGCCAACGGCACCACCTTCACGGATACCGATTTCCGAGGCGCGGACCTTTCCCGGGCGTGCTTCGTCGACGCCGATTTCCGACGCGCTCGGCTGCGCGAAGCCGTCTAGGTTCTCCCCACGCGAGCGGGGAAGGTGAAAGGTCCGGCGGGCAATGGAATCGCCCGCCGGACCTGCTCCGGTCATCCTCGTGACCGCCGGCGTCGAGCCCGTGTGACCAGGTAGGCGGCGGCGCTAGTCGCGACGACTGCGGCGATCGCGCTCCAGAAACTTGCTCAACGCACCCGACTTCGGCCAGCCCGTGCAAGTCGGCAACTATCGCTACCCTGGGGACGATTACGCGGGCGCCACACGACCCGCAATTTAGGGCATCTACACCGGTTCTGACGGCACCAGCTGGCTACAGATGTCCCACCATCGCCTACTGCCTCCGGCCGCCGTCGCAGCCTTGCTCCGCGCCCACTGCGACCACGGCGTTGGTGCGGCAATGCTCGACCGCACCACCAGCGACGGTCCCCGCTGGCTGTTCCCCGGCGGGCTCCCCGGACGACCCGCCCGTGACGCTCTCTGCCGCGCCCTGCGCAAACACCTGCCTGTTCACCTTCGCCGCGCCTGCAGTGCTGCTCTGGCCGCACTGGCCGCCGAACTCCCCGCAGCTGTCCTCGCCGCCGTCCTCGCGAAAATCCTCGATATCAACATCAACACCACCAACGCCTGGGCCAGCTACTCCCAACACGACTGGACCGCCTACCTCACTGCCCGCGCCATCACGACCAGCGACCCAAGACTCAGTTCGACCTGAAATACCGACCACGAAGACGCTCACTTGGCGGGCTCGCGGTTGTAGAGCTTCTTGGCCCATAGGTAGCCGCCCAGGGCGATCAGGGCGCACCAACCGACGGTCAGCATTGCGCTGTTGTCGATCGGGGTGCCCATCAGCTGCCCGCGCAGGCATTCGATGAACGGGGTGAACGGCTGGTACTCGGCGAACCATTTCAACCCGGCGGGCATCGAGTCGGCGGGGACGAACCCGCTGCCCAGCATGGGCAGGATCATCAGCGGCGTCAGCATGTTGCTCGCGGTGGCGACGCTCTTGGCGACCATGGCCAGTGCGACCGACAGCCAGGTGAGCGCGAGGATGATCATTACGAGCACGCCGAGCGCGCCGAGCCATGCGCCTAAGTCTGCGGTCGGCTCGAAACCCACCAGCAGCGCGACCCCGATGACAGCAGCGATACTCAGCAGGGTCTGGATCAGGCTGCCCAGCACATGACCGGTGAGCACCGAGACCCGGGCGATGGCCATGGTGCGGAACCGGGCGACGATGCCCTCGGTCATGTCGATGGCTACCGAGATCGCCGTGCCCTGGGCCGCGGTCGCCACAGTCATCAGGATGACGCCCGGGACGACGTAGTTCGCGTAAGCATCCCGGCCGCCCGACGGCCCGCCGAGGCCGCTGCCGAGGATGCCGCCGAGAACGTAGACGAACAGCAGCAGGAAGACCACCGGAACCCCGGCGGCGGTCAGGATAAGCGTCGGATAACGCAGCATGTGCCGCAACTGGCGGCGCAACATGGTCGCCGAGTCGGCAAAGGCGTGGGAGACAGTGCTGAAAACGGCGCTCATCGGGCAGGCTCCTGTTCCGTGACCGGGTTTCCCGTCAGGGCGAAGAAGACGTCGTCGAGGTCGGGGGTGTGGACCTGGAGTTCGTCCACGGTGAGCGCGGCTCGGTCGAGCCAGTCCAACAGTTCGCGCAACGACCGGACATCGCCTTGGCTGGGGATCTGCAGGGTGCACGCCTCATCGTTGCGGGACAACACGTCGAGCGTCCGGGCCGCGTGGTCGTAACTGCGTGGGTCGGCGAACCGCAGGGTGACATGGCCGCCGCCGACCTGCCGCTTGAGCTCCTCGGGCGAGCCCTCCGCCACCAGCTTTCCCCGGTGCAGCACCGCGATCCGGTCGGCGAGCTGGTCGGCCTCCTCCAGGTATTGAGTGGTGAGGACGATCGTGACGCCCTCGCCGGTCACCAGTCCGCGGATGATCTCCCATATGGTCCGCCTGCTGCGCGGGTCCAGCCCGGTGGTCGGCTCGTCGAGGAAGATCACGCGGGGCCGGCCGACCAGCGTCATCGCGAGGTCCAGGCGGCGGCGCATCCCACCGGAATACGTCGCCGCGGGCTTCCGGGCCGCGTCCACGAGATCGAGCCGCTGCAGCAGGTCAGCTGCACGCTGCCGCCGTTCCCGGCGGGGAAGGCGGTTCAGGTCGGCCATCAACAGAAGGTTCTCCTCGCCGGTGAGGAAGCCGTCCACCGCCGAGAACTGGCCGGTGACACCGATCGCGGCACGCACCGCGTCCGGATCCCGCACCACGTCATGGCCGGCGACCCGCATCTCGCCGGCGTCGGCGCGGATGAGCGTGGACAGGATCTGCACCACGGTGGTCTTGCCCGCGCCGTTCGGGCCGAGCAACGCGAAGACCGACCCCGCGGGGATGTCGAGGTCGATGCCGTCGAGCACGACGTGGTCGCCGTACGCCTTGCGTATCGCGGTCGCTGCAAGCGCGGGTCGACCGAGATCAGTAGTCATGGGCTTCGCTCCCCGTTGGTGAGATCCAGTGTCAGTGAGAACCTTCACGACTTGGCGAAAGTTACGTTGCATACACAAAATCGTCAATCTAATCTTTGTGAAGCAACGGCATAACCCCAGCTAGAATTGGGTGAATCGTTGCGTGATCTATGCTGGCTAATGCAACTGCACTCTCGTTGCATTAAGCTGGACACGACGCCGACAGCGGAGGCCGCCCGATGCCTGGTGACAGACTCACCCTCCAGGACCGACAGCAGATCGCCGCAGGACTGCGCGAGGAGCTGACCTACGCCGCCATCGGCCGCCGCATCGGACGGCCGACCTCCACCGTCACCCGTGAGGTGATGCACAACGGCGGACCGCGCGGCTACCGCGCCGAGGCGGCCCACCGGGCCAGCACACGACGTGCGCGTCAGCGCGGGACCAGTGCGCCAACACCGTCACCGGGCAGGGCCGACCTCGGCGGGCGCGATCCACGGCTCGTGGACGAGGTGGACGCGCAGAGCATGGAACTGATGATTCAGGCAGGACTCCCGCAGATGATGGCCAGGGTGCTCGGCGCGCTGTTCACCACTGACAGCGGCAGCCTCACCTCCGCGGAACTCGTGCGACGCCTGCGCGTCAGCCCCGCCTCCATCTCCAAGGCCATCGGATACCTGGAGAACCAGGCACTCGTCAAACGTGAACGCGATCCCCACAGTCGCGCCGAACGCTACGCCATCGACGACGACGTAGCATTCCAGTCCATCATGGCCAGCGCGCGCAACCAAACCCGGATCGCCGAAGCTTGCAAGATCGCAGCCCAGAAACTCGGCACCGCCACCCCCGCCGGCGCTCGACTGGAAAACACGAGCGAGTTCCTCCTCCACGTCATCGACGACCTGGTCCGCTCAGTCCAGCACTGGCACAAGATCTACTCCGCCCACCCTCGACAGACGTCCGAAACCGACGACTGAACAGATCACGTTGAACACAGGTCTCGCCACGTCGCTTCCGTCGCGATATCAAGCATCCGCTTGATAGGCCTTACCGCTGAGACAGCTTCCGCGCAGGAATCATCGTTCTCGCGCGCAGGCGGCCACAACATTGTCACGTGATCAGGAAAGAGACACCACTCGGCTCGCCAGGGCCAATTGATCCTGTTCGCCTGCCTCGAGCATTCGCCTGCAACCCGGGCGGCAGGCTGCTGCGCGAACACCGCCTTCGGGCTGTGGCAGGGCCTCGGCACGATGTCGCCTATCATGGCCGAGGGGCACTAGCACCGTCCTGCCGGACCACGATCCCAAGTTGGCGTCCTGCCGCAAGCGCTTCTTCTTGCACGCCATAAGAAGGAGCTGAAATGGGGCCAGGGGCCAGCATCCACGAAGCGGCATCCTTGCCGATTCTCGTCGTGTCCGGCCTGCCGACCGTTGTGTACGTGGTCTTGGTCGCAGTAACGGCACTTACGGCGATCCGCACAAACGACAAAGACCGCCGCGAGGAGGCCTTCAAAGTCTTGAGAATGCTCCTGCCGGGAGGTCGCCGCCGCAAGCAGGCCGCGACAATGGAGCGTTTGACCTTTTGCGCCGTCGGCGTCCTGGCCAGCCCACGCTGAGAGCCGATCTTGCGATCCTGTCCCGGATTCTGGAGCGCAGCAACCTCGTCGCACCAGCAATCAAGCAAGTGCTCGAGCAGTGCAGGACACAGGCGCCGCACGTGCGGTCAATCGGGCTTAAAACCACGTCACGGTTTAAATTGCCCGTGCGCACACGGAACGTACAGATAACGGACTCGTCCGAATCGCCTAAGACGACTTCTCTTTCCGGATGGCGCTGCAATCTTCGCGAAGCTCCAGGAGCGTGCGGTCGTCCTTGACCCGCCGCCATGTCCGCTAGCCCTCGGTGACCTTTCCCTTGCACGCCGCCAGGATCGCGGCCGACGGGGTGCGGTGGCGGCTTCCGGACAGGCGAACCCCGCCGCGCGCACGGAACCAGTATTTCCAGCCCGTTCTGATGCCGGCACCCGAGCGGCGAGCGCACCGGAGGGCTGGGCGAACCACCGACCGTCGTCCAAGCGAATGCCTCCGTCGGCGACGCGTGCTTCGTGGGCGATCCCCAACCGCAGGACGGCGACAGCACAACGCTTCGCCTTCCCGAAGATGTCCGGCCGATACCAGCGGACGCAAAGCGCCCACAGGTTTCCCGGGCGCGGCCGCCGGATCGACCGTTGCCTACCGGTTCATGACGTCCGCGACGAGCGGCGCGATACGCCGCGGCCAGCCGACGTCCAATCCTCGCGCGGTCTCGGCACATTCCCAGGCACCGCCAGAGGCGGCCAGGATCCTCACATCGGCGAGACCCTCCCAGGCGGCCGGCCGCCGGGATCAGCTGCACAACGACGTCGCCGTCGTGGCGACGCGCGTCGGGTTCCGCCGCCAGCAGTTGCCCGGCGAACAGATCCAGTTCTCCCGTGGCACGGGCAATGTCGACCGCCACGGCCAACAGCCCCCACGCGTCGCAGGGAAGTTGCAGGAGCGACACGTTTCGCCCTCCGCCACGATCAGCGCGGCTTCCGGGGGGTGAGCATCCGGTCGATAGTGCTCAACCCCGCCGTTCTCGCGGTTATCCGCGCACGGGACTACCCGCATGGCAACGTCGACCGCGCGCCCTCGCCCGAACCCGCTCGCATTGATCGTTGCCCAAGCCAACCGCTGAAATGCCCGGCGATGGCGTCCGCGAGTTTTGACCGCACTTGTTCGTGGATTCTGAACGCACATGTTGATCGCCTGTCATGATCAATATCGCTGAGGTTCAACCGCGCTATGGCGTTCCTCGCGGTCAAGCCTGGCCGCCGCTCGATGCCCTAGTGCTTGCCTCGTTGCGGACCACCAGATTGCCAGTGGCGGAGTCACCGACGGCAGCGCAGAAGTGGAACAGGTTATCGCGCTGTCGATCGGTGAATACCGTGCTCCCGTAGGCGCGCTATGCGGCATGTGCGGGCGATTGGTCGATCGCCGTCTTGTCGACCACCTCGCGTCCCAGCAGCAGATACCACACCGGTTGCAGCGTTCCCACGCACGTCCCGATGGCGTGCTTCGACAGCTGCGCGCCCTCTGACATCACCCTGATTGGCCCGCCACACGCCGTGGGAGCGTCAAAGTGAAGACGGCGCCACCGTCGTTGTGCGCAGTGAGGTCACCACCGTGGACCAGCGCATTCTCCCTGGCGATGGACAGTCCGAGCCCGCTTCCCTCCGTCTCCCGGCGCGCGTGATCGCCCCGGACGAACCGGTCGAACAGGATGGGGAGCAGGTCCTCGGGGATGCCCGGGCCGGAGTCGGAAACCGCGATCGCTACGTCGGCGGCGGTGCCGCGGATCGACACGGTGACCGGGGTCCGGCCGTGCCGGACGGCGTTGACCAGGAGGTTGCACACGATGGCGTGGACGCGGCGCGGATCGGCGACCACGGTCGTGTCGCCGGTGCCCGTGGCCCGGACCTCCGTGCCCGGCACGCTGACCTCGATCGCGTCCTCCACCAGTTCGGGCAGATCGACCGGTTCGGGGCGGAAGTCCGTGGACCCGGCGTCGAAACGGGAGATCTCCATCAGGTCCTCGACGAGTTTCGCCAGCCGCCGGGCCTGTGTCGCGAGCAGCCGCTTCGCCCGGGTCCGGGTCTCGTGGCTGGCGCTGTCGAGGGTGTCGGCTGTGGCGACCAGCGAGGAGACCGGGGTCCTCAGGTCGTGGGCCACGTCGGCGACGAACCGCTGTTGCTGGCGGTCCTTGGCGCGTAGTTCCCCGACCGACTCGCTGACGCGCTGCGCCATGGAGTTGAAGGACGCGGCGAGGTCAGCGAGTTCGTCCCGGCCCTTGACCGGCACGCGCACGTCGAAGGCGCCGTCGCCCAGTTCACGGGCGGCGGAGGCGACCCGACGGACCGGGCGCTGGATGTACCGGGCGGCGAGCAGGGCGGCTCCGACACCGAAAACGGCGACGCCGAGGGCGAGACAGGCCAGCTTCCGCCGTTGTGCGGCCAGGTTCTGTTCGAGCGGGGTGAGGTCGAAGAACTGCACCATCCAGTAGGTGACGAAGTTTCCGCTGACCACGAGGACGTCCCGGCCGGTCGCCGGGTCAACGGTGCTCGCCGTCAGCAGGTCCGCCGGCTTGCCTGTGCGGACCAAGACCCTGTTCGCGACCGAGGCCACGACGCTTTCCCGGTCGGAAACGCGGATCGGAACCGGTTTCGGGGCCCACCAGAGGTTGTGCGCGCCGTAGTCCACCAGCTCGGCGGAGCCGTCGGGTCTCTTGGTGAACAGTGCCCACTCCGTCGTCCTGCCATCCATCGCACGCGCGAAATCCGTCACGGTGCCGTTGCCCGCCATCGCTTGTTCGAGTACCGGCCATGTCTTGTCGAAAAGGGCGCTGACCGACGATTGCGCGGCGAAGGTGAATCCGGCGATCGCGTCGTCTTCCTGCAGCTTGGTCGCTGCGAAGGCCATCACCGCGGTCGCCGTCGTCGTCACCAGCACGACTGCCGCCGTGATCCGCACCCGGAGCCCGAAGGCCGGCAGCTTCACGGGTTCACCAGCCGGTAGCCGAGCCCGCGCACCGTCCGCAGCACCACCGGATTCGCCGGGTCGTCCTCGATCTTCGCCCGCAGCCGGGCGACCGCCGCGTCGACGATCCGCGAGTCGCCGACGTAGCCGTAGTCCCACACTCGCTTCAGCAGCGCCTGCCTGCTGAGCACCTGGTTCGGCTGCTCGGCGAACTCGACGAGCAGCCGGATCTCGGTGGCTGTGAGCGCGATTTCGGCACCGGCCCGGGTCACGCTCATCGCCCCGACGTCGATCTCCAGGCTTCCCGCCCGCAGCAGGCCCGCCGACGGACCCGCGGCGGTGACCGCGCGACGGCCGACCGCCTTGATCCGCGCGTCGATCACCCGCGGTTCCGCGGGTTTGACCACGTAGTCGTCGGCACCGCATTCCAGCCCGACCACGATGTCGATCGGGTCACCGCGAGCGGTCAGCAGGATCAGCGGCAGCCTGCTCCTGGCGCGGATCCGGCGGCAAACCTCGAAGCCGTCCATCCCGGGCAGCATGACGTCGAGCAGCACGAAGTCGAATTCGAGCCGGTCGGTGAACAGCGCCTCCAGCGCTCGTTCCCCGGTCGGCGCCACGACGACGTCGTGCCCGAGCGCTTCCAGCGCCAGCGTGAGTGCTTCGGCCAATGCCCGGTCGTCCTCGACGAGCAGGAGTCGCGGCATAGGGCCCCTCCAAAGATCAAGTTCGTGTCCGATTCTAGGGACGCTGGGGCGCGTGCGCGGTGAATTCGTGCGCAACCGTGGCGGTGTCGTGCGGTTTCGTTACAAAACATCCGCGTTCTCGGGTTCAAGGCTCCAGGCAGTCCCTGTCACTTCGCCGGTGGCGCTGACTTCGACGCATGCCCGTCCGAACCGGACGTCGCCACGGCCTTGCCGAAGCTCTGCATGCGAAGGCATTCCTGGCGTATGTCACGACGCGAGCAACTCGATCACAGAACCGTGCGGAATGGTCGATCTTCGATCGCGGCAGGCACATGATCCTTTCCTAGCCTGGACTCCGAGAGATTCCTTGAAGAGCTGAGCGATGACGACCTTGCTGCCAGGACCAGTGCGGGCGCTGCAGCTGGGCAGTATGGAGCGGTCGTCGCATACGGTGCGCGAGCGGTATCCAGCCCATCGGGGAAACCGGCCGCGCTCGTGAATTAACTCGGGAACCGGAATTCGATTCGAAACGTAAGGGCTAATCTTCTATGGATACCGCTGTATCCGTGGCACCTGCCGCGGTCAATGCCGCCCGCGATTCGAAGGCGACGAGAACTCGCTGGAATCTGACAGTCGTTGCGGGCTCGGCGTTGCTCATCGCGGTGCTGGGGTACTTGACGCGCTGGATCTGCGACGACGCGTTGATCTTCACGCGTGCGGTGGAGCAGATCCTCGCGGGAAACGGACCTGTCTACCAGATCGGCGAGCGGGCGGAGACGTCAACCAGCGCACTCTGGCAGTGGCTGCTCGCGCTGGCCGGATTCCTCTTCGGACAGCCGGATACCTCGACGATCTCGTGGGTGCTCGGTCTTGTGCTCACCGCGGTCGGGTTCGGCCTCGCGGTCGATGCCGCGCGGCGGCTGCACAGCCGACGTCACGCGACGGTGCTACTGCCCTGTGGCGTCCTCGTGCTGCTGGGATTGCGGCCCGTCTGGGAGTACGCCACCTCCGGCCTGGAGACCGGGCTCAACACATTCTGGATGGCGGCCAGCTGGTGGCTTCTCGTACGGCTGCGCGAGCGGGGCTCGACGAAAGCGCTCTTGTTCGCGGCCTTCACGATCGGGCTCGGCCCGCTGGTACGGCCGGACCAGGCACTGGTTGCCGCGGTGTTCCTCGCCGCGTTGTGGTTGACAGTCCGGCCCGGCTGGCGCTTGACCCTGGGTGCCGTCGGCACCGCGGCCACACTGCCGGTCGCCTATGAAATCTTTCGGATGGGCTTCTACGGCATCGTCGTTCCGATGCCCGCGCTCACGAAGAACGCGGGCGAGTCGATGTGGCCGCGCGGATTCGCCTACGTCGCGGATTTCGCCGGTCCCTATCTGTTGTGGCTGCCGCTGGCCGTGGTCATGTTCGTGTTCGCCGGGCTGCTGCATCGGCTGGGCGGCAGGCGCACCGATCTGATGGTGGCGCTCGCCCCGGTAGTGGCGGGTGCGCTGCACCTAGCGTACGTAGTGAAGGTCGGCGGAGACTACATGCACGCGCGCATGGCGCTACCGGCCCTGTTCCTCATCCTGCTGCCTGTCCTCGTGGTTTCCCGTTCGAAGAACGCGGGTGTAGCCGTGGTGGTCGTGGTTGTCTGGGCGTCCCTCTGCGCGGGCTTGTGCCGGTATCCGGCGGTGGACGGCTCCGTGCACGGCATCGACGACGAGCGTGCGTACTACGTCGCCTGGACCGGCAGCTCGCATCCCACGGATTCCGCGACCTACGTTCAGCAGCTCCAGAGACTGAAGAACGTCGTGACGGCCGAGGCCGTTTCGGGGCATCGAGCACTGATTTACCACGGTTTGGGCCCAGGCAACGACATCATCACCACGCCCATGCGCACGGGTATTGCGGAGAAGGCCATGGTCGTCGGCGTGTACCTCGGCACGGCCGGGATGCTCGCGCCCACTGACGTCGGGATCGTCGATTTCTGGGGCCTGGCCAACCCGATCGGTGCCCGGTTCGAATTCCCGACGGTGAAACCGGGACACTCGAAACCCCTCGGCAACGCCTGGCTGCTCGCCGACTACGCCGCCCCGGCGGCACCGCCCCACCCCTCGGGAAACTTCGCGGTATCCGGCACCGTCACCTCGGAACAGGTGATCGCGGCGCGGCACGCACTCAGCTGCGGGGACCTCGCCGAGATCCAGCAATCCGCACGAGAACCGTTGACGTTCAAGCGCTTCTGGGACAACCTGACCGGCGCTTGGCACCGGACCCGGGTCACCATTCCCCCGGACCCCTTCGAAGCCGAGCGAAAATTCTGCGGACGACCGTGAACCAGGAATCAGCACCTGGCCACCGCCAACGAGTCCTCAGCGACACCTCGGTGTCAGCCATGAGCACACCCGCCGATCTGCCTGCCCCGCACGACAACCCCAATAGCGCAGCAAACACTCGCCTGACGACGATCATCCACTGCGCGAACACACGGCAATCGGCAATAGCTGACGTCCAGTCGCTGTCGCCGTGGTCGGTCAGCCGCGCACGGCGGCGCGGCGATTCGCCCCGCGAGGCGGGCCAACACGCACAAGGCCGTGCCACCCACACAGTGGCAAGCGCCTCCGGCAAGTGACACCTATCGCCTGTAGCCGCAAGCGTTGGCATGGCGGCTTCGACACCGCAGTTGTCGCCGACTGGCCAAGCTAGTTGTCGCCAGTCGCATCCGCGCCCTGACGTTCACGACATGGTGGGGGCGGCCGCGCTCGGGTTCATTGGCGCTTGCGGGGCAACTGAGGCGGCCAGCTCGTGACGTCTCGACGTGACGATCGCTGATGCCGCGGCGAGTGCGAGCGGCTCCGGTGACGTCCGTTCGCCGTCGACGAGAGCGTGGCCGGGTCGGCAAGCGGGCTGTGTTCGCGTGCGGGATGCCCCGGGCACCGTGCCGAGCGCGACCGGAAACGCGGCTATTTGCCGTTCACGAATGATTCGATGCCGTCGATGACGCGCTGGAGGCCGAATTCGAAGGCGTGTTCGGCGTCGTGGACGCCGTTGTAGTGGGTGGTCGCGGCGGTGCCGACGCGGATCGCCAAGGCGTAGCGCCGGTGGTCGAGCAGCCGTTCGAGGTGGGGGGCGAGGGTGGACCACCACTGGTCGTCGCCGTGTTCGGCGTGCGCGGCGAATTTCCTCCTCTCGACGAGGTTCGCGGTCGCGCCGTGGACGTATTCCAGGACGAGGGTCAGCACCGAGTCCATCTCGACGTCGGTCAGCCCGATCCCGGCGACGGCGCCCAGTTCGGCGTTGTATTTGGCGATCACGCCGGGTCCCAGGGGCGGTCGCCGGGGGAACAGCGGCAGCAGCCAGGGGTGGCGCTCGAACAGCGCGCGGTTGGCGCGGGCGACCTGCTCCAGCCGGGCACGCCAGCGACCGCGGCTTCCGTCGCCGTACCGGATCTCGGCGCTGACCCGGTCGACCATGATGTCGAGCATCTCGGTCTTGCCGGGCACGTACCGGTACAGCGACATCGTGCCGACGCCGAGCCGCTCGGCGACCCGGCGCATCGACAGGTTGTCCAGCCCGTCGGCGTCGGCGAGTTCGATCGCGGCCGAGACGACCCGGTCGAGGCTGAGCTCGGGTTTGCGGCCGAGGCCGGAGTGGGGTCGCGCGTCCCACAGCAGTTCGAGCGTGCGTACCGGGTCACCGGGACCGGCGGACGTGGCCACAGGCGTCCTCCCTTGTTTGCGTGTACTGTACGCACAGAGTTTGCGTATGGTGTACCCAAATGGAGGTCTAGATGGTTGCGGCATCGTTTCGAGTGGGTCTGCGGGTCGGCGACGTGGAGGCCGCCGCACGCTTCTACCGGGGGTTCGACTTCGACGAGGTCGGCGGCGTGCCCGGCCCCGACGGCCGGCCGGTGATGACGATCCTCCGGCGCGGCGAGGTGCAGTTGATCGTCGACGCCCTGGCGGGCATGCCTTTCCCCGACAGCGAGCGGGAGCGGCAGACCCAGGCCGGCCCGCGCGGGCTCGGCGTGGCGATCGGCCTCGGCGTGGACGACCTCGCCGAGAGCTACGAGTACTGCCGGGCCTCCGGGTGCACAGTCACCGCGGAACCGGCGGACCAGGCGTGGGGCGACCGCGTGTTCGAGTGCATCGACCCCTTCGGCTACCAGTGGGAATTCTCCCAGCCCGTCAAGGACTGGGAGGCCGCCGCCGGACTCGAAGCCGCGCAGGCGACCTGGTTCGGCACCCGGTGAACCCGTCCGGAGCGGAGGTGCGGATCAGCCCGGTCGGATGGGTGGCCAGGCAAGCACGGCTGTACGAGGAGTCCGAGGGCGCCAAGGGAACCACGGTCAACGGCGCGCCCTGCCTGCTCCTGGACTACCGCGGCCGGCGCAGCGGCCAGTGGCGCCGCACCGTGCTGATCTACCACCCGGACGACGGGGCCTACCTGGTCGTCGCGTCCAACGGCGGCGCCGACAGCCATCCGCTGTGGTATCTCAGCATTCAGCAGCATCCCGACGTGAAGGTGCGGGTGGGAACCGACCGGTTCGCCGTCCGCGCCCGCACGCTGTCGCGCGAGGAGAAGTCCGACGCGTGGCCAAACCTGGTCGAGGTCTTCGCGCCCTACGCCGCCTACCAGCGCAAAACCTCCCGCGACATCCCAGTGGTGCGACTGCACCCCCAAACCGGCGAGTGATCGCACAGTGCCGACACCGAACCTCAGCCGAGCGCTCTCGACCCGGGCCAGCCGCGCACGGAACCTCGGAGAAAATCCCCAGCAGACCAGCGACGACGACAGCGACACATCCAACGCGAGCCCGGCTGCCGGCTCGGAACGACGGAACCCGTGCACAGCAACCAGAAAGCAGCAACCCCGCGACGGCATGCCGCGCTCCTTCGCGAACCCGCAGTTCCATAAGCCGGCCCCGACAACCGGCACCCCGGCGACGAGAGAATGGCGGTCAGATGACAGACAGCGTGGCCAGCCGCAAACCGTGTGACAGCAGGTGCCAGTTGGCATCATCGTGACGTCCGACGTGGCTGTTCCTCGTCGAGCGCAGGCGGCAGACGGCATGGAACACCGGCAATTGCCGGCATAGCTGACGTCGCGTCTGCCGGCTTCGGCGCGGTGTGCTTGGACGGCGCGGTGGTGGGCGAGCAGGCACCAGCGTGGTCGCACGCGTGCAGCCGGGGCGGAGCGAGTCCTCGTCCGTTGACGGCTGTGCCCGGTTGCGACCGGAGGACTTCCCGCGTCGGTGGCCGGCGGTGGTCCGACGGGGCGGCGGTGGCGTATCGGTCCCGGCTCGGAGGAACCTTCCGGGGTGTCGACAGCTGCGCGAGAGCCGGCACGGCGGTTCTCGCGGCACCCGGGGTTCACGGCATCGTCCGGGGCTGGAGCGTCTGGCCAGCCCCGGACGAATGCACGGGTTCGAGTCGCCGGCCGAGGCGCAGCTGTCGTTGATGCTCTATGTCGCCGGCCAAAGATCATTTTCTGGGCAGATCCCGCCGTTGGGATCGTCAGCCAGGTTGATGAGCGGCAGACGATAGACGGCGTGTCCGCGGTTGCGCATCTGCTCCAGGCGCTGAACAGGTTGGCTTCGCCAAAGCTTCGAATGTGGCCAGTCGGCGGGCGATGCGGACAACGCGCTCCGGCGGCCGGAGGGGTTGCTCGCCGACGGGTTGCGACTGCTCGGCCATGACCATGCGACAACCCCGGACGCTTGTGACTCTCGCGAACAGACGAGTTCAGGCGGGTGGTGAGGCGGGGGCAGCAGCCGGGTTGGAGGAGTTGCCCTCCGACGTGTGCGAGTGCTTGGCCCTGATGATCTCGGCATCTGGGCACCCGCAACAACCCCGCCTATTTGCGGGACCACGCGGGGCAATGCGACCGGAGCGGCAGTCTCACGTCTCACATCTTGTCTCATTTGGTCTCACGTCGAGGAACGCCGGGGCTCAGCGGGATCGCTCGTCAGGTAGCGGTACGCCGTCGCCCTGGACACGCCCACCATGCGGGCGATGTCCGCCACGGTGTGGGTCCCGGCGGCCTGGAGGCGCCTGGCCGCGGCCATCCGGTCGGCGGTCATCACGCGGCGGCGGTCGGTCCGGCTGTGCGGGAGAACTGGCGACGGCACCGCAGAGTCGCCGATGTCGCAGAGCAGTCGGGCGGCCGCGTCGAGCGCCTCCCGGCGCACGTCCTGCGGCGGGTCCTCCTGGTGGAACAGCGCGGGGCGGGCGAGCAGGGCGAGCGTGGCCGAGGCTCGCACGCGCTCGCGCAGGCCGGCCCCGGGGCCGGCGATGATCCGCGATGCCCGGTTGTTGATGGCCACCACCCGGCGATATACCGGATCTCGCGCCACCCAGGCGGCGTTGGCGATCGCCAAGACCCGCAGGTGCCCGAAGGACGCATCCAGAATTCCTTCGACCACCGCCCATCGGGCGCTCTCCGGCTCCATCTCCTCGGCCGCGTCCAGGACGCCCTCCAATTCGGCCAGCATCGGTTCGGCCAGCTCCGTCAGAATCGTGTCCTTGGCCGGGAAGTGGTACAGGACCGCCGCCTTGGTCAACCCGAGTCTCCTGGCGATCTGGCTCAACGACGTCTCGATGTAGCCCTGGCGCAGGAACAGGTCGGCGGCGACCTCCAGAATCCGCGAGCGGGTGTCCGGCGCATGTTCCTCGTCCACGCGCACGACTGTACGTCATCCTGACCGTCGGTCACTCGCGTGCTAGATTTCCCTGACCGACGGTCAGGCGATCGAGGACTGGCCGCCTCATTCGGAAAAGAGCGTGTCCGATGTACCAGGTCCTGATCTTCGCCGCGATCCTCGCCGCCGCCATGCTGGTCGGGCTGATGGCCACCTTGCTGAGCGTCATGCGCGCCATGTGGCGCGGTCAAGCCGACGACGACGCCGCGCGGAACCTGCAGGACTTCCTTCGCCACGCGGCCACCAACCGGATCCTGTCGACACTGACGATCATCCCCATCGCCTGCTCGATCGCCCTCGGATTCCTCGGCGCCCCAACCGCCGCCAAGTACGCGTGCGCGATGACCGCCGGCGGCGTCTTCCTGACAGGCTTTTTCCTCTGGACCGCGGTGTTCAACCTGCCCATCTACACAACAGTGTCACGATGGGACCTGGCAACGACCCCCGCGGACGTGCGCTCGGTCATCAGCAGGTTCCACCGCGTGAACGCCGTCCGCCTCTGCGCCGCGCTCATCGCCAGCGGACTGTTCTTTCTGGCCGCATGACACCCGCCCGCTCATCGGCACGAGCTGACGTTCCCCGCCGAAAACGGAAGCCGCACAACACCGTCTTCGACGACCGCGGGCGACGTCGGCGCTTGACGACGACCCGGCAACTGCCGCTCCGAGCGCCGCATCAAACAGCCGCGTGCCCGCGCGAGAAAACGTTGCGGGGCTTCGACTTCGGCGAGAACCACAACGTCGGCCCAGCCGTCATCCATACCCCGACGTCCTCGATCAAAGCGCACGCGCAATGAGCTTGGTTGATCTCCGCAGCGACGCCAGGATGCAACGGACTCATCGCTGGGGTCTCGACTTTCGGATCGCCGGCGCAGGGTCCGGCCGAGGTGTGACCGGACGGCCAGTGCGACGGAGGCCTTGCCCTAGCCCGAGTTGCCGCGCACGATCGCGAGGCGTGCCGCCTCCGATCCGCCGGGTGCCATCGGCAGCAGTCTGGGCAGCGGGACCGTCACGACGATTCCCACCGCGCGGTGCGTGGCTAGCGCTGCGTGTCCTCGCTTGGCCACCAGCGCACGGTGCCGTCGATGAGGTCGGCGGTGTGCTCCGGCGCGTCGTCCGGGTAGTTCTCCCAACGTGATTCGCCCGGCCCGTCATGGACGCGGATGCCCTCGGCGTAGGTGGCGAAAAGGAAGGCTCCGGCGGTGCCATGGGGACGCTGGTGGACCCAGTCCGGCATCGCGGCGGCAGGCAGGTTCTGCTCGATCCAGCGGCGGGCCTCACCCTCGGTGGCGGCGTCGTGTTCGGCGGCACAGGCGACGTTCTCGTCGTCGCGGCGGCCACGACTGGCCCGGCTGATACGAGGTCCTGCCGCCCCACGGTTGCTCGATCCCGTCACGGTGCCTCGCATCTGCCGGATCCGCGCTCATTCCAGGGGCATACCTCGGCCCAGGCCGGCGAAACGCGGCCGTCCCGGAGCAGCACGCTTGTCGGGACAGCCTGATTCCTCGCCGAGCAGCGGTCCGGGCGCGATCTTTCGCCGTCTCATGACAGTTCAGCGCGATCCGGCTCGGGCAGATAACGCACAGAATCGCACTCGAGAACGTACGCGGTCAGCCTGTTCCGGCGACATCCAAACCTGACAGGGATGCGGCCCGCGCCGGTCGCTTTACCTGGCACAGCGGTACAGAATCCGGTTGCCGCCGAATTCGCTCACGATCGGCAAGGGCTTCGTGCCGCCGCCGTATGCGGCGGGCGGCACCGTCGTGCAGTGCTGCCGTGTCCACTTGTCCCGCTCGGAGATGTTGTTTTCGTCGCCGGCGATGCCGCTGCCGGACGAGCGGAGTTGTTCCGACTTCGGGTCGAGTCCGAGCACGAAGGCCAGCTTGCCCTTCGCCTGCCAGGCGGACAGCTGCGCCGCGGTCGGTGTCCGGTCCAGGCCGACGTATCCGCCCAGCGCGACTGCGTTGACCTCGGTGTCGAGCAGGAACGGACCGGTGAGCACGGCCCCGCCCTCCACGGCCAGTTCTATCGGCGCGCCGTTGGCGTGGGCATGCACATAGTCGGCGATCTTGCGCCATTCCCCGGGCAGGTCGGCCTCGTCCAACCGGAACCCGTTCGGCATGGTGCCGGTGCGCAATGCGTGCAGCACTCCTGGACGGTCCAGCAATCCCTGCTGGGGAGCAGGTTCCGGCGAGGCGGCGAACTCCTGCAGGTCGCCGAAGATCGACCCGGGCGGACCGGCGCTGGGCAGTGAGCCCCCGCCGAGCCCCCGGCCGGTGTCGCCTGCCTTGGCCGCCGACCACACGGCCGGTGCCAGCAGGGCGGTGATCAGGCCCAAGGCGACCGCGGGGCGTTGCACCGCTCTCGCTCTGGATCGCCCGATCAGCAACCCCGAGACAGCCGGGATCGCGAGCGCCGCAACCGCGTAGCCCACCCAACCGTGCCAGTCAGGTTCACGGTTCACCAGCACCCACGCCCATACCGCGGTGACCGCGAGCCCGGCGGGCAACAGGAACCAGAACGGCCCGGGCTTCCGGTAGAGCGCCCACAGCCTGACCGCGCCGGCGGCGGCCAGCACCGCGACGGCCGGGGCCAGCTGAGTGGTGTAGTAGGGATGGAAGATTCCCTCCTGCGAACTGAACACCGCGCTCAAGATCACCAGCCAGGAACCCCACAACCACCAGCCGGACCGTCCGCGAAGATCGGCGGGTTCCCGGCGGCGAAGCCGGACCGCGCCGGTGACCGCCACGACGATCAGCACCAGCACGCACCACGGGATGAGCCAGCTGATCTGCCCGCCCACCGAGGCGTTGAACAACCGGGCGGGTCCCGGATCGCCGCCGAACGGCGAAGGCACCCCGCCCGACAGCTCCGGTGCCTGGCTCGCGGCGGGATCGCCGCCGCTCCCCAGGCCGACGATCCTGCTGAACCCGTTGTACCCGAGAACCAGATCGAGCGCTGAACCGTCGCTGCTGCCCCCGACGTAGGGCTTGGGCCGCGGCCATAGCCCGGTGAGCGCCACCCACCATGCCGAGGACACCAGCAGCACCACCCCGGCGACGAGCAGATCGCGGATTTTCCTGCCCCAGCCGGTGTCGCGCGCGGCGGCGTAGGCCAGCGCCACGGCGGGCACCGGCATCCAGCCGGCCAGCATCTTGGTGAGGAAACCGCACCCGAGGAAGAAGGCGGACCAGGCCAGCCATCGGGTGGCCTGGCGATCGGGAATCCCCGGTTCGACGGCGCGCGTCACCGCGTAGGCCGACGCGACGGACCACAGCACCAGCAGGGTGTCCGGGTTGTTGTCCCGGTTGATCGACACAGTCGCCGGAGTCAACGCCAGCACCAGCGCGGCCAGCAAGGCCACGTTCTCTCCTGCCCAGCGACGCACGGCACGATGCAACAGGAACACCGCTGCCGCGCCTTCGAGCACCTGTGGCAGCAGCACAGCCCAGCCGTGGAAACCGAACACCCACACCGTGAACACCTGCGGCCACAACGCCATCGGCGGCTTGTCCACCGTGACCGCGCCGAGAGGGTCGTACGCGCCGAACAGGAAGTTGGTCAGGCTCTGCGACATCGACTTCGCGGCGACCGAGTAATAGGCGTTGGCCCAGCCCTCGTCACCGATACGCCAGGCGTAGAGCACCACCGACAGCGCCACGATGCCTGCCAGCGCGCACTCCGGCCAGCGCACCGGCCAGCGGACCCTGCGCTGGGCCGCCGGGGCGGACTCCCCCGTGGACGATCTGCCGATCGTCGCGCTCATGCTGTCACCTCTTCGATCCGTCGAGCTGGACGAGGGCGCCGACACCCACACGCCACTCAGGGGCGGCTTCGAGATCAGCAGCGGCAATTACCGCGACGTTCGGCGAGCCGCCACACCGCAGTGCGAAACCTGGCTCTTCGTTAACACCGCACCGGCGGCGCCTCACCGCGGCGAATTCCCCGGGCTAGACGGTGCGGCCGGCCACGTCGGCGCTCCAGTCTTTGGCTGTCTTGTTCGCACCGCGCGCCGCGGCTTCGGACGGGACGATCGGGGTCGCCGATTTACGGCCGAACAACACGTCCATCGGTTCCTCGATGTCGCCCGCGTAGCCCATCGCGAAGCAGCCCTGCTGGTACCCGATGATCCGCAGCACGTCTTCGGGGTAGCTGCGAGCCACATCCGGGGGCGACACCAGGTACTGGTTCTCCTCCTGCCGCACCCAGCCCGAGCAGTAGCTGACGATGAGGCCCTGGCGCACCGCGTCGGTGGTGTTGTGGCCGCCGCCGTGGACGACCTTGCCGGAGAAGACGAACACCGAGCCCTTCCGCATCTCCACCGGCTTGAAATCCGCCGGGTCGACCTCCTCCGGAAGGACCGGGTCGCTGCCGGGGGCGACGAGCGTGGCTCCGTTCTCGGCGGTGAAATCGGTCAGTGCGAAGAAGAACTGGCACATCACGTGGTGGTCCGCCGCGAACGGAAAGAAGTCCCAGATCAGCTCGTCCTTGTGCGGTTTCTGTGCCACCGAGCCCGGATACGCGCTGATCAGCTGGGTTTGCGACAACTGGATCTCGGTGGAGCTGTCGAGAAGTCCCCGCGCCACGGCAAGGCTCAGCGGGTGCACTACGAGGTTGCGGCCGGCTTCCGACCTCGCCACCAGGCTGCCGGTGCGCTTGGTGCGCTGGCCCGCGAAGGCATCCGGCCCGAAGGGGGTGGCCTCGATGTACGGAGCCATCTCCTCGATCAGCGCGTCGACCGTTTCGGCCGGCAGCACGTCCTCGACGATGGCGTAGCCGTTCGTGCGAACGCTTGCCAGTACGTCTTCGGTGCTCGCGGTGTTGGCGAATCGGTCGGCGAGAGCACTCTTCATCGTCATCCTCCCGTCTCAGGTATTGCCTGATTACATTATTCGTCACCAGTCCGGGCAGCTGACCGCTATCGGTGCCGACGTCGCAGTTGTCCGATAATTTCAAATTCGTTCGCATTGTCGGCCTGGAGCCGCTTGAGAAATACCCCGAAGCGGCCCGCCACCCGAGGCGAATGCTTCCAGAAAAAGTGCCAGGCAAGTAGCCGCATTCAGGTGTGATCCACACCATAGAGCAAAGGTGGCCGATCTGCGCATTTCGACGGAATTCTTATCAGGCGCGATAGCCTACCCCCGGCCTCGCCAGAGTCAACGGTTCGCCGCGTACGTGCACGAAGAGGCAGGGACGATTTCCCTTTTGCGCAAAGAACATGCGGCACAGGCCTGGCACACTTTCGGAGGTTGACGGTGCCGCAGCGGGTGTCGATACTTGAGGGCGACGTCAAGAGCAGCCGCGAAGCCGCTGCCATCCGCCTGGCATTGCGAGCGGAATCAGCAGGATCGGCCCAGCTCCGACTCCCGCGACACTTTCTATTAGTCGAATACCTGTCCCGGCAGCGCCATTCATTGCTGCAAGAAATGCATTCGCACGACAGCGTCGGCAGCTTTCCTGAACTCATCGGCAAACCGTATGGAGGCAAGACCGTGACCTTGGTCGGCACTGAGCAGAGCACTGTGTCGTTCGACGGCGAAACCCTCAGCATCGGCGACATCCGCAACGTCGCGGAGAACCACGCACCGTGCACCGTGCGCCCCGAAGTGCTGGTCAAAGCAGCGAAGAGCCGGCACCAGTTCGAAGCAATCGTCAAGACCGGCGCCGCCGTCTACGGCGTCACCACGGGGTACGGCGAGATGATCTACATGCAGGTCGAGCCGTCCAAAGAAGTGGAGCTGCAGACCAACCTCATCCGCAGCCACAGCGCCGGGGTCGGCGCGCTGTTTCGCGAGGACGAGGCACGAGCCATCCTGGCCGCCCGGCTCAACGCCCTCTCCCGCGGCTACTCCGCTGTGCGGCCGGAGATCCTGGAGCGCCTCGCGCTCTACCTGAACCGCAACATCACCCCCGCGATCCCGGAAATCGGCTCCCTCGGCGCCAGCGGAGACCTGGCGACGCTGTCGCACATCGCGATCACCCTCATCGGCGAGGGGTACGTGCTGCGCGGCGGCCAGCGGGTGCCGACCGCCGAGGTGTTGCGCGAGCACGGGATCACTCCGCTGGAGGTGCGGTTCAAAGAGGGACTCGCGCTGATCAACGGCACCTCCGGCATGACGGGGCTCGGCTCGCTGGTAGTGGGCCGGGCGCTGGACCAGTTGCACCAGGCCGAAATCGTCTCCGCGCTCGTGCTGGAAACGCTCAAGTGCTCCACCAGCCCGTTCCTGCCCGAGGGCCACGAACTCGCCCGCCCGCACCGCGGCCAGATCGACTCGGCCGGCAACCTGCGCGCCCTGCTGGCCGGCAGCGAACTCGCCGTAGCCCACTCCGACCTGCGCAAGGAGGTGGAGCAGCGGCGCGTGGGCGAAGAGGTCACCCGCACGGACGTCTACCTCCAGAAGGCCTATTCGCTGCGAGCGATCCCCCAAGTCCTCGGAGCGGTCCGCGACTCTCTGCGCCACGCCGCCAGCACGCTGCACACCGAACTGAACTCCGCCACCGACAATCCCTTGTTCTTCGAAGGCAAAGAGGTCTTCCACGGCGGCAACTACCACGGCCAGCCGGTCGCGTTCGTCATGGACTACACCACCATCGCGCTGACCCAGCTCGGCGTGCTGTCCGAACGCCGCAGCAACCGCCTGCTCAACCGGCACCTGAGCTACGGCCTGCCGGAATTCCTGGTGGCCGGCGACCCCGGTCTCAACAGCGGTTTCGCCGGCGCCCAATACCCCGCGACCGCACTGATCGCCGAGAACCGGACCATCGGCCCCGCCAGCACACAGAGCGTCCCCTCCAACGGCGACAACCAGGACGTCGTCAGCATGGGCCTGATCGCCGCGCGCAACGCCCGCCGCGTGCTGCAGAACAACACCCGCATCCTGGCCCTCGAATACCTCGCCGCGGCGCAGGCGGTGGATCTGACCGGCCGCTACGAAGGTCTGAGCCCGGCGGGCAAGACCACCTATCAGACGGTTCGCTCCCTGGCTCCGATGCTCGAAAAAGACCGCTACATGTCCGACGAACTGGAACTGGTGGCCGAAGCCGTCTCCAAGGGCCTGTTCCTCGACGCGATCAAAGCGCTGGACATCCCGCTGCGCTGAGGCCAGGAAGCGGCAGCGGACGGCCCACGCGACTCCGCGGACGGAGGATCGATATGACACCACGGCAAGCACCAGCGGTCTTGGACGCCGCGTTCGACGCGCGGGTGGACCCGGACGAACTGGTCCGCGCGGCCATGCAGTGGCACTTCTCGCCGGAGACCGGCACGCCCTTCTGGCTCGACCGGTTGCCGCGGCTGGGCTTCGACCCGCGCACCGAGGTGCGCACCATGGACGACCTGAGGATGTTTCCTCAGCTGGTCGACGAACTCCGGCGAGTCCCGATCGAGGATCTGATCCCCCGTGGCTACGGCGGATCCGCCGAGATCATCGGCGTGTTCGAAAGCGGCGGCACCACCGGCCCGCCCAAGCGGGTGCTCTACTTCGCCGACTGGATGGAACGCGAAATGGCCGGTGCCATGCGCGCCATGGACGAGCGGGGTTATCCCCGGAACGTCAACTGGCTGTCGATGGGCCCCAGCGGGCCGCACGACTACGCCGAGCTGACGGCGCAGCACGCCCGCCGCAGGGGCGGAGTCCGCTTCGCGGTGGACTTCGACCCTCGCTGGGTGCGGCTGGGCCTGCGGCAAGGCCGCGCCGAGGAGATCGAGCGGTACCTGGACCACGTGCTCGCGCAGGTGGCCGACGTCCTGTCGACGCAACGGGTCGGAGCCGTCCAGGCCCCGCCGCCGCTGCTGTCCAGGCTGGCGCGCGACGAACGCCTGGCCGACCTGGTCCGCAGCCAAGTCAAGGCGATCACCTGGTGCGGCACCAGCATGGACAGCGACACCCGGGACCTGCTGCGCGAGGACGTGTTCCCCGGGATCCGGGTGTACGGCCTCTACGGCAGCACCATGGCGCTGGGCGCGGCGTTCGAGCGGCCGTCGACCGACAACGGGGATTCCGTGTTCGATCCGCCGTCGGCGAACGTGACCTACGAGGTCGTCGACCCGGCCGCCGGGAAACCGGTCGCCGTCGGCGAGACGGGGCGCGTGGTGATGCACCACGTCAGCAAATCGGCGCTGCTGCCCAACAACCTGGAACGCGACGTGGCCCGGCGGGCGGCCGAGCCCGACGGCCAGGTCAGCCACTCGGTGGCCGACGTGCGGCCCGTGGAGGAGTTCTCCGGCGTGCCGGTGATCGTGGGGGCGTACTGATGAGTCCCGCCGCGGGCGCCGATCTTCACCTGATCGACGCGCTGGGCGGTGCCGGACGCTACCGGGCCAACCGGCGAGAGGTCGTCCGAGACGTCACGGGCACGCCGGTGGCCGAGCTGACCCTGGCCCCGGCTCTCTACATCGCCCGAACCATGGACAAGCTCAGGTCGGCGCCGGCCACGGCCGCGGCGTGGCCGCCGGAGCTGCGCGCCGAGCGGCTGAGATCCGCTGCCCGCCACTTCGCCGACGGTGTGCTTGCCGGGATCGCTCCCGACGAGCACCACCGGCTGGTGGCAGGGACCACGGGCGTGCCGGTGGCCGTGGCCAGGGCCGCGGCCGCGACGATCGCCGACGTCGCGGCCCACGCTCAGGACTGTGTCGAACTCGCTCGGCCCGCCGGTGCGCTCCCGTCCGGCGCTCGGGCCGGGGAAACGGGACCTGCCGGTCCCGTCGTGGTCTGGCGCCGCCGGGGCCGGGTGTTCAGCGTTCAGGCCTCCGGCAACCACCCGGCCGTCCATTCGCTCTGGCTGGAATCGCTGGCCCTGGGCTACCGGGTGGCGGTGCGCCCGTCACGACGCGACCCGTTCACCGCGTACCGGCTGGTGCTGGCGCTGCGCGCGGCCGGATTCCCCGACGACGACGTGCTGCTGCTGCCCTGCGACCACGCCACAGCGGGCGAACTGGTCCACGGCGGCGATCTGGCCATGGTCTTCGGCGGCGACGAGGTGCTCGCACGCTACGGCGCGAGCGGCAACCGCACTCCGATCCTTCCGCAGGGGCCAGGCCGGGTGAAGGTGCTGATCACCGGGGACTGGGAACCGCACCTGGAGGTCGTCGCGGAGTCGGTCGCCGGGCTGGGCGGAGTGTCGTGTCTCAACACCACCGCGGTACTGGTCGAGCACGATGCCCCGGGATTCGCCCGTGCACTGGCCGAGCGGCTGGCGCAGGCAAAGCCGCTGCCGCCCGAGGACGAGGCCGCGGAGCTGCCCTGCACGTCGCTGGCCGAAGCACGCGCGCTGGACGCATTCCTGCGCGCAAGCGCAACGGGAGCCACACCGGTCCTCGGCGGCGACGGGATAGCGCACGACCTTGGCGACGGCAGCGCCGCGCTGCGCCCCGCGGTCCATTTGCTGGCCGACCCCGGGTCGGGACACCTGGACATCGAGTTGCCGTTCCCGTGCGCGTGGGTGGCGCCGTGGTCCGCGTCGCTCGGCGTCGCGCCGCTACGGCACTCGCTGGTTGTCGGTCTGGCAGCGAAGAGCGACGCCATGGTGGACGACTTGGTCGCCGAACCGTCCGTCCGCAACATCTACGGCCTGGACCGTCCCACGTGGTGGCTGCCGCCCGGCGTGCCGCACGACGGGTTCCTGGCGGAATTCCTGATGCGCAGCACCGCGGTGGCCCGGTCCCGATGAAGACTTCCCCGCTGGAGAAAGGAGAGGCGCAGTGCGTGCCGTTGTCGTCCACGGTCCCGGCGACGTCCGGGTCGAGCTGGTCCCCGAACCCAGGATCGGACATCCCGCCGACGCGGTCGTGCGGGTGGTCGCGGCCGCGGTCTGCGGCTCCGACCTCGCCGTGCTGCGGGGCCGGTCGCCGCTTCCCCGCCCGATTCGCAGCGGCCACGAGTTCGTCGGGGTCGTCGAGGAGGTGGGCGGCGGAATCGGCCGGCTGCGCCCGGGGCAGTTCGTCATCGCTCCGTTCAGCACCTCCTGCGGCGGCTGCGCCCACTGCCGGCGAGGCGTGACCATCGCTTGCGACCGCGCGCAGCTGTTCGGCGAGATCAGCCCGGACGGCTCCGTCCTGGAGGGCGGGCACGCCGAACTGGTCCGGGTGCCGCTGGCCGACACCACCTTGGTGGCCGTGCCCGGTTCGCCCCCGGACGACCTGCTGTCGCCGTTGCTGTCGCTGGCCGACGTCATGCCGACCGGGCACGAAGCCGCGATGTGCGCCGGGGTCGGTCCCGGATCCGGCGTGGTGGTCGTGGGAGACGGCGCGGTCGGCCAGTGCGCGGTGCTGGCAAGCCGCAGGCTCGGCGCTGAGCGGATCGTGGTGATGTCGCGCGATCCAGGCCGGCAAGCGCTGGCCCGGCAGCACGGAGCGACCGACGTGGTACCCGGCCGGGGCGACGCGGGCGTCGCGGAAGTCCTCGACTTGCTCGGCGGAGGCAGCGGCCATGTCGTGGAAGCCGTGGGCACGCTCGAGTCGATCCGGCAGGCGATCGGGTGCGCGCGGCCGGGCGGGCGAATCGGATACGCGGGTTTGCCCTGGGACGTGACGTTGCCGCTGTGGGAATTGTTCGGCAAGAACATCACGCTGTCCGGTGGCGGCACCAGCGTGCGGACGCATCTGCCCGAACTGCTGGCGGAGGTGTTGGACGGCTCCTTGAACCCGAGCGCGGTGTTCGACGCCGAGTTTTCCCTCCCAGACGCGCCGAAGGCCTTTCAGCTGATGGACTCCCGCGGGTGCGTCAAGCCGGTCCTGCGTCCGTGACGATGCCGGATCCTGGGAAGGAGGGCGCGGCGATGAGCGCCGGATCCGCGAACCAGCTCAAGAAATCGGCGCTGGGAACGCCGGGCATCGTTTTCTTGGTGGTGTCGTCGGCAGCACCGCTGGGAGCCACGCTGGGAACGGCGCCGGTCGCCTTCGCCGCGTCCGGCACGGGGGTGCCGGGGATGTACCTGATCGCCACCGCCATCCTGCTTCTGTTCGCCGTCGGCTATGCCACGATGGCCCGCTACGTCACCAACGCGGGCGGTTTCACCGCCTACGTGTCCCTCGGTTTGGGGCGGCGGGCGGGCGAGGCCGCCGCGGGGATCGGCCTGCTGGCCTACAACTGCATGCTGGCCGGCGTATCCGGCCAGTTCGGCGAGTTCGCGCACGACCTGCTGGCCCGATGGGACCTGCGGCTGCCCTGGCAGGCCCTCGTGCTCGTGGCGCTCGCCATGGTGGGTGTGCTGGGCTATCTCGAGGTGGACCTGTCCAGCAAGGTGCTGGGCGTTGTGATGATCGCCGAGGTGCTCATCCTGCTCGTTTTCGACATCGCCGTCATCGGAAGCGGCGGAGCACAAGGAATCGACCTCGACGCCGTCGACCCCGCCGCCGTCTTCGCCAAGGCACCCGGCGTAGCCCTGCTGCTCGCCTTCACGTGCTACATCGGTTTCGAGGCGGCAACCGTCTACGGCGAAGAAGCCCGCAATCCCCGCCGTACCGTTCCTCGCGCCACCTACGTCGCCGTGCTGCTCATGGGAGCCTTCTACGCGGTAACGATCTGGGCCATCGGCCTGGCCCACGGATCGGGAGCGGTGGCCGCGGACGCCGCCGCGGACCCGGTCGGCTTCGTCACCGCTGTCAACGCCGCCTTCGTCGGACGGCCGGCCACCGAGCTGATGCAGGTTCTCGTCGTCACCAGCCTGTTCGCTGTGCTGCTGGCCGTGCACAACACCCTCACCAGGTACCTGTTCTCCCTGGGCAGAGGAGGCTTGCTGTCCGCTTCCCTGGGACGAACTCATCACCGGTTTCGCAGCCCTCACAAGGCAAGCCTCGCCCAGAGCGCCTTCACCCTGCTCGCGCTGTCCGCTTTCATGATCGCGGGCGTCCAGCCCTTCGCCCAGCTCTACCCCTGGCTCGTCGGCCTCGGGACCCTGGCCGTCCTTCTCTTGCAGGCCACCACTTCCGCAGCCGTCATCGTCTTCTTCCGCCGCCGGGAACACGGCTCCCGATGGCAGACCCTGGCCGCTCCCCTGCTCGGCGGGCTGGGCCTGCTCCTGATCATCGCGCTGGCCGTCGCCAACTTCGACATCCTCACCGGGCTCACCGGCCCGGCAGCCGTCCTGCTGCCCTGGCTCATCCCGCTGGCCGGCATCCTCGCCTTGCTGGCCTCCGCCTGGCACGCCCGCCGCGGCCGCCCCGTCACCCTGACCACCTCGCGGCCGGCTGAACCGCCGTCCTCGGACCGCGGACTGTCGGCGACGCCTGTCCTCGACACCGCACCCGACGACGGCAGGCGCCCCTGACGCCCCCGCGCCTCCACGCGGTCGAGGTCCTCCGTTCAGGCACCGGAGGCATCGGCGACATCGGCCTGCAGCACGGGCGAGGAGCCGACATTGAAGCACTGCGATGAGGCGTTTGCGATGCGCGAGGCCTAGACGTTCGCACCCAATTGGTTTGGCTTGAGCACAAGAACTCCCTGACAACCTTGTGCGAGGACAGTCGAGTCCGTCGGCTGACGCCGAAGTTCGGGCGCGCTGGAACCTGTCGGGCACAGATCGCGAACTATGTGATGCACACTGCCTGCCTCCGCAAACTGGCGAATCCATCGGCGCAGAAGAGAACTGACCACATCGAGAATGCCTTCTCCGTCCAACGCCGTCGAACAACGTGATCGTCGGGTCGACACTCAGTCCGCTCAAGCGGTGTTCGCGCCGGACGGCGCGATCAGGCGGAAGCTCGTTCCAGGTACCATACTTCGTCGATCATAGCCAGCCCTCCCTTGAGAGACGCAGACCTCGACACAGTCCGCACCACCGTAGAGCCTCAAGCGGGAACCACAGTTGAAGGCGGCTGATTCGCGAAGGCCGCCCGAGTCGCGCAGGGCGCGGAACCAGCTCCCATTAGGCCAGCCGTCAGCGCAAGCATTTTATGTATTCCAGCATCCCATAAATCATCAATCTTCCGCGACGGCACCGGGATCGGCCAAAATTTGTTGTGCACGGCCCAATGGCACCTCCGGCCGAGGATACGCGAGGGCCGCGAGTGTGGCCGGGACGGGATCCGAGACCCGGCCACTATGCGGAGCCGTCTGCGATCCGGGACCGCGACGAGGCCGGCGTTTTGCCTGTTCCCCCGCGCGGGCGGTCGCTAAACCGCCATCGCACAGAGCGGGGAGGCCATCACGGCACGCCTCACTGCCAGTCTCGCCGATGCTTGGAGCCGAGGCCACCCGGTCGACAACGACGGGACAGCGCTTCTCATGGGAGAGTCCGGTCTCGGCAGCTCCGGCCTGCGCGTGCGCGAATCGCCACGACGAGCAGGTGCTCATCACCGGCGCGCTGCTTCGCGCAGCGATCTGACGGGTGATTGGCCTGCCACGGGAACCGGCACCCTGAACCGCACCGTCGGGAAACAGTCGGTCCGGGCGCGTCGCGCCGGTGCACAGTGCGGATCGGGCAGCGACCGACGCGTCTCCTCGAATTCACCGGCCCAAGGGCCGGGACAGCACGGAATACACTGCAGACGGAAGACAGCGTTCTTTTTTCAGAGGCGACCCGCTTCATCGGTCCTCAGCGGGAGAATTCGGCGCGAGCCGAGATTGTCCTCCGCCGCCTCGCACGAAAGCGGCCGGACGAGCCGAAGAGGCATTTCAGTTACCCGTTTTCGCTTCCCTATCTCGCTTTGCGCACAAACGGGACAATATGAATTGACCCGAATGTCGGGGCCTCTTTAGCGTATAGGCGAAATCAGGTTTTCTCGTCTGTCGATCGTCGTGGGAGGCCTGTGATGCCAGTGCGCCCGCGCCGGACGGCGCGGGGCCGGCCGGCGAGAGGGGAAGCAGTGCGACGAGATCGTGGTGCGGCGACGCGCGTGCAGCAGCGACGGGGGTGGACCGCGGCCGTGCTCGCGGCGGTCACGGGACCGATGGCCTTGCTGGCCGCGACAGTGACCGGCGCCCCGGCAGCGGAAGCCGTGGACGGCGACGGTGCCTCGCCGTTCGCCTCCTACAACATAGACGGCACCGACAACGGTACGGCGTGGCTGTCGGACGTCGCGCGAATGGCGACGACGCATGCCGTGGTGGCGGTGCAAGAGGCGGGCAGCGGCCCGCCGGGGGCGGACTACCGGCCGGGCGGCACCGGCCAGGTCATCGACCTGCCGCGCCGCCGTCGCCCGCCCTCGCAACCCAGCAACTACAGCGTGGTCGACTGGAACATCGGCACCGAGTCGAGGGGCCTCCACCGCTACGTGTACTTCCTGCAAACCGACCCGCAGCGCGACGGAGCCTCTCAGACCGACAGATGGAACGGCGGGCGGACGAACCTCGCGCTGGTGACCGACACCGAGGCCGACGAGGTCCGGGTGCTCGAAAACCCCACCTACGATCCGCGCCCGCACGCCCCTAACAACCGCTATCGGGCGCGGCCGTTGTTCGGCCTGCGGTTCGGCAACACCTGGTACTGGAACGTCCACGCCCGGGGCGAGGACGTGCAAGGGCTGCTCGACCGGGTGCGCGGCGCCGTGGGCGGCTTGCACTGGGTCATGGTCGGCGACTTCAACGTGAACATCCTCGGCCAGAGCGACGACCGGGCGCGCGACCAGTCTCTGCATCTGCACGCCGGCGAAGAACTCGTCCGCACGGGCCGGCCGACTTACATCAACGCCCGCAGGGAGGACTCCGAGCTGGACTACGCGATCACCCGCGGGCTGCCCGGGCGATTCGCCGCGACCATCCCGCGCGGCGGCAGAGCAGACCACACGCCCGTGGAGTTCAGCCGGAGCCCAGAACTGGAAGGGCGGGATACGACGTCGCACGCCTACAGCACAGAGCTGGCCACCCCGACCGGTTCCGCGCTGCAGGAAAATGCCGATCACTCGTTCGTGCTCGCACCGGCCAACTTCACCGACTCCCAGACCTCCCAGATGTACACCACCCCCGGCCTCACCCACTACCTGCGGTTCCCCGGAGGCTGTCCGTCCATCGCGCCGGGGGCCCGCCGCGACACCGCTGTCCGGATCGTCGCCGGTCCGTGCAGCGATCCCCGCGCCCAGTGGCGCATCCACCAGCCTGCCCCGGACCCCGGTCTCAACCACGACAACAGCGGACCGCAGCTCTGGCAGAACGTCGCCGACCCGACGCTCTGCCTGACCGCAGCCGGCGCCGCGGTCACCGCGGCGCCCTGCGGCCAGGACGCCAGCCAGCGATGGTGGGACAACGCCGTCCGCGTCAACACCGCCTGGCACGAACTCGCCGCGAACGCACGTCTGCAATCCGCCTGGTTCGACGCCCGGATCTACCGCCGCGGCGCGGTCCCCGGCACCAGCATCAGCTCCGCGCCCAGACCGCCCTCGTGGTGGTGGATCTACTGGCTGACCGGCCAGGAGAAGAAAGACTTCGGCTGGACCATCGAACAGGCCGCCCCCGGCGACAACCTGGTCCACATCCTCAGCCTCGACGGCGAGGGCCGCTGCCTGGGCACCAAGGACGAACACGCCGGACCAGACGCAGTGGTCCCAGCCCTGCTCCGCGCGTGCGACGACGACCGCGGCGTCGACGCCGCCGGCCAGCGCTGGATCGCCGAAACCTACGCCGACGGCACCACCCGATACCGCAACGAGGCCAACCACCTGTGCCTGCTCGGCCCGGACGGCACCTCCGGCGATGTCCGCCTGGCCAGCTGCAACGACATCCCCGCCGAACGCTGGAAGACCGTCAACCCCTGACCGCCGCGCCGTGCGCGGGTGAAGGCGGCGGGGTCGGCAACCCCACCGCATCACCCGCACACGGCCGGGCCGTCATGCAGCGAAACGCGCCCGTCGTCCGACACCAGGATCATGAGCACGGTCCACGGCAGGTTCTCGCGCTGGCGCGGCGATTGCTCGATGAAATCGACAGCGAAGCGCTGGCCGTGCCGATCGACCTCCTCGCGCTGCAGTCCCCTTGCGGACCAGCGGCGTGGTCAGCCGGTCCGGCGAGACGTTCGCCTGCCACCCGAAAGGGTCCCTTCGGATCGAGCCGCCCGCGGTCGACCTGGTCGTCGGCGCGGCCCCGAACGCCGGCGATCCGCCCGTCGCCGCCAGCGATGTCCAGTCCGCCCCCGCTGGAATGCAGCACTGCGGCGCTGCGGACCCACTCCTCGACCTCCTCTGGCCGACCACGTTCGAGAAGCGGCTGTCGACCCGTATCGGCCACGCCCCGCCCGGCCGATACGGGGCTACTGCTGCCCCACGGTTGCCTGATCCCGTCGCGGTGCCTCGCCCCCTGCCGGACCCGCGCTCACCCCCGGGACATACTCCGGCTCATTCCGCTGAAACGCCGGCATTCGCCGCGCCCGACCGACAGCCGCGCCACCTGACCGGCCAGCGGCCCGGAGCACGCGGGCGCCCGGCAACTCCGCATGGCCTCTCCTGGCCGCGCCCCCTGCTGTCGTGAGATGCGGACGTCGTTCCACAACCAACTCGACAGCCTCACCGGCCAGCTCGCGCAGATGCGCGATCTGGCCGCGCACGCCATGGAGAAGGCGACCCAGGAACTGCTCGACCGTGACCTTCCGCTGGCCGAAGACGTCATCAGTCACGACGCCGACACCGACGCGATGCGGTTGGCCAGCGAGGAAAAGGCACACGCCTTGCTCGCGCTGCAGGCTCCGGTCGCCGGCGACCTGCGGTCGATCGTGACCTTCGTTCACGTGAGCGAAAAGATCGAGCGGATGGGCGATCTCGCCCGCCACGTCGCCGAACAAGTCCGCCGCCACCCGGACGCCGCGATCCCGGGCGACACCCGCGACAGCTTCGGCGAGATGGGGCGGCTGGCAGTGGTGAGCGCTCGCGCAGTCCGGCAGCTGATCCTGACCGGCGAAGCACGCTACGCCGAACTCGAGGACGCCGACGATCTCATCGACCGCCTCGAAGGACACTTGCTCGCGTCGGCGAGCAGCAACGACTGGCCTCACGGCGTCCGCGCAGGAGTCGACGTCGCGCTGTTGGCCCGGTTCTTCGAGCGCTACGCCGACCAAGCGGTGTCAGTCGCTCGAGTGACGTGCAGCGACCAGGTGCCGTCCGGCGGTACCAGAAGATGCACAGGACGATAAGCAGGGCGGCGGCGGCAACCTCGTCAGCGGCGTCCAGCACGGTCAGGGCGCGGGTGATGGCGAGCAGCGAGCGCCGCGTCACGGCGGCCGCCTGCGGAGCGCAGCCTGGCCCGTCGCGGCGAGCGCTATGCCGGCCAGGGAGGTCTGCGCCGTCAATAGTGCAAACCTCCCTGGCCCGCCAGGGAGATCCTCGTTTAATGCTATTTTCTCTTTTTTGCCAATATCAACGAGGCAAGCAAAAATATCACAACACCGGCCAAAACAAGAATAATTCCTATCAGGTTGGCCTGTTCGCCGGACCCTGGGTTCTCCTGCAAGAAGATGAAGAGAGAGGCAAAGATCGCAAGAAATGCACCGATGATCCCAGTCATCACAACAATGCTTTTCTTCTTCATTATTCTCCTTGCCAGGGGTGATCCGGACCGCGGTGACACGGCTCGCTAAGTTCCCTCCCCGCCCGAGGGTGGCAATCACGGCATGGCCGGGCCGCTGCTTACCGAAGCAGAAGCCCGGCCGCGCAGTGTTTTCCCTACTGGCCTTTTCTTTTTCGCATACTTCGAATTATGGCAATTAGCGCGAGCAGTATCGAGATAATTCCGACTATTATTCCAATTAGCGCCGTATTCGTCATCGGCACGGCGAATTGTCTACCGCTAAACCACTAGCGCCCGCACCAGCTAACCTGGCAATCGACAAGCCCACTCCTAGCATGTCTTCGGCTATAAACGCTGCGGCAAGTCCCACTGCTCCTCCTATCAGACCAACACCAATAATGGCCACTCCGAATATCGCATCCGCACAACCGTTGTTTGCTGATTTCGCCCCGGTGGGGTCGCTGTTGTTGATGGGGTCGTCTTGGGCGTAGGCGTAGTGGTTGGTTTCTTGTCCGGTGGGGTCGGGGGTGAGGAATCGGCCCCAGCCGGGGAAGTACCAGCGGTAGCCCAGGAGCATGTCGACACCGTACTGGTATTGGCCGACGTAGTGGATCGGGTTGTCTGCGGCGTTGGGTCCGGTGGCGGTGTTGCCGCCGTAGGGGTCGTAGCGGTAGGTCGCGGCGACGGTGCCGGTGGTGGAAATGAGGGCGACGACGCTGCCTTGGTAGTCGGTGACCACGTTGTAGCGCGCGCCGGCCCCGGTTTTCTCGGTGACGATCGCTCCCCGCGGGTCGCGGGCGAGGCTGGTGCGGGCGCCGTTGTGGACGGCTTGGGTGAGACCGAGTGCGGTGGTGGTGAACCGGTCGGTGGTGGTTCCGCCGCTGGTGGTGTAAGCGAGCTGGCGGGGTTGAGTCTGGTCGAGGGTGTCGTAGCTGGCGGCGAAGCTGTTACCGGCGGCGGCGCTGCCGGAGACGAACTGGCCGGTGTCGCTGTAGTTGTTGGTCTCAGTCGGGTTGCTCGACCCGGTGAGGTTGCCGGCGGTGTCGTAGCTGCGGGCGCGGCCGTCGTTGACGAGCTGGTCGGCGGCGTTGTACGTCAGGTTCGCTGCGCCGAGTTTGGTGATGTTGCCGGCGTTGTCGTAGGAGTAGTTGGTTGAGCCTGCGGTCTTGAGGCGTTGCAGGGAGTCGTAGGTGTAGGCGGTGGTGCCAGTGGCGTCGGTTTTCGACTGCATCTGGTCGGAGTCCGCGCCGCCGGTGCGGGTGTAGCTGTAGCTGGTCTGCAACAACTGTGTTCCCGCGGAGTTCTTGACCGTCAGGCTGGTCTGGCGGCCGGCGTTGTCGTAGCCGAAAGTCGTGGTCTGCCCGAACGGGTCGGCCAGCGAGGTGAGCCGGTTCGCCGCGTCGTAGCCATAGACCGTCTGGCCGCCGGGATCGGTCGCGGCAGTGAGGTTGCCGGCGAGGTCGTAGCCGTAGGCGAGGTGCTCGTCCGGGCTGGCATCGTCGCTGCGGGTGTCGGACAGCAGCTGCCCGCCGGTGTCGTAAGCGAAGACGTGAGTCGCGGTGGCGGTGTCTCGGCGGGTGAGGCCGCCGTTGTTGTCATAGGCCGCGGCCTGCAACACGACGCCATCGCGGTGGCGGGTCACGGACACGACGCCGTCGAGTTTGTCGTAGCCGTAGTCCAGCCGGATCCACCGACCCTGTCATGATTTCCGTGTAAGCCACGGATGGTTTCTTCTTTTATTCTAGTGGA
>NZ_JBHRWI010000070.1:0-252293 GCF_042647905.1 Amycolatopsis halotolerans
GCCGTCAGCGACCCGATCTTGGTCCATCCGCGGCTTACACGGTTGTCATGACACGGCCCTCCGCTGTCGTCGTTTGGCGGTGAGTGCCGAGCTGGCTCGTCTGCCAGCTTTGCTCCACTGTCGCAGTTCGCCACGCCATCGCCGTCGCGCGGCGAATGCCAAGCCAGCTCACTTATCAACCCCGACTCCACCCGTCGCCGTTTTCCGGCAACAAGCCTCCCTCACTCCAACCGGGAATCACCCCCCGTCGCCACTCCCCGGCAACCGCCTGCCCAACACTCCCGCCCGAGCCGCCGCGGCCCCCGCCTCCGCCGCGACCCCAGCCGTCTCCTCCGACACCGGTTCCCGCGACACGAACAGCCGGTAAAACACCGGCCCGCACACCGTCCGAGTCACCTCGTCCGGGTCGGTGTCGGCCGGCACCTCGCCGCGCGCCACCGCCCGCTCCACGATCACCGCGGCTCGGGCATGCCGGTCCTGGTAGAACTCGCGCAACGCCTCGGCCGCCCGTTCCGAGTGGAATGCCGCCAGCACCGCGGCCGTCGGCAGCTCCCGTTGCTCCGGCAAGGTCAACGCGCGCACCACGTCCAACGCCAGTTGCCGCAAATCGGCGACAAGCGAACCGGTGTCCGCCGGACTCCACGGTTCAGCAGTGCCGAATCGCAACGCCGCCGCGACCAGTCCTTCGCGCGACTCCCATCGCCGATAAACGGTCGTCTTGTGCACGCCCGACCGCTCGGCGACGGCCTCGACCGTCAGCTCGGTGAACCCGACCTCCGCCAGCAGATCGAGCGTCGCCCGCAAAACGGCGACGCGCGTGCGTTCCGTGCGCCCGCCCGGCCGGCTGGTCCCCGGTAACTCGGTTGTCAATCGCTACCCCTGTTGCATTAGTGTCCTCAGTATGACACCGCTGAGCACCCGTTCGCCCCTGGACGGCGACGTCGCCTCGATCACCGACCTGATCGGCGACGCGCGCATCGTCGCGATCGGCGAGAACAACCACCACATTCGCGAGTTCGGCGAACTCCGCACCCGGTTGCTCCGCCGGCTCGTCGAGGACCACGGGTTCACGGTGCTCGGTTTCGAGTCGGGATTCGCCGAGGGCGATCTGGTCCAGCAGTGGCTGAGCGGTGGTCCCGGCGATGTCGCCGATATCGGGCGAGAAGGATTTACCTTCTCCCTCGGCGAGTCGGCCGAAGTGCACGAAATGCTGACCTGGATGCGCAGCCACGGCGGCGTCCGATTCTCCGGCCTCGACCTGCCCAGTTCGGCCGGTTCGCCGCAACCAGCGTTGCGGATTGTCCGCAGCTTCGTGGAGGACGTCGATCCGGAGGTGCTTCCGCTGGTCGACGCCGCGATCACCGCATCCGAGCCGTACTCGGCAGTCAGCAGCGCGGTCGCGCCTGGCCGCTATGCGGCAATGACCACCGCAGACCAGGACGCCGCGACGGCCGCGTTGACGACTCTCGTAGCGCACCTTCGTTCCCTGTCACCAGTTTATCGGCAACGGAGCGAGCCAGCCCGGTACGCCATCGCCGAACACCACGCGGTCGGCGCGCTTCGTGTCGACACGTACCTGCGCGAACTCAGCGCGATGATGGCGGGAACAGCACCGTCGCTCCAGGGGTCGTCTCGCGACACGTACATGGCCGCCACCGTGAAGCTGCTTCGCCAGCTACACGGCGAAGGCGAGAAAATCGTGGTGATGGTCCACAACGGACACCTGCAGCGAGTGCCTTTCGCCGCTCTGCCGACCATGACGTTCCCTTCCGCCGGGACTCACCTCGCCGCGGAGTTCGGCGACGACTACTTCGCTCTTGGCCTGACCGCCGGCACCGGCACGACCACTGGCCTCGAGCCGGACGAGAGCGAACGTCTCGGCTTCCGGGTCTATGGACAGGAGCTGGAACCGCCCGTCGAAGGCAGTGTCGAAGCGGCCCTGGCAGGTTCGGATCCGTGCGTGGTCGATTTGCGGCAAGACCGAGCGCAAGGCCTGACCGGACCGTCGAGCCTGCGGCACGCGCACATGTTCACCAAGGTCGACGTCGCGCAAGCCTTCGACGCGCTGGTCTACCTGCCGACGATGTCGGTGAGCGCACACGTCCCAGCCGCGAAGTAGCCCTCGGCCGTCCAGCGGCTCGCCACCTAACGGCGAAACCTGCCGGTCTGGCCAACGCTCGCCGCTTAGTGGCGGAAATCTGCCGGTCCGCCAACGCTCGCCACCCAGCGGCGAAACCCGCCGGTCTGCCAACGCTTGCCATCCGGTGGCGAAACCTGTCGGCCTGCCAGCGGTTGGCCGCTCAGCGGCGAAACTCGTCAGTCTTCCAACGCTTGGCCGCGTAGTGGCGAAGCGTGTCGTTTGGTCAACGGTCGGCCGCCGAGCGGCGAAACCTGTCGGTCTGCCAGCAGTTGGCCGTCCAACGGCGAAACCCGCCAGCCGGTCCACGGCTGGCCACGCATCGGCGACACCTGTCGTTCGGCCACCCGTTAGCCACCCAGCGGCGAAACATCGATGGGCGCAGTTCATCGTCCCCCTTATCGGTCGCTTACTAGTGCGTCCGGCCGGGCGGACATCGGACAGGGACCAACCCATCGTGTGACGTCGAGTTGCCGCCCGGTGGCGACCGGGATACGACCGCAGGCATGCGGAACCGAGCGGCTCGTGGCCTTTTTTCGGCAACACTGACATTCCTGCTGGTCGCCGGTGTGCAACCGGCCGCGCTGGCGGCGAGCGGGACGCAGGCCAACCCGCCGAGTTGGGCGCTCGACCGGATCGACCAGCGAACCGGCCTCGACCAGAAGTACCACTACGACTCGGACGGTTCCGGAGTCACCGTCTACGTGATCGACAGCGGCGTCGACGCCAAACACCCGGATCTGCAGGGCCGGGTCATGCCGGGCAAGGATTTCCTCACCACTGGCACGGACACGTCGGACACCAACGGCCACGGCACGCGAGTCGCGGGAATCGTTGCGGGACACAGCTACGGCGTCGCCAAGGGTGCGCAGATCTTCCCGGTCCGGGTGCTCGACAAGGCTGGCGGCGGCGCGACCGACACGATCATCGCCGGCCTGAACTGGGTCGCCCAGAACGCGCACCAACCAGCGGTCGCGGTGCTGGGCATCGGCGGAGTGCCGAACGAGCAGCTCGACAACGCGGTCAAGGGTGTCGCCGCGTCGATGCCGATCGTGGTCCCGGCGGGGGAGGGCAGCACCGACGCCAGCCAGACCTCGCCCGCCCGCGTGCCCGACGCACTCACCGTGGGTGCGACGGACGTCCAGGACCAGGTCGCGCCCTTCTCGAACTTCGGCACGTCGCTCGACCTGTACGCACCGGGCGTCGACATCCCCGCGCCGATCGCCGGAACCGCCGATGTCGGGACCCTGTCCGGCACCTCGATGGCAGCGGCGGTGACCGCCGGCGCGGTGGCCCTCTACCGGTCTTCGCACCCGGATACCGCGCCCAATGCGGTCAGCGAAGCAATTGTGCAGGACGCAACGCAGAACGTGGTCAAGAATGCGCCCTCCGGAACTGCGAATCGGCTGTTGTGCACACTGCCTGCGGGAACGCCCTGACGGTTGCGGGACGACGGCTCGGCCAGCATCATGCATGCAGGTCGGCGTGCATGATGTCCATCACCTGGACTACGGCTCCCGCACCGCGGGACGAACCGGGTAACGTGCCTTCGATACCGATCCGAAAAGGGAAGGACCGGGCATGTTCCGCAAAGTGCTGGTGGCCAATCGCGGCGAAATCGCGATCCGGGCGTTCCGCGCAGGCTACGAACTGGGCGCGGGCACAGTCGCTGTGTTTCCGCACGAAGACCGCAACTCTCTGCACCGGCTGAAGGCCGACGAGGCCTACGAGATCGGCGAACCGGGCCATCCGGTCCGCGCCTACCTCTCGGTCGAGGAGATCGTCAAGGCCGCCAAGAAGGCGGGCGCGGACGCGGTCTATCCGGGCTATGGCTTTCTGTCGGAGAACCCCGACCTGGCCAAGGCCTGCGAAGAAGCGGGGATCACCTTCGTCGGCCCGAGCGCCGACATCCTCGAACTGACCGGCAACAAGGCGCGCGCGGTCAAGGCGGCGCGCGAGGCCGGCGTGCCGGTGCTCGGTTCGTCGCAGCCGTCCAGCAACGTCGACGAGCTGGTCGCGGCGGCCGACGAACTCGGCTTCCCGGTGTTCGTCAAGGCGGTCGCGGGCGGCGGCGGCCGAGGCATGCGCCGCGTCGAGGACCCGGCTTTGCTGCGCGAGTCGATCGAGGCCGCCGCGCGCGAGGCCGAGTCCGCGTTCGGCGACCCGACCGTGTTCCTGGAGAAGGCCGTGGTCGAACCGCGGCACATCGAGGTCCAGATCCTCGCCGACGGCGCGGGCAACGTGATCCACCTCTTCGAGCGCGACTGTTCCGTGCAGCGTCGCCACCAGAAGGTCGTCGAGCTGGCCCCCGCGCCGAACCTCGACCCCGAGCTGCGCGACCGCATCTGCGCCGACGCCGTGAAATTCGCCCGGCAGATCGGCTACCGCAACGCGGGCACCGTCGAATTCCTGCTGGACCGCAAGGGCAAGCACGTGTTCATCGAGATGAACCCGCGCATCCAGGTCGAGCACACGGTCACCGAAGAGGTCACCGACGTCGACCTCGTGCAGTCCCAGCTGCGGATCGCGTCCGGGGAAACCCTCGACGACCTCGGCCTGTCGCAGGACAAGATTTACCTGCGCGGCGCCGCCCTCCAGTGCCGCATCACGACCGAGGACCCGGCCAACGGTTTCCGCCCGGACATCGGCATGATCAGCGCCTACCGCTCGCCGGGCGGTTCGGGCATCCGGCTCGACGGCGGAACCGCGTTCTCCGGCACCGAGATCAGCGCCCACTTCGACTCGCTGCTGGTGAAACTCACCTGCCGCGGCCGTGATTTCCGCACCGCGGTCGGCCGCGCCCGCCGCGCGGTCGCCGAGTTCCGTATCCGCGGAGTGGCGACGAACATCCCCTTCCTTCAGGCGGTGCTGGACGATCCAGACTTCCGCGAGGGCAACGTCACTACGTCGTTCATCGAGGAACGGCCGCATCTGCTGACCGCGCGCCACTCCGCCGACCGCGGCACGCGCCTGCTCACTTACCTCGCCGACCAGACGGTGAACCGTCCGAACGGCGAGCGCCCGCGCACGCCCGAGGCTGCGGCGAAGCTGCCGAAACTGCCTGCGGATCTCACTCCTCCGGACGGCTCCAAGCAGAAGCTGACCGAACTCGGCCCGGAGGGATTCGCGCGCTGGCTGCGGGAAACGCCGCAGCTCGGCGTCACGGACACCACCTTCCGCGACGCCCACCAGTCGCTGCTCGCGACGCGCGTCCGGACGAAGGACCTGCTGGCCGTCGCCCCGGTTGTCGCCGCGACTGTGCCGCAGTTGCTGTCCCTGGAGTGCTGGGGCGGCGCGACCTACGACGTCGCGCTGCGGTTCCTTGCCGAGGACCCGTGGGAACGGCTGGAGCGGCTGCGCAAGGCCGTGCCGAACATCTGCCTGCAGATGCTTCTCCGCGGCCGCAACACCGTGGGCTACACGCCTTATCCGACCGAGGTCACCACGGCCTTTGTCGAGGAGGCCACCGCGACCGGCATCGACATCTTCCGCATCTTCGACGCGCTCAACGACGTCGAGCAGATGCGGCCGGCCATCGAAGCCGTGCGCGCCACTGGGACCGCGGTCGCCGAGGTCGCGCTCTGCTACACCTCCGATCTGTCCGACCCGAACGAGAAGCTCTACACGCTCGACTACTACCTCAAGCTCGCCGAGCAGATCGTCGGAGCCGGGGCACACGTCCTGGCCATCAAGGACATGGCCGGCCTGCTCCGCGCGCCGGCCGCGGCTCGGCTGGTGACCGCGCTGCGCAAGGAATTCGACCTTCCGGTGCACATCCACACGCACGACACCGCCGGCGGTCAGCTCGCCACCTACCTGGCCGCCATCCAGGCTGGTGCTGACGCCGTGGACGGTGCCGTGTCGTCGATGGCGGGCACCACGTCGCAGCCGTCGCTCGGCTCGATCGTCGCGGCGACCGACCACTCCGACCGCAGCACCGGCCTCGACCTGCACGCGATCGGCGACCTGGAGCCGTACTGGGAGAGCGTCCGCAAGATCTACGCCCCGTTCGAGGCTGGTCTCGCGTCGCCCACCGGCCGCGTCTACGACCACGAGATCCCCGGCGGTCAGCTCTCCAACCTGCGCACGCAGGCGATCGCGCTGGGCCTCGGCGACCGGTTCGAGGACATCGAGGCCATGTATGCCGCGGCGGACAAGATCCTCGGCCACCTCGTGAAGGTCACGCCTTCGTCGAAGGTGGTCGGCGACCTCGCGCTGCACCTCGTCGGCGCCGGCGTCTCCCCGGCGGACTTCGAGGCGGAGCCGAACAAGTTCGACATCCCCGACTCGGTGATCGGGTTCCTGCGCGGCGAACTGGGCGACCCGCCCGGCGGCTGGCCGGAGCCGTTCCGCACCAAGGCGCTCGAAGGCCGTTCGGCGGCCAAACCGGTCGGCGAACTGTCCGAAGAGGACCACAAGGAACTCGCCGACAACCGCCGCGGCGCGCTGAACCGGCTGCTGTTCCCCGGGCCCACCAAGGAATTCCTCGCGCACCGCGACGCGTACGGCGACACCAGCGTGCTCCCGAGCAAGGACTTCTTCTACGGTCTGCGCCCGGGTGAGGAGTACTCGGTGGACCTCGAACCCGGCGTCCGGCTGCTCATCGAGCTGGAAGCCATCGGCGAGGCCGACGAACGCGGCGTGCGGACCGTCATGTCCACGCTCAACGGCCAGCTGCGGCCGATCCAGATCCGCGACCGTTCCATCGCCTCGGACATCCCGGCCACCGAAAAGGCCGAGAAGGGCAACCCGAAGCAGATCGCCGCGCCGTTCGCGGGCGTGGTGACGCTGCAAGTGGCCGAGGGCGACCAGGTGGCGGCCGGAGCGACCGTGGCGACGATCGAGGCCATGAAGATGGAAGCGTCGATCACCGCTTCGGCGGCGGGCAAAGTCGGTCGGCTGGCAATCACCTCCGTTCAGCAGGTAGAGGGCGGAGACCTTCTCATCGTGCTCGAATAACCTGCTTTCGCGCCACTTTTTACCGCGCGAGGGGTCCCCTCGCTCCGAAACGGAGCGAGGGGACCCCTCGCACTATTTAAAGCTCGCCTTTTCCGGGGTGTTCGCGCTAGCGTCGATGCATGCTGATCAACGCGGTGCCGCAATGGCAGGGCGCGCTCAGCCCCGGGGCAAAGGGGCTGATCGAGGGCTGCCGCGCACTTTCCGAACTGGCCGGGCACGTGCTCGGCAAACCGGTGCACCACGTGCGCCAGGACGCGGCGACGTCCGATGTCGTGACCGGGATAGCCAACCGGGCCGTGCTCACGGGCACGAACCGGCAGCTGCAGCTCGCCGCGCTCGAAGCGCCGGAAGGCCCGGTGCTCACGATCGGCGGCGACTGCGGCGTTGAGCTCGTCCCGGTCGGCGTCGCGCGTTTCCGTTACGGCGCAACGCTTGGCGTCGCGTGGTTCGACGCGCACGCGGACTTGAACACGGCGGATTCTTCGCCGTCGGGCGCGTATCACGGCATGGTGCTGCGGTCGCTGTTCGGCGAAGGCGACAAGGATTTCGCCGCGAGCCCGGCGCTCGAACGAGGCCGGGCGGTGCTGTTCGGCACCCGTTCGCTCGATTCCGCGGAAGAGGAAGCCATTGCCGGCGGCCTCGTTGTGCGCTCCGACGATGTCGCCGGAGCGCTGAACGCGGCGGGAGCCGACCGCGTTTATCTGCATGTGGATTTGGACATTCTTGATCCCGAAGAGTTCCCCGGAGTGAATTATCCGGAGCCCGGCGGGCTCACGATCGCCGAATTGGCCGAAGCAATCGACGGACTTTCCGGAATGGACGTCGTCGGTGCGGGCATCACGGAATGCGTCGGCACGGAAGTCGCCGCGCTGGAACCCGTGCTGGCCGCGGTGGGGAGGGTGCTGATGGAGGGCTGAACCTCCGCATTGAGGCGGGATGATCCGCGCCTCGTCCGGTGGGTGGACCGCGGGAACGCACGGGCAAGAAGGAGGTGTGCCCGAGACCGTGCGGAAGACGGTTCACAATACGGCGATAACCGCGTCGGCCGGACGAACGCCCGGATTCACCGCAGCGGTGCGTCCAGGCTCGCCAGAGCCACGCGCACGGCGTCGACGGCTTCGTCCGGCGCGACCCCGAGCTCCCGGCTGTGCCGGGCGTATTCGGCGGCTGCGCTGCGAAGCAGGGTGCCCGGGTCCGGTCGTTCGGCCGGGCCGGTCACGACGGTTCCGCGTGCTCGTGCGGTGGTGACCCAGCCGGCGGCCTCAAGCTCGCGGTACACGCGGGCGACGGTCCCGGAGGCGAGCCCGAGGTCCCTCGAAAGCTGACGGATCGGCGGCAGACGGGCCTCCCTGGCAAGGGATCCGGTCGTGATCGCGCGGACGATTTGGTCGTGCACCTGACGCCAGGGCGGAATCCCGCTGTCGGCGTCGACCACTACTCGCAGCGGCATCTACCGCGCTGCCGTGGTCGTTGCGCGCTGCTTCGGCGGCGGGCCGACGATCGCGAGGAACGCGGCGACGGTGACCACGAACGCGAGGAACGTGGAGAGGTTCCCGATCGTCGTCCAGCCGAGTGTGGCAGCCGTTCCGGTGCCGAGCCCGAGAGCGACACGGGCGCTGCGGATGCGTAGTGCCAGGTCGACTTCCGGATCGCCGGCGGCCGGACGCCGCACCGCGAGGAGCACGATGATCCACGACACCGCGGCCGCGCCGACGGTCACCGCGAGCGGGCCCCATTGCCGCAAAACGGCGAGATGCACGACGGCGGCGACGGTGGCCAGCCCGGAGACGATGACCGTCCACAACGGAGCGAAATCGAGCACGCCGCGTGGTGCGAGCACGGCTTCCCTGCGGGATTCCCGTGAGGGACGCTGCGCGAGAATTTCGGCGGCGAGCCCGCCGAGCAGCACCACGAACACCAGCGAGTTCGCGTTCCGTTCGCCGACCAGATCCGTCGCGCCCGGGATGAGCGGGAGACCGAGGAACAGCCACGGGTACCAGAATCGCCGACGACGCAGGTAACGCACGGCTACCGACACCTGGTCGGCGGTCGGGTTCCGCACGCCCCATTTCGCGAGCAGCCGAGCGCCTTGCTTCTCGCCTGGCCACAACGCGACGAGGATGATCAGCCCGAACAGGCCGGTGATGCCCGCGACGGCGAGCGCCGAGTCGAGTTGCATCGTGGACCCCTCCCTCTTGTATCAAGTACATGCTACAAGAGGGCTGTCGGCTCTGCCGGGTGACGCTCCGTGGTCGTCTTCGCTGCCCGCTGGGTCGCCGCTGAAGGCAGGCGCCCAGGTTCGCCCGTTCGTACGCACGGCGTAGCGCGCCTGGTGGTGTGTTGTCGCGATGTGCCGCTATGACCTCGTGAACTTGTCACGAACGTGACAAGAAATCGGTTTCTTCGGCGACTCGTGACACATTTGGCGTTGGTTTTTCGATGTGCCGGGTGTCACCCCTCAATGGATGCGGGGCTTCTGGCGGTGCTGAGGCGCCGCCGGGGACCGGGCGGAGCGAAGGAGCTGCGATGTCGGTGGAGCGGGGACTCGATCACGCTGTGCCGCCGGCTGCGCTGCCGCGCAAGCTCGCCGAGATCCTGCGGCCCGAGCTGGCGAGCCTGTCCGCCGAGATCGTCGACGAAATACGCGCGACGATTCCCGCCTACGCACGACCGCTCGACGGTCCGTACGGGAGATCGATCCGTGCGGGTGTCGAGTACGCGATCACGCTGTTCGTCGCGCAGATCGCTGACCCGCGGGCGTCGAAGGAACAGTCGCACGAGGTGCACCATCGGCTAGGGCAGAACGAGATGAGGGAAGGACGGAGCCTCGACACCCTGCAGTCGGCCTATCGCGTGGGCGCGCGCGTCTCGTGGCGCCGGATCATGCGCGTCGGACGGCGGGCTGGTCTTTCGTCGGCAGTGATGTCGCAGTTGGCTGATGCCATGTTGGCGTTTATGGACGAATTGGCTTCTGTGGCGCTGGATGGCTACTTAGAGGCGAAAGCCCGCACTGCCGGCGCGTTGGACACTTGGCGGCGACGGCTGCTCGGCGTCTTGCTGGAGGTGCCAGCTGCTCCGCCGAAGGCGATTGCGGAGCTGGCGCAGCTCACCGGTTGGGCTGTGCCGGAGCAGGCGTCGCCGATTGCCGTCCATTCGCCACTGAACGGCAGGGCCCGCCGGCATGCGACGTTGGACTCCGACGTCCTGGCGGAACTGGACTCCGCCGAGCCGTGCATCGTCGTTCCCGGCGCGGTTAATGGTGCGCGCCTGGCGACACTTCAGGCAGCGCTGCCGAATTACCGGTTGTCCGTCGGGCCGTGTGTGCCGTTGGCCAGCCTCGCCGATTCCCTGCGCTGGGCGCGCCGGACACTGGTTCTCGCCGATAGGGGGCGAATCCCGACCGAACGAGTACTCCGCGCCGAGGACCACCTTGCCGCGCTGCTGGTGCATTCGGACGGTGCGCTGACGGAGCTCCTTCGTGCCCGGCTGTTCGCTCCCCTGGCGGACATGACCGACAAGCAACAGGATCGTTTGCTCGAAACGTTGCGTGCGTGGCTCGACAGTCAGGGGAACGTCGTCGAGATCGCCGAGCGTCTGAAAGTGCATCCGCAGACGGTGCGGTATCGCATGCGCCAGTTGCAGGCGACGTTCGGCGAGCTGTTGCGCGATCCGGCTGCGCGGTTCGAGATGGAGCTGGTCTTGCGTGCGGCCGCGTCCGAGAACCTGCGGGCAGAACTGCTTTGGCCGACACCGCTCAAGAGCGCGAGCGTGGTGCCGGCCAGTCGACGGCCCAGCTCGTACGAGGATGCGAAAAGTCACCGGTGACCAGCGGATACGGGCTGTTGCCGAAAAATGGCGAAACGTCGGCGAGCGCCTTTCGAAGCCGAGTTGACGTGCTTCGGACCGGCCGTGGCTGAGTTGGTGTAATGCGGACTGGCTGCGGCTGAGTTGGCGGCAGTTGGTTATGTCGCTGGTTCGCCGACGGTGCGGTGGATAGCGATTAGCCAGGTCTGCGCAGGGAGAGGGTGTCGCTGGTTTGGCGGTTCAGCGTCGAATGGGCGAGCGGCCGAACCAGCGTTGTGTGAGGTGTTGTCTGTTGGCGGCGAGGATTCGCCGTTCCGCGGCCAAAGCCCGTCAGATCATTGTGGTGACGCGGCGCTGGATTAAGGCGGTGTTTGTCAGTTCGGTCGGGTAGACGGGGAGACGGCCGTAGCGGGATGGTTCGTCGTGGGGCCGGGGGTTGGCGAGATTGTCTCTGGCCCGGTGTTGAGCGTCCGCCCGGTGTTTGGCGCGGTGTTCGGTTTGGGGGTCGAGCCCGGCGGGGTCGGGGGTGGCGGGCACTGGGTGTGGTTCGGCTTGGTGCATTCGCCGAAGTTGACGGCGACGACCTTGGCCTGGTTGATGTTCGTCGTGGTGGAGGCCATGCCGGTCAACAGGGGGTTGAGCGGTTCGGCGACGCCGCAGTGGACGAACGGGGGCAACGTGAAACCGCGGTAGTCGGGATCCGGCGCGTTCGGGTCGGTACCGACGGTGCCGCCTTGCAGTGCGTTGTACGGGCCGAAAAGATTGAGGGAAATCGGCGAGGCGGAGACGCAGTCCGGGCCGAGGTCCAGGGGGACGCCGTTGACCGTGGCGTTGCTCATCCTGGCCATGACCTTGACGTGAGTGGTCAGGATGGTCTCGCCGGGCGGTGCGCTGAGCTGCGCGTTGAGTTCGATCAGCTTGGCGTTGTGGTAGTCGGCGGGGAGGAACTCGACCGTGGCGCTCACCGGCACGAAGCCGAAACCCAGGAAGGTCGCCGTGACCGGCTTGAAGCCGACGGACCCCGTGATCGTGCTCGGATCGTGCTGGATGCCGTTGTCGTCCAGCACAATCGTCCAGACTCCGTTGAGCAGGCCGGTCGGTTTGCTGGTGACGGTCGCGCCCACCCGGTAGATCGACGAATTGGCGACGATCTGCACCAGGTTCAGCGGCGTCACGATGGTGAACCCGCCGCTGTCCTGCGGGGCGGCTTCACCGCGCGGCGCGGCGGGCGGCGGAGTGTCCGGGTTGCTTGCGCTTGGTTTGGCGGGAGCTGGGGCGACGAGGATCGAGGCCAGCGCGGTCTTCTGGTTCGGGGCCAGGGTGCACCGGACTGGCGTAGCCTCGGTGGTGGCTTCGGTCGCCGGTTTCAGGGCGATGGCCGGGGCACCGACGTCGAAGGTGACTTCGCCGGGGACGGTGATCGCCTGGTCCGGCAAGTCCGCGGTCGCGGTGAACTGGACGTCGCCGTTTTCCGGCAACGGCGTGGGGGCAATCGTGAACGGCGCGGGGATCGCGGTGCTCTTGTCGCCTTGATGTGCGGTCAGGTCCAGGGTCAAGCCGCCGCGGAGGCTGGTGGTGGGGGCCGGTGCCAGCTGGGTCGCGACGGCCCGGGGAAGCGTGAACGACGCGGTCAAGGAACGGAATTTGACTGCGGAGCCGACTGTCGCCGTCGCGGGCAGGGTGGCGGTCGTCTTGAGAGTGATCCGCTGGGGGCCGGCAGGGGCGGCGAACGGGCAGTCGAGGGCGACGTCCGCGGATGCTTGTTGTTCGCCGGACGAAGGCGGGGCGGCCGGGGGTGTCGCGTCGGTCGCGGCGGAGCTGATGCCGGTCAGGCCGCCGGTCCCGATCGACAGGGCGGCGAGGATCGCCAGCGCGGTCAAGGTCGTGCGGCGGGGAGTCAGCCTGCGGAGTGCTGGCATTGAGACGCCCTCCTCGCCCGCGGGAAATCGTTCTCCGGCGAAGTTACCGGTGGGTTTACCGGGCGGGCAAGAGGGTTGGCCACAGGGGAGAATTTCCCTTGGCGGAGAAGGGTTTTCTTATGCTCGCGGGCTAGTTTGGGGCGGTGTTTTCATCGGAATCTGACAAAGAATCCGCGCGCCCGCCGACGGCTGCGAGTATCGCCGGAAAAGTGCGGAGAAAGGGGCTGCGATGGCGACCGGATACAGACAGTGGGGCAGGGCTGCGGCATTCGTTGCCGCGGTCGTCGCGCTCGGGACGGGCGAGGTGACTGCGGCTGCCGCGAGCGAGCCGCAGTTGACGGCGGCGAACGGGGTCTACGCGTGGGGGGTGACGAACGCGATTCTCCGGACGCCGGCGACAGTCTCGTCCGGCGTGTCCGCGGTGTCGGCTGGGGGACTGGTCGCGCTGGCGCTCAAGAACGGCGCCGTGATCGCCTGGGGGGACAACAACTTCGGCGAGACCGAGGTGCCCGCGGACCTCGCGTCCGGGACGAGTCAGATCGCCGCTGGCTGGACGCACGGGCTCGGCCTCAAGGGCGGCAAGGTGTACGCGTGGGGGAACGACTGGTACGGCCAGACTGATCTTCCGGCAACGGTGTCCAGCGGCGTGACCGCGATTTCCACCAGTTCGGTGCACAGCCTCGCGTTGCTTCAGAACGGCCAGGTCGTGAGCTGGGGCAGCCGGTCGGATGTGCCGGACTTCGCGCAGTCGGGCGTCGCCGCGATCTCTGCGGGCGGGGACCACAATCTCGTGCTGAAGAACGGCGGCGTGCTCGCGTGGGGCAACAATACGTATGGCCAGGCAACGGTTCCGGCGGCGGCGCAATCCGGGGTGACGGCGATTTCGACCGGGTTCGAGCATAGTCTCGCGCTCAAAAACGGCGGCGTGCTCGCGTGGGGGCGCGACAACGTCGGCCAGACTGACGTGCCGCCGGCGGCGACGAGCGGGGTGGTCGCGATCGACGCGGGATGGAACCACAATCTCGCGTTCAAGGCGGACGGGTCCGTCGTCGGCTGGGGCAACAACACCTACGGCCAGGCGACCGTGCCTCGGCCGCCGATCTGCGGGCCGGTTGTCAGCGGGTCCGCGGGCGACGAGTTCAGCCTGGTGGTGACGGATCGTTCGATTCCCTGCCGCTGAACCGAAAACGGAGGGGCGGCACTCGGCCGCCCCTCCGCCGGGATGGGTCAGGAAATGGTGCCCGACGGGCTGAAGCTGGTGCCCGACGCGGCGGTGCACTGCATGGTCCAAGGAGTCCAGCTGCCGTCGGACGCCTTGTGGAACTCGAGTTGCGCGGAGAGCGCCGTGTCGAGGCCGAACGTCACCGTGCCGGGGCTGGCCGGCGCGGTGTAGGTCGGGATCGACGACGTCGACGTCTGCGCGATGTTCACCGTGATCGGGCCGCCCGCCGGGTAGATCTGCTCCGGGATCTGCAGGCCGGAGGCGTCCGACGGGGAGAGCGAACCGTTGTCGACGGTGATCGGGACGTCGGCGGTGCCGCGGATTCCGTCGTAACCCGCGGCGGTGAGCAGCGCGTGGACCAGCGCGGTGATGGTCGCGGTGCCGGAAACGTTGGTCGGGGTCGTGGTGCCGTTCACGGGGATCGTGTCCGGGCCGTTGAACTGCGCGGTGACCGCCACGTTCTGCGCCGGGATGGCCGGGAATGTGCAGCTGTAGGTCGCGGGGCCGGCCTGGTAGGTCGCGGTGGCGGCCGAGGCCGTGCCCGCGGTCAGGACCGCGATCGCGCCTACGGCGACGCCGGTCATCACGCCGGTGGACAGTTTGCTGAGCCGGGGCATACCATTCTCCTTAGATCGGACTGCAGTTTTCGCGGCGATCCTGCGCAGTGGGGACGGAGGTTTCCGCGGATTCCGTTCCGGGACATTCGCCGGGAACGGGGATCGGCTCGGTAGGGAATCCCGGCCGCGAGCCCAAGGTTACCCGTGAGTTCAGTCGACAACAACCCTGCTCCGCGCCTGGTCCGCAGGTCGGCAACTGGACCGATTCTTTTGTCAGCGGCAGCGTAAACAGTATCGGCGTTTCGTGCGGGGGTGACAATTAATTCAAGATCAGGTATGCGAAAAAGGAGTACCGGAAAGGTATCCGGTACTCCTTTTTCATGGGGTTGATCAGTTCTTCGAGGTCAGGGTCAGGGATATCGTGTTGTCCGGTCCGGACACCAGTGCGCCGAGTGCGAGATCGGCGATGAAGCAGTTCTTGAAGTCCGGAATGGTGTAGTTGCCGGTCAGCGTGATCGGCTTGGTGATGTCGACGTTCGCCGCGCTCAGGGTCAGGTCGATCGGCTTGACGGTCGTGCAGCTGCCGGGCACGGTCGGCACCGGGAAGACCGGCACGATCGGGCCCGCCCAGATGTCGCTGATCTCCATGTTCGCGGTTTCGTGGGTGGTGAGGGTGCCGTTCGCGAGGCTGCCGGTCGCGGGCGCGGTCGGGGTGACGGTGACCGTCGCCTTGATCTTGAAACCGCCGGCGAGCAGCGAAATGTGCGCGGTGGACGGCGGCAATTGCAGATTGGCGTTGAGTCCGACGGCTCCGGTTTGGTCGTCGACCAGGAGATTTCCGGCGAGAGTTCCGGGGCCGAGGTCGAGCGTGCTGCCGGTCTTCTTCACGACCGTGCTTCCCGCCACCGAGTAAGAGATCGGAATGGGTATTTCGGTCGCCGACGCGGGAACGGCGGAGGCGAGGCTGACCGCGGTCGCGGCGGTCGCGGCGAGCACGCCGATTCGGGCGATCCGGGAAATGGGCATGACGGTACTCCTTCGGCGGTGAGGAAACAGAATTTCATCGGGGCGCGAGATCCGTGACGTACCAGTTTCCGTCAATGCGCTGAGCGGTGACGGACAGTTGTGCCGCAGCGGTTTCCGGAGTGGCGGAATTCCCCCTCGTAGCGGACTGGTCGAGGAAAACGAGCAACTGTGCGTTGTTTTCGGTGAGTTGCTGGACGGACGTGGCGGAGACTCGCGAGGCGAGAGTCAGTCGTTGGCCCGGGGCCATGGTGCGGACCTGGGCGAAGAGCTTCTCGTAGGACTCGCGGGCGTGGCCGCGCAGCAGGGTGGCGGCGGCGTTCTCGGTGACGCCGGTTTTGTCGTAGGTGTAGGAGAAGATCTTGTTGAGGGTGAGGCTGATGGCGGAGGTGACTTCGGCGGTGGCGGGTTGATCGGTCAGCGCGTGGTTTGAGGCGGCGGCGGACGCGGAGGTGGAGCGGGCTTCGACGGTGCACCAGACGCCGACGGCGGTGAGGAGGACGGTCAAGGCCAGGAGGAGTGCGGGGAGGCGGCGGGTGTTCGCGGGTTCGGGGTCTGGGGGAGGTGGGGTGGTTGGCTCGGCGTCGAGTGGGTCGGCGGTCGAGGGCTGAGTGAATTTGGATTCGGAGAGGGGAGTTTGGACCGGTTCGGTGGCGGTGGGTGGTTGATGGGGATTGGAGGTTGGTGCGGACTGCTCGGGAGTTGAGCCGGTGGGTGACGGGGCGGCTTCCGCGGTGGTGGGCGGGTGAGCGGCTGTGTTGGCTGGCTGGGCGGTTTCGGCTGAGGTAAACGCCTCGCCAGTATTGGCTGGCTGGGTGGCTTCTGCCGTGGCAGGCGCGTGGCCGGTGTTGGGTGGTTGGGTTGCTTCGGCTGCGGTAGGTGCCTGGCCGGTGTTGGGTGGTTGGGTGGCTTCTGCCGTGGCAGGCGCGTGGCCGGTGTTGGGTGGTTGGGTTGCTTCGGCTGCGGTAGGTGCCTGGCCGGTGTTGGGTGGTTGGGTTGCTTCGGCTGCGGTAGGTGCCTGGCCGGTGTCGGGTGGTTGGATGGCTCCGGCAGCGGTAGACGCGTGGCCGATGTTGGCTGGCTGCGCGGCTTTTGCTGCGGCGCACGCCCGGCCCGTCTGGGCTGGCCGGGCCGTTTCGGCCGCGGCAGGCATCTCACCAGTACTGGCTGCACCCGGCTGAGTGGCCTCGGCGGAAGCGGCGAGCGGGTCTTCGGATGAGGTTGTGTCAGCGGGGAAATCGGCAGGTCCAGTGCGTGACTTCGACCGGCGCGGAGTGAGTTTCATGATCCGGCGACCCCCAGCTGCTCCAGGGTGCTGAGTTTCCAGCCTGACGCCGTGCGGGTCAGGGTCGCGGCCAGGCGGGTCCGGCGGATGGGCTGGGCGGCGCCGTCCTTGGACACGGTGATTTCCACTGACGCGAGGAGTTTCGCGGTACCGGCTTCGGAGTCCAGGTCGGAGAGTCCGGCGTCTAGGACGTGGCCGGTCGTCGCGGAGCCGTCGGGTGGGACGTTGCCGGGCAGGGTTGTTTGGAGGGCACCGGTTGTCGCGGCTTGCCAGCGGGCCAGGTCCTGATCTCGGTGGTGGGGGTCGAAGGTAGTGACGGTGGCGATCAGGGTTCGGCCAGCCGCCACAGCTTCGTCTCGGGTCGCGCCAGCGGTTGAGGTCGGGGCGGTTGCGGCGTCGTGCCACGACCAGGCTGACCAAGCGGCGAAAGCGGTGGCTGCGGTCAGGGCGATTCCGGCGACCCACGTCATGGTGCGGCGGGACTTGGCGGTCGAGCTGTCTTCGTCGACGGGTGGGCTGTCGGCAACTGAGTCGACGGCGGGGGAAATGGCGGTGGGACGCTCGGAGTCGTCGATGGGACGGGAATCGTCAACCTCAGCACCAGAAGCGGCATTACCGGAAGAAGCCACCTCCGGCGACACCTTCAGTTTCCCCGGCGTAGCCACAGCATCTCCTCCAGATCAGTCGACGTCGGAAGCCCGCCAGCCACCCCGGAGAGACCCCCGGGCTTGGCAGGTTCCGGTACCCCGGCATGCTGTGCGTTCTGCGAACCGCGCACCGAGGACGGGTCTCCGGCGGGCAGGGTGCAGGCGGCGGCGGTGTTGAACGGGAGCACCGGCAGGTCCACGCTGCTGCGGTACTTCGTGCTCTCGTAACCCTTCCGGCACGGAGGCGGGTCGAAGAACGTCAAGGCCAACGACAGTTTCCCGCCGTCGGGGGTGATCGCCGACGACGTCGCGGCCACGGTTTTCGGCAGAGTCACCAGCAGTTGCTCCAGACCGTCGGTTCTGGCGCTGAAGACGTCGGCCGTCGTGAGCAGGTTTGCCATCAGGATGGGCAGGCCTGGGCTGGTGTCCCGCAGCAAGCCCGTCACCTGGGTAGCGGCGGGCGGGGCGGTCGCGATCAGTTTCCGCAGGTCGCCGTCGGAGGACGCTAGCTGCGAGGCGAACAGGCGGGCGTTTCGGCTGAAGTCTCGCCACGCGGTCGAGGAGGCGGCTTGGGTTTTCAGGACCGTCGAGCCGTCATCGATGAGTTTCACCGTCGAGGGCAGATGGCTGGAGGCGGAGTTGGTGAAGGACCTCGCGGTGTCCATCAGCAGTTGCAGATCCGGGCCGCTGCCTTGCAACGCGTTGTCCAGTTCGTTCACCACGGTGCGCAGGTCCTCTGTCGGGACCGAAGCGGTCAGGGAGTCCACATCGGACAGGAAAGTCTGCACGGGAAGCGGCAGAGCGGTTGCGCTGCGGGGGATTACGCTGCCGTCCTCCAGAAAAGGCCCCTGGTCGGTTGAAGGTTGCAGGTCGACGTATTGCTCGCCCACCGCGGAACGGTTCGCGACGATTGCGCGGGAGCGTGAAGGGATCGGCGGAGAGGAGGTGTCCAGCAGCAGGTCCGCTTCCATGCCGTGGTCGGTCAGGCGCAGTTGACCGATCCGGCCGACGGCCACGCCTCGATAGGTGACCTCGCCGTTGGTGAAGATGCCGCCGCCTTCCGAAAGCTCCAGGCGGACGGTGTAGGTACCGGCACCGAGAAGGCGGGCGATTCCGGCGTATTTCGCGCCAACGAAGGAAGTCGCGGCCAACGCGACGATCACGAAGGCGATGACCTGGATCCGGATCCGTCTGGTGAGCATCAGTGGCCCCCAGGCGAGAGCGGCAGGGTCGGGAGCCCTGGTGGGACGCCTTGGCCAGGTGGGGGCAGCGGGACGCCGGGGCCGGGAACCATCGAGGCGTAGACGTTCACGTAGTCGCCCTTGATCGCGTCCAGCACGGGGTCGGTGAACGGGAACGAGGGCAGGATTTCCAACGCCTTGGGCAGGTTTTGCCCGGCATCGGCCAGCCGGCGCAGGATGGGGGCGAGCGCGCGCAGGTCGGCGGCCAGGTCGTCGCGGCTCTTGTTCGTGACGTCGGTGGCCACTGTGGACAGTTGGTCCAGCGATTGCAGCATCGTCACCAGCTGCGGCCGCTGGTCGGTGAGGGTCTTCAATCCTGGCGTCAGGTCGGTGAGGGCATCGGCGATCTGCGAGTTGCGGTCGGCCAGCGTCGCGGAGAGGTGGTTGAGGCCGTCCAGCGCGGCGGTGATGTCGTGGCGGTGGGCGTCGAGGTTCGTCATCAGCTGGTCGACTCCGGCGAGGAAGCTGCGGATCTCTTCCTCGTTGCCGTCCATGGCTTTCGTCAGTTCGCGGTTGATCGTCTGCAGCTGGCCGATTCCGCCGCCGTTGAGCAGCAGCGACAGTGCGCCGAAGATCTCCTCGAACTCCGGGTTGCGGTTGGTTCGCGACACCGGGATGACGGCTTTGTCGCCCAACTGGCCGGAGGGGGACGTGACCGGTGCGGCCAGTTCGACGAATTTCTCGCCCAGCAGTGAAGATTGCCGCAACCGCGCGACGGCGTTCGCGGGCAGGCGGACGTCGCCGTTGACGGCCAGGACGGTTTCGGCGGTCCAGCCGTCGGAGCCCAGCCGGATCGATTGGACGCGGCCGACGGGGACGTCGTCCACCTTCACCGCGGCCTGCGGGACCAGGTCCAGGACGTCGGCGAACTGGACGGTGATCTCGTACGGATGCGCGCCGAGGTCCGCGCCGCCGGGCAGCGGGAGGTCGTAGACGCCGTGGAAACCGCTGGGTGCCGCGCAGCCGGCGAGCGTGCTCACCGCCAGTGCGAGGAAAAGCCGTCGCGCCTTCATCGGCCGCCTCCCGTCACGGCCGCGTCCGTCGTCGGCAGCGGCAGGTACTCCAGCAGATCGGAGCGGCCCTGTAGACGTCCGGTGGCGGGGTCGACCGCGTTCAGTACGTTCTGGGCGGCCAGCGGGGCGACGTCCAGCGCTTCGGCCAGCGAGGCGCGTTGGTCGACCAGGATCTGCGTCGTCTTGGCCAGTTTGTCTACATTGGACTTGATGGCAGCCCGGTTGTCCCGGATGAAGCCCTGGACGGAGGCGAGCGCGCCGGCCAGCGAGCGCAGCGCGTCAGAGAGTTCGAAGCGGTTCGCGGCGAGGGTGTCGGACACTTTGGCCAGCTGCTGGTTCACGTCCGCGACCTGGTGATCGTTCGTGGCGAGCATGGTGGTGAACTTCTGCAGCTCGTCGACCGTGCCGAACAGGTCCGAGGAGTTGCCCGCCAGCGTGCGCGCGAGGCGGGCGAAGTCGCGGACGGAGGTGTTGAACGCCTTGCCGTTGCCGTCCAGGTTCGCCGCGCCCGTCCGCAGAAGATCCGACAACGCGCCGTTGGAGTTCGCGCCGTTCGGGCCGAGTGCTTTGCTCAGCGTGTCCAGGCTCGAGTACAGCTGGTCCAGCTCCACCGGCGTGCCCGTGCGGTCGGTGCCGATCACCGCGCCGTCGGCAAGGCGCGGGCCGCCCCGGGCGAGTTTGCCCAGTTGGACGTAGCGGTCCGCGACCACGCTTGGCGCGATGACCAGCGCGGTGGTGTCTGCGGCGACCGGGATGTGCGGATCTACCGATAAGTCGACACGGACCTGCTCGCCCTGCGGGAGCACTGCGGTGACCTCGCCGACCTTGACCCCGAGCACCCGGACGTCGGATCCGCTGTAGACACCGACGGCCCGCGAAAAGTACGCCGTGACGCGGTATCGGCCCGATCCGGAGAACACCCACCACAGCACGCCGCAGACCACCAAGGCCATCACCAGCAGGAAGACGACGAAACGGTATGCGCGCGTGGTCATTTCGCGCCTCCTCTCGGCGGGATGCACGGATCGCGGTTCTCCGGGATGAGGCCGCACAGGTAGCTGTCGAGCCAGCGGCCGTTGCCCGCGGTGTTGTTCAGCACGCGGAAGTACGGCCCGGCGAGTTTGAGGCTTTGCGTGAGGTTCGCGTCTTGGCGTTGCAGCAGGTCGGTCACCTGGTCGAGCTGCTTCAACGCTGGCGCGAGCTGCGCGGTGTTGTCCGAAACCAAGCCGGACAGCTGCTTCGCGAGCTGCTGGGTTCCGACGAGCAGCTGGTGGATCGCCTCGCGGCGGTGGTCCAGTTCGGTGAGCAGCAGGTCGCCGTCCTTGACGAGCTTCTCGAAGTCGTCATTCGAATTGGCGAGCGTGGTGGTGAGTTTGCGCGCGTTGGCCAGCAGTTCGGCGATCTCGTTGTCGCGCGACGAGACCGTCTTCGACAACGCGCTGAGCCCGTCGAGCGCGGTGCGGACGTGCTGCGGCGAATTGCGGAAGGTGTCGCTGATCGTGGAGAAGCTGGTCGCGAGCTGTTTCGTGTCGATCGCGCCCGCGGTGTCGGCGAGGCCGTTGAACGCGTCGGTCACGTCATACGGGGTCACTGTGCGGTCGCGCGGGATGGGCTGGTCCGGGTTCTGTTCCGCGCGGCCGGACGGGTCGAGGGCGAGGAATTTCCGGCCCAGCAACGTTTTGATCTTGATCTGCGCCGACGTCCGGTCGCCGATCCAGGCGTTCTTCACCCGGAAGCTGACCAGCACGTGGTCGTCGTCGAGGTCCACTTGGGACACCTCGCCGACCTTGATCCCGGCGATCCGCACCTCGTCGTCCGCCTGCAGCCCGGCGGCCTCGCCGAATTCGGCCTGGTAGGTGGTGCCGCCGAGGAACGGCAGGTTGTGGTAGTTCAGCGTGCCGGTGAGGATCGCGGCCAGCGCGACGCTGCCGACGATTCCCAGCACGAGCGGATTGCGCTCCCGGAACGACTTCACGCGCCACACCTCGCCGCGGTCGCCGCCACTCCGCGCGGCGGCGAAGTTTCCAGGACGGCCTTGCACAAGTAGAAGTTCATCCACGAGCCGTACGACCCGAGCGTGCCGATGCGGTCCAGCTTCTTCGGCAGCGTGGTCAGGGCCTTGTCCACGTCGGCTTCCCCCTTGTTCAAGTTCTGGGTCAGCGCGTCGAGACCGGAGACGCTGTCCTTCAGCCCCGGCCGGATTTCGGTGAGCAGCCCGCTGGTGGACTGCGTCAGCTCGGCCAGGCCGGACACCGCGTCGCCGATCGCCGTGCGGTCCTCGGCGAGGCCGGACACGAGCTGGCGCAGGGTCGACACCAGCGTCGCGAGCGAATCCCCCTTGCCGTTCACGGTTTTCAGCACCGAGTTCAGGTTGCCGATCACCTCGCCGATCACGCGGTCCCGGCTGGCGAGGGTGCTGGTGAGCGATCCGGTGTGCTGCAGCAGTTCGGTCACTGTGCCGCCTTCTCCCTGCAGCACTTGGACAATCTCGCCGGAGAGGTCGTTGACGTCCTTGGGCGACAGGGCTTGGAAGAGCGGTTTGAAGCCGTTGAACAGGTCGGTCAAGTCGAGTGCCGGAGTTGTGCGGTCGAGGGGGATTTCGCCGTCCGGAGGCAACACCCCGGCGGCGGCGCGGGGGCGTTCCAGCGCGAGGTAGCGCTGGCCGACCATGTTGCGGTACTTGATCACCGCGGTCACGTTGGCGGGCACCGTGCGGCCGTTCTCGAGCGAGAAGCTGACGTGCGCGCGGTTGTGATCGATCACCCCGAGGTCTTCGATCTGCCCGACCTTCACTCCGGAAATTCGCACGTCATCGCCGACATTCAACGCGGTGGCATCGAGGAAAGTGGCCCCGTACCGCTGGCTTCCGCCGACCGAACCGCCGGTGATCGACAACGCGAGAACGACTGTCGCGAGGACCGTGACCAGGATGAAGATCAGGCTTTTGACCAGGGGAGCGGCAAGGTTTCTCACTTCGCCGTCACCTCCGTTCCGCGGTAGAGCGGGCCGACGAGCACGCTGCTCCAGGTCGGCACGTCAGCGGTCGACATGCCCAGCGACGGCGCGATCAGCGGGGCCAGGAACTGCTGCTCCTGCGGGGAATTCGCGATGCCGAGGTCGCCGGTCGAGGGCGTGGTCGCCGGAGTTCCGGCGCTCGGCACGACCCCGCTCGGGTAGCAGCGCGGGCCGGTCTTTTCGGTGTAGGCGGGCGCGTCCTTGCCCGGCACGTATTTCCCGCGCGACTGCGACACGGTGACCTCGACGTGCAGGCCAGGTTCCTTCGATCCGGCGCCGAGGATCCGGTCCATCGACGGTTTCATGTCGGTGAGCGCCTGTAGAGTGCAAGGGAAGCTGGGGGAGTACTTAGCGCCGATTTCGAGCGGACGGCGGCTGTCCGCGGACAACGCGATGATGTTGTTCCGGTTCTGCCGCAGGAACGTCGTGAGGTCTCGCGACGACGTCGTGACCTGCTGATACAGCGAGCCGAGGTCCGTGCGCTTCGCGTCGACCGTGCCGAGGGTGACCGACGAATCGGTGAGCGCGTCGAGCAGATCGGGTGCGATGTCGCCGTACATCCGGGTGACGGTGGCGAGGTCGCGCACGTTGCGGTCCAACTGCGGCAGGTTCGGGTTGAACCGTCGCAGATAGTCCGACGCGGTCGCCAACGTCTGGCCCAGTTGCGCACCGCGGCCTTGCAACGCCGTCGAAACCGCGGTCAGCGTGGTCGCGAGTTTCTGCGGCTGGACGGCCTTCAGCACCGGCAGCAGGTTGTCGAAGACCCGCTCCAGTTCGATCGCGTTCGCCGACCGGTCCTGCGAGATTACGTCTCCGGCCCGCAGGGGGCGCTTCCGGCCAGTGTCCGGAATGGACAGTTGGACGTACCGTTCGCCGAAGAGGGTCTTGGGCACCAGCAACGCGGAAACGTTGACCGGCAGCCATTTCACCTGCTCCGGGTCCAGCGCCAGCGAGATCTCCGCGCCCCCGCGGATCGCGTGCACACCCCGGATCTCGCCGACCACGACGCCGCGCGCCTTCACCTGCCCGCCCGCGCGCAGCTGGTTGCCGACGCGGTCGGCCTGCAGCGTCACCGGGACCGTGGTGGTGAAGTCCTTGTTGTAGATCTTCACCGTGAGCAGCACGAACGCCGACAGCGCCGCCAGGAACAGCACCCCGGCGGTGCGGACTCGGGTCTTGTGCCAGCGCCGGTTCATCCGGCCACCTGGACGGTCGTCGTGGCACCCCAGATGGCGAGGCTGAGGAAGAAGTCCAGGACGCTGATCGCGACGATCGCCGTCCGCACCGCCCGCCCCACCGCGACGCCGACGCCTGCCGGACCGCCGCTCGCGCGGAAGCCGTAATAGCAGTGCGCGAGCACCACGACGACGCTGAAGATCAGCACTTTCCCGAACGACCACAGCACGTCGCCAGGCGGCAGGAACAGCAGGAAGTAATGGTCGTACGTGCCCGCCGATTGCCCGAAGCCCCACACCGTGACCTGCCGCGACGCGAGATACGACGACAACAGCCCCACGGCGTACAGCGGAATCACCGCGACGAACCCGGCGATCACCCGCGTGGTCACCAGATACGGCACGCTCGGGATGCCCATCACCTCGAGCGCGTCGATCTCCTCCGAGATCCGCATCGCGCCCAGTTGCGCGGTGAACCCGCAGCCGACCGTCGCCGACAACGCCAGCCCAGCCACCAGCGGCGCGATCTCGCGCGTGTTGAAGTACGCCGAAATGAACCCGGCGAACGCCGACGTGCCCACCTGGTTCAGCGCCGAATACCCTTGCAGCCCCACGACAGTCCCGGTCGCGACGGTCATCCCGACCATCACGCCGATCGTCCCGCCGATCACCGCCAGCGCGCCGCTGCCGAAGCTCACCTCGGCCAGCAGCCGGACGATCTCGCGCAGGTACCGGCGCACCGCGCGCGGCACCCAGCCGAGCGCGCGCAGGAAGAACAGGATCTGGTCGCCGAGAGTGTCGAGGAAGCCGAGTCTGCGGTCGATGGCTTCGAGCACGCGCGTTGGGGTCGGGGTGGCCATCAGCTTCCCTTCGGCGGCACGAGCTGGAGGTACACCGTGGTGAGGATCAGGTTCAGCACGAACAGCAGCAGGAACGTGATGACGACGGACTGGTTCACCGCGTCGCCCACGCCCTTCGGCCCGCCGCGCGGGTTCAGCCCGCGATAGGACGCGACGACCGCGGCGACGAACCCGAACAGCAGCGCCTTGATCTCGCTGATCCACAGGTCGGGAAGCTGTGCCAGCGCGGAGAAACTCGCCAGGTACGCGCCCGGCGTGCCGCCCTGCATGATCACGTTGAAGAAGTAGCCGCCGAGCACGCCGACCACGCTGACCATGCCGTTGAGGAACACCGCCACGCCCATCGCGGCCAGCACGCGCGGCACGATCAGGCGCTGGATCGGCGAGACTCCCAGCACCTCCATCGCGTCGATTTCCTCGCGGATGGTGCGCGAACCGAGGTCCGCGCACATCGCGCTGCCGCCCGCGCCCGCGATGAGCAGCGCGGTCACGATCGGGCTGGCCTGCTGGATGATCGCCAGCACGCTCGCCGCGCCGGTGAACGACTGCGCGCCGATCTGCGTGGTCAGCGACCCGATGTGCAGCGCGATCACGGCGCCGAACGGGATCGACACCAGCGCGGTCGGCAGGATCGACACGCTCGCGATGAACCAGAACTGCTGCACGAGTTCACGGAACTGGAACGGACGGCGGAACGTCAGCCGGACGACGTCGAGCCCCAGTGCGTAAAGCCGGCCGGTCTGGTGCAGTGCCGCGGCGCCGGGAAACGCCATCGCCCGACCTCCCAGCAATTTCCGGGCACGGCGGAATGCCCGCCGAACGCCCGTTCCGGTGCTGATCCGTTTGGCGGACCGGGACGGAAGCGAAAGCGTCGGCGGGGTTACCGTGCGGTTTCGTTACTGGTCAGTACGCTAACGAGGGCCTTGCCCGCAGACAAGAACTTGCCCCGTCCTGCGGGGTCACGGCGTCGTAACCGCCGAATTCTTGTGCGGTTGTGACAACTGCGGGGAATGCGGTTGTCAGTGCCGGAAAATAAATACCGGTGCGGCGGTTTCCGGATATTTCAGCGGGCGAGCCAGCGGTGCAGCGAAGCGGTCAGCGCCTCGGGTGCGTCGAGCTGGATGAGGTGTCCGGCCGAACGGACCAATTCCAGCCCGGCACCCGGGATCATCCCGGCGAGCCGGTGCGCGCGGTCGACCGGGATCCAGGTGTCCTCGGTGCCCCACACGACGAGCGTGGGCACGCTGACGTCGCGGTAGCGCGGCTCGATTTCGTCGGTGTACCGCTGATCGGCCTGCGCGATCTGCCGGTAGAAGGCCGCCTGTCCAGACGAACCGAGCCACGGCGTGACAAGCATGTCGTGCGCTTCGGCGGACAACGGACGGTGGGCGGCACCGGCGATGTACTCCCGCACCAGTGCCTCGTGCAGGTTCGGCGGCAACTGTGCGAACACGTCCGCGTTCTCCGCCACCAAACGGAAGAATTCCGAACCCCACGGTGCCAGCGCGACGACGTCCACCAGCGCCAGCGACCGATAAGCCGCGCCGTGCAACAGAAACGCGCGCAGGCTGACCGCGCCGCCGTAGTCGTGCGCCACGACGTCCGGCTCTTCGAGACCCCAATGGTCTAACAGCGCGGCGAACGTCTCGCCCTGCGCGGCCAGTGAGACGTCCTGGCCGTCCGCCATCGTGGAACTGCCGTAGCCGGGCATGTCCCACAGGTACACGGTGAAGTCCTGCGCGAACGTCGAAGCGATCGGCTCCCACAGCTTCGACGACCACGGCGTCCCGTGACAGAACACGAGCGGCGGCCCCGCACCCTGTCGGGACCACCGCACCTGTTGCCCGTGCTTGCCCTGCCAGTCGAAGACCTCCATCAGCGCTTCAAGTCCGCGACGATCTCGTACGAACGCACGCGGTCCTCGTGACCGTGCACCATCGTGGTGATCATCAGCTCGTTGGCGTCGGTGTCGGCCAGCAACTGGTCCAGTCCCTTCCGGACGCTCTCCGGCCCGCCGACGATGCTCGACCCGAACCTCTCGGCGAGGAACGCGCGGTCCATTTCGGTGTACGGGTACTCGGCGGCGTCCTCCGGCGTCGGCAGCGCGATCGGGCGGCCGCGGCGGAGGCTGAGGAAGGTCAGCCCGCTCGGCCCGGCCAGATACTCCGCGCGCTCGTCGGTCTCGGCGGCGATCACCTGCACGCCCAGCATCACGTACGGCTCCGAAAGCACCTCGGACGGGCGGAAGTTCTCGCGGTACAGGCGCACCGCCGGAATCGTGTTCTCGGCCGCGAAGTGGTGCGCGAAGGAGAACGGGAGCCCCAGCCGTCCGGCCAGCTGCGCGCTGAAGCCGGACGAACCCAGCAGCCACACCGGCGGCTTGTTGCCCTCGGCGGTGACCGCGTTCACGCCGCGCGCCGCGTCCGGCTCGAAGTAGCTGATGAGCTCCATCAGGTGCTCGGGGAAGTTCTCCGCGGACAGCCCGCCCGGCCCGCGCAGCGCGAGCGCGGTGCGCTGGTCCGTGCCCGGCGCGCGGCCGATGCCCAGGTCGATCCGGCCCGGGTGGAACGCCTCCAGCGTGCCGAACTGCTCGGCCACCACGAGCGGCGCGTGGTTCGGCAGCATGATCCCGCCGGAGCCGACGCGGATGCTCTCGGTGGCGTCCGCGACGTGCCCGATCAGCACCGCCGTGGCCGAGCTGGCGATGCCGGGCATGTTGTGGTGCTCGGCGAGCCAGTACCGGTGATAGCCCAGCCGCTCGGCGTTGCGGGCGAGATCGAGCGTGTTGCGCAGCGCCTCGCCGACCCCCTTCCCTTCGGAAACGGGGGAGAGGTCGAGCACGGACAGCGGCACGTCAGGCAGGGAGGTCACGTACAGCCGTAACGCGCGCGGCCGCGATTCCCTTCCCGCCTCACGCGTGCGGCAGCCAGTCCGGGTTCGAGGCGAGCACGATCAGCTGCTGCGTCGCCCGGGTGAGCGCGACGTACAGCACGCGCCGCCCGGTCGAGGACTCGGTGACCAGGTCCATCGGCTCGACCAGCACGACCGCGTCGTATTCGAGGCCCTTCGAATCGAGGGACCCGACGACCTTGAGCCGCTCGTCGGTCTGCCCGGCGAGCCAGCCCTCGACCTCTTCGACGCGGTCCATGGCGGTGATCACACCGACCGTGCCCTCGACCGCGCCGAGCAGTTCCTTCGCCGCGGACTGCGTCGCGGTGACCAAAGCGGCCTGATCGACCGGACGGACCTCCGGCTCGATCCCGGTGGTGCGCACGGCCTTGGGCAGCTCGTCGGCCTGTGCGTGGCCGGCCACGACCTTCGCCGCCAGGTCGAAGATCTCCGCCGAGTTCCGGTAGTTCGTGCGCAGCGTGAAGCGCCGCCGCGTGGTCTTCACGCCGAACGCCTGGTCGCGCGCCTGCGCCGCCTCGTCCGGATCCGGCCACGAGCTCTGCACCGGGTCGCCCACGACGGTCCAGCTCGCGTACTTGCCGCGACGGCCGACCATCCGCCACTGCATCGGCGAAAGGTCCTGCGATTCGTCGACGACCACGTGCGAGTACTCGTCGTAGTGCTCCGGGCGGTGCGGTGCGCCTCCGGAACTGCCGCGCTCCGGGGCCACCTCGACCACGGTCTGGCGACGGCGCCGCTTCGGCTCCGGCCCGACCAGCACGCGCAGTTCGTCCAGCAACGCGATGTCGGCCACCGACCAGCCGCGCGAACGGTCCGCGAAGTCGGCCGCCAGCAAGCTGATCTCGGTCCGGTTCAGGATGCCCTTCGACGCCGCGGCCAGCCGTTTCTCGGCGCCAAGCCACTTGAGCACCTGCGCCGGGTACAGCGTCGGCCACCACACCACGAGGAAACGGTGGAAGTCGATGCGCTCGCCGAGATCGTTGATCAGCTCCGCGCGGTCGCTCTCCTTGCCGTCCGCCTTCGCGTACTCCTCGGCCTTGTCCGCGAGCGCGGCGAGAAGCAGCTCTGCCACGCGTACGCGCGACCGGTTCGGCGGCGCGCCCTGCGTGTGTGCCTTGCGCCGTACCTTCTCCAGCTCGCGCGCGGTGAGCTTCAGGACTTCGCCGCGGTAGACGATCTTCAGCTCCGTCGGCGCTTCGGGCGGGGTGTCGCGCAACGCGCGCAGAAGCACCTTCCGCATCCGCAGCGAACCCTTGATCGCGGCCAGCGCGGCTGTGTCCTGTCGCGTCGCTTCGAGACCGTCGAGCACTTCGCCGAGCGCGCGCAGTTCGACGTTCGTTTCGCCCATCGACGGCAACACACGCGAGATGTACGTGGTGAAGACGCCCGAAGGGCCGATCACCAGCACTCCCGCGCCGCCGAGCTGACGGCGGTGCCGGTACAGCAGGTACGCCGCGCGGTGCAGCGCGACAGCCGTCTTGCCGGTGCCCGGACCGCCGGTGATCTCGGTGACCCCGCGCCACGGCGCGCGGATGACGTCGTCCTGTTCCTTTTGGATCGTGGCGACGATGTCGCGCATCTTCTCGCCGCGCGAGCGGCCGAGCGCGGCCATCAGGGCGCCCTCGCCGACGATCTGCATGTCCTCGGGCACGGCGTCGGCGATCAGCACGTCGTCGTCCACGTCCAGCACCGTCTGCCCGGAGCAGCGGATGACGCGGCGGCGCACGACGTCCATCGGCTCTTCGGCGGTGGCCTGGTAGAACGCGGCGGCGGCGGGCGCTCGCCAGTCGGTGACCAGGTTGTCGAACTCGGTGTCGCGGATGCCGAGGCGGCCCACGTAGATGTGCTCGCGGTCGAGGTGGTCGAGCCTGCCGAAGACCAGGCCCTCGTACTCGGCGTCGAGCGTCTGCAGGGTCTGGTTCGCGTGGTAGACCATCATGTCGCGTTCGAACAGCATCGACGCCTGCTCGAAGATCGCTTCGCGCTGGGCGCCTTGGCCCAGCTCGTAGCCCTTGGCCCGCATCGCCTCGGCCTGGGTCCGCAGCTCGGCGAGCCGCGTGTAGACCCGGTCGACGTGTGCCTGCTCGACGGCGATCTCAGCCCGTCTCACCCGGGGTTCCGACACGCAACGCTCCCTTGAACACCATGACTTCGCCTCTGGAGGGCGAAGAACGACTCTACGCGCCCGCGCGCGAGGGTTCGGCAAGTCCTGCCCAACGCCACATCGCGACCTTGGGCGAAGATGGCCGGGTGACGAGGATCGTGGCCGGGAAGGCGGGCGGGCGGCGGCTGAAGGTGCCGCCCAAAGGCACCCGCCCGACGTCGGAGCGGGTGCGGGAAGCGCTGTTCAACGCCCTAGAAGTGGCCGGTGAGCTGGACGGAGCCCGCGTGCTCGACCTCTACGCCGGCTCGGGCGCGCTCGGTCTCGAAGCGCTTTCGCGAGGTGCAGCGGACGCGTGGTTCGTCGAAGCCGACCGTAAGGCGGCAGACGTGCTTCGCGGCAACGTCGCCGATTTACGGCTAGGCGGCACAGTGCGCGCGGGCCAGGTCGAGACGGTCGTCGCTGCTCCTGCGTCGGTGCAGTTCGACGTTGTGCTCGCAGACCCGCCGTACGCGGTCGATGCTGCTTCGCTGGGCACAGTGCTCGCTTCGTTGCACAGTGGTGGCTGGCTCGCGGACGGCGCGTTGACGGTGATTGAACGGGCTGCGCGCGACGGTGCTCCAGACTGGCCGTCGACGTTTAAGCCGCTTCGCGACAAGCGCTACGGCGACACCGCGCTGTACTGGGCGGAGTACGACAGCTCATCTGAGGTGTGACGCAGTCGTCACGAGTGCGCGCGCGACCGCGTGGCTTGATAGCGTCCGCGCCATGCGGCGTGCGGTCTGTCCCGGTTCTTACGATCCGGCCACCAACGGACATCTCGACATCATCGAGCGTGCTTCGGCGCTCTTCGACGAGGTTGTCGTCGCGGTGGGGGTGAACAAGAGCAAGAAGGGCCTCTTCAGCGTCGAGGAACGCATGGAGATCCTGCGCGAGATCACCGCGAAGCTGCCGAACGTACGGGTCGATTCGTGGCAGGGCCTGCTCGTGGACTACTGCCGCGACAACGACATCGCCGCGGTCGCGAAGGGCCTTCGCTCGGTCAGCGACTTCGACTACGAGCTGCAGATGGCTCAGATGAACCGCGAGCTCACCGGCCTCGAAACGCTGCTGATGGCCAACAACCCCGCATACGGCTTCGTGTCCAGTTCGCTGGTCAAGGAGATCGCGGCGCTCGGCGGCGACATCGAGAACCTGGTGCCGCCGGTGGTGTACGAACGCCTCGTCGCGGTCTACGCCAAACAGGACTGAGCACCCCGGGACTGAGCACCGCCTCCGGCCGAAACGCCAGCCCGGCGGCCGATTTAGCCTGAACGGATTACAGCCTTCGTCGGGACTTCGGCCGCGTCCCGAAGCTGTTCACCTCACGTCATTCTGCGGACTACCCGACCGGGTTACCGTCCGAAAATGACCAACAACCGCAGCCGCATAGTCGGTGTCCTTTTCGCACTGCTGGTCGGTTTCCTGGGGTTCGGCACGGCCGCGGAGGCCGTTCCGATGTCCCCGGCGGCGCCGGCGTCCGTGCAGCCGAAGCAGAACTCCTGTGGGGATCTGTCCGGGTTCACGCACGTCAAGCTGTCCGCGTTGCCCGCGCAGGCGACTGACACCTACAAGCTCATCCAGACGAACGGCCCGTTCCCGTACCCGAAGAACGACGGCGTCGTGTTCACCAACCGCGAGGGGATCCTGCCCTCCTGCGCGTCGAGCTACTACCACGAGTACACCGTGCCCACGCCCGGTTCGAGCAACCGCGGCACCCGCCGGATCGTGACCGGCCAGGGCGGCGAGTACTTCTACACCGGCGACCACTACGAGTCCTTCCAGGTCATCGACATCGACGGCGGCAGCACCCCGACGAAGTGCGGCGACCTGTCGAAGCTGAGCCCGGTCGGCTACTCGACACTTTCCGACGAGGCCAAGAAGGTCGTCGACGGCGTGCGTGCGGGCACCCTCAGCGACGGCACGACCTACGAGAACCGCGAGGGCGTCCTGCCCGCGTGCGACGCCGGCTACTACACGCTGTACGACGTCGGCTCGGAGGACCGCGTGATCTCGGGCGACGGCGGCGAGCTGGTCTACACGCCGGACCACTACGCGACTTTCCAGAAGATCGACCTCAACGGCTGACCCAGGTCCGGAAGGGGCGGTTTCACCAGCGGGTGAAGCCGCCCCTTCTGTTAGGTGAGGACACGCCCGGTCGGGTGCTCGTTCACCGGTTCAGGCTGCGAAGCGGGCAGACTGGAAGCCAGTGATCGGGGAAACTGCTTGAGGGAGTGGCCGTGTACCGGGTTTTCGAGGCACTCGACGAGCTCGTCACGATCGTCGAAGAGGCCCGTGGGGTTCCCATGACGTCCAGCTGCGTGGTGCCCCGCGGCGACGTTCTCGAGCTGCTCGACGACGTCCGCGACGCGCTTCCCGGCGAAGTGGACGACGCGCAGGACGTTCTCGACAAACGAGACGACCTGCTGCTGGCCGCGCGCAAGGAGGCGGGGGAGACCGTCGCCGGCGCGAACGAGGAAGCCGAGCGGACGGTGTCGGACGCCACGTCCGAGGCCGAGCGCATCCTCGCCGACGCGCGCGCCCGCGCGGAGCAGATGCTGGGCGACGCGCACAACGAGGCCGAGCGCATGGTCGCGGGCGGACAGGCCGAGTACCAGAACCTCACCGAACGGTCCCGCGCCGAGTCGGAGCGGATGATCCAGGCCGGCCGCGACGCCTACGACCGCGCGATCGAGGACGCCCGCGCCGAACAGGCCCGGCTCGTCTCGCAGACCGAGGTCGTGCAGGCCGCGCACGCCGAATCCGCGCGCATCGTCGACGAGGCGCACTCCGAAGCCGACCGCCAGCGCGCCGACTGCGACGCGTACGTGGACGGCAAGCTGGCCGAGTTCTCCGAACTGCTGGCCACCACGCTGCGCACCGTCGACTCGGGCCGCAACCACCTGCGTTCGCCCTCGACCGGCCACGGCAACGGCCGCTCGACGCTGTACGACTACCAGGTCTGAGTTCCCGCCGCGTGGATGTTCCGGGCCGGGTGGTACCGGATGCGCGGCGGTCACGCGCCCCAATGTGGCATTGGGTGCATGCGACGCACCGAACGCCACATTGGGTGCATCTGACGCACCCAATGCCACATTGGGGCGCTTGCCCCGCCGCCAGCCTCGGCATCCGGTACCACCCGGCGCTGTGGCCTCGTGCGTGCCGGTCCCGGTTCCGGCCGCGATCGGCACTCGTCAGGTCCGGCCACCTCCAATGCGGTTGCGGGGCCTGCGTACGCTGGTAGGCGATGTCCGAAAACCCTGCCCAGAACCCCCGCCCCGCGCAGCTCGACGACCGCAGCCCGTGGGTGGTCGACACCCGTGAGCTCGGCCGCCGCGCGGGACTCAGCCGGGAGCTGCGCCGCGCCGCGCCCGTGCCGACCGCGCTCGGCGTCCCCGGCGTGCTCGAAATCCGCGAAGGCGAGCCCGTCGAGCTCGACCTGATGCTCGAATCCGTCGTCGAAGGCGTCCTCGTCACCGGCACCGCCACGGCGGTCGCCGCCGGCGAGTGCTCGCGCTGCCTCGACCCGGTCACCGAGAACATCGAGGTGGACCTCACCGAGCTGTTCGCCTACCCGGGATCGGCCACCGAGGAGACCACCGACGAGGACGAGATCCCCCGCCTGGTCGACGACCGGATCGACCTCGAGCCGACCGTCCGCGACGCCGTGGTGCTGGCGCTTCCGCTCGCCCCGCTGTGCCGCGAGGACTGCCCCGGTCTGTGCATCGAATGCGGCGTCAAGTGGGCCGATCTCGAGCCCGGACACGGGCATGAGAAGATAGACCCTCGGTGGGCCGCGCTGGTCGAGCGATTCGACGAGAACGCGGGCGAAAAGCCTGCGCACGGCTCCGGAGAGCAAGCCTGACGAGCGTCCAGCTCGATCCGGGAGAAGTAAGTTCGCTCGCATCCGCGAGCAGACCGTTTGAAGGAGATCTACTCGTGGCCGTCCCGAAGCGGAAGATGTCGCGATCCAACACGCGCTCCCGCCGCAGCCAGTGGAAGGCGGCTCCGGTTCAGCTGGTGCCCTGCTCCAACCGCGCCTGCCGCCAGCCGAAAATCCAGCACGTCGCTTGCCCGGCTTGCGGCCAGCACAACGGCCGCCAGGTCGTCGAGCCCGCCTGAGCGGGCAGCCGATCATGGGGGGTAAGCCCGTCGGAGGACCCGCGGCCGATCCCGCATCGTTGCTCGAGGCGCTCGGGGTCGTTCTCGACCCCGAGCTGCTCCGTCTTTCGCTCACGCACCGCTCGTACGCGTACGAGCACGGCGGCCTGCCGCCGAACGAGCGACTGGAGTTCCTCGGAGACGCGGTGCTCGGCCTCGTCGTCACCGACCACCTCTACACCACCCACCCCGACCTGCCCGAGGGCCAGCTCGCGAAGCTGCGCGCCAGCGTCGTCAACATGCACGCGCTGGCGGGCGTCGCACGCGGGCTCGGCGAGGGCGGGCTCGGGGCGCATCTGCTGCTGGGCAAGGGCGAAGAGCTCACCGGCGGCCGGGACAAGGCGAGCATCCTCGCCGACGGTCTCGAAGCCGTCATCGGCGCCACGTACCTCGCGCACGGCATCGAGGTCGCGCGCAAGCTCGTGCACCACCTCTTCGACGGGTTGCTGGCCGAGGCTCCGCTGCGCGGGGCAGGCCTCGACTGGAAGACCAGCCTGCAGGAGCTGACCGCCTCCGGGGGACTCGGCGTGCCCGAGTACCGCGTCGAGGACAGCGGTCCCGACCACCGCAAGGAATTCACCGCCACCGTGCTGGTGGCGGGCCGCGCGCTGGGCGAAGGCAACGGCACCACGAAGAAGGAAGCCGAGCAGAAGGCCGCGGAGACCGCCTGGCGGGCGCTGTCGGAGGAACTCGGCACCGGCGACGACGCGAGCTGAGTCGTTTTTTCTTCCCGGGGCCGGCCGACTTGACGTCGGCCGGCCCCGGTTTTTTGTTGCTGGGCACGGGCCCGCCGTTTTTTGTCGGGGGCGCCGGGCAGAATGAGCGCATGCCCGAACTACCCGAGGTCGAGACCGTCCGCGCCGGTCTCGAAGCGCACGTCGCCGGCCGTACCGTCCGGGCCGTCGAGGTGCTGCACGACCGCGCCATCCGGCGGCACGCCCAAGGAGCCGCCGACTTCACCGGACGGCTCGCCGGAGTCACGATCGAGGCGGCCTGGCGGCGCGGCAAATACCTGTGGCTGGAACTGTCCGACGGCGAGGCGGTGCTGGCGCATCTCGGCATGAGCGGCCAGATGCTGGTGCAGCCCGAGGGCTCGGCGGACGAGAAACACCTGCGCGTCCGGGTCCGATTCGCCGACGGCGGACCGGAGCTGCGGTTCGTCGACCAGCGCACGTTCGGCGGCCTGGCCCTGGACGAACTGGTCGAGGTCGACGGCGACAGCCTGCCCGGCACCATCGCGCACATCGCCCGGGACCCGATGGACCCGAAGTTCGACCCGGAGGCCGCCGTGCGCGCGTTGCGTTCGCGGCGTACCGAGGTGAAACGGGCGCTGCTCGACCAGACACTGGTGTCCGGGGTGGGCAACATTTACGCCGACGAGGCGTTGTGGCGCTGCAAACTGCATTGGTCGCGGCCGACCGAGAAACTCACTGCCGCACAAGGGCGAACGCTGGTGTCCGCGGCCAGCGACGTGATGTCGGCGGCGCTGCTCGCGGGCGGGACGTCGTTCGACGCGCTTTATGTGAACGTGAACGGAGAATCGGGGTATTTCGAGCGCTCGCTCGACGCGTACGGTCAGGAAGGAATGCCGTGCCGCCGCTGCGGTTCGCCGATCCGGCGGGAGCCGTTCATGAACCGGTCCTCGTTTTCGTGTCCCAGGTGTCAGCGGCGGGCTCGGGTGGCTTAGCCGCGCGGGGTGGTCGCCTGGCAGTGGACGTGGGGCTGGGCGGCCAGTTGTGGCTGCGGTCGGTCGAGAACGCGAGGTCGCTGAGGCCAGGTGGTGAGACCGAACCGCGCGAACCAGCGGCGTTTCCTTCCATGCCACGGACACTCGACAGCGAAAAGCCTTGTGCGACCGGGACATCGGTGAGTTCAGGCTCGACCCGTCTCCTCGCGGGCGAAGAGCGGTTCCGCCGCTTCCAGCCGCGGTGCCGAGATGCCTAATCGTCGTGCTTCGGCCAGCGTGTCCCGGCAGACCTCGCGTGGCTCCTCCGCGTCGGGGTTGTTGTGTGCGGCGAAACTCGCGCGCACGGGCGCGAAATGAGCAGTCAGCCAGGCGAGCACGGGGGCCGTCAGCCAGGTGGGCGCTCGGAACAGCAGCAGACCGCCCCGGTGCCGTCGCAGGTCGATACCGCGCGCTTCGAGGAGCGGCACGAGTTCGCGCCCGGCCAGCAGGCCCTCGCGCACGTCGCGCGTCGACCCGGCCAGCTGGGACAGGGAACCCAGCCGCAGGCCTTGGGAGAACAGGCCCGCGTCCGAGACGAAATGGACCCACAGCCAGCCGCGGAAGTCGGGCCGCTCCTTGATCTGGAGCCCGGCCTCGCGAAACGCTTGGCGCACAGCCAGTTCCCGGTCGGTCGGGGGCTGGCCGAGAGTGCCGAAGACGACCGACCGCAGCAGGAATCCGCGGAGCACGCCGTCCGCGCCGAAACCTCCGCCGCCTTGGGGAAAGCCCCAGGCGACCTGGTCGACGGGGAGTGCGCCGATCGCGTCCAACGGCTCGGTCCAGACGTTGCCGAAGATCAGCACCGTGGCCCGGCCGACGCGCGGAGCCAGGAAAGCCGTCGCCTCCGCGAGGCGGTGGTGCCCCACGCTGAGCACGATCAGGTCGAAGTCATGGTCTGGTTCCACCTCCTCGCGGAGGCGCACCGGCCACTTCTCGACGCGCTGCCCACGCCGCCAGTGCCGCGGATCGAACAGGTCGAGGTCGACGGTGTCTCCGTACGTCGCCGCGCGGCCCGGCCGGACGTAGAACTCGACGTCGTGGCCCGCCCGTTGCAGGGTCCAGCCGTAGACGGTGGCGATCACGCCCCGGCCGAACATCAGGATCTTCACGTGCACCTCGTGGGGTAGCATTCGATGTGGAGACAATCTCCACTTTTCAAAATATGGAGACTGTCTCCACTTGTCAACGCGAGGGAGCACATGACCGCCGACAAGCCGCTGCGGGCCGACGCCCGGCGCAACCGCGATGTCCTGGTCGCCAAGGCGCGAGAGATCTTCGACGCCGGTGAGTTCTTCGACCTGCGCTTCGACGACTTCGCCCGCCTGGCGGGGGTCGGCACCGGCACGCTGTACCGGCATTTCCCCACCCGGGAGGCGCTGGCCGAGGCGGTCTACCACGGAGAAGTCGCCGCGCTGTGCGACCGCGCGCGCGAGCTGCGGGCCACGCTGCCCGCGGCGGAGGCTTTGGCGACTTTCCTGCGCGGCATGGTCGACCATATCGACGCCCACGAGGGCCTGGCCCGCACGCTGGCCACGCTCATGGCCGAACGCTCAGGCGACCTCGCCGAGGGCAGCCAGGCGCTGGAGCAGGCTGTCGCCGATCTGGTGGCCGCCGCCGTGCGGGAGGGCAGCGTTCGCGACGACGTGGATTCCGGTGCGGTGATGATGGTGCTGCACGGCATCGGTGCGGCTCACGACCGTCCACATTGGCGTGCCGAGGCTGACGACGTCATCACCCTCCTGCTGGACGGGCTGCGCCGACCGCAGTGACACGGCGCGGCGGGGTGGATCCGTGAATTTTCAGGATGGTCGCGTAGCCGTGCGGAGGCGGGTGAAAACCAAGCCAGCAACGGTAATCGCGATCGCGAGCCAAGCGAACCAATCACCGAAGCGCGTGTGGAACGTCTGGCCGGGACCTGCGGGAACATCGGCAACGACTGTCGTGAACGGAGCTGGTCCGCCGGTACGGGCGTCACCGAGGACGCGGCCGTAGCCGTCGGACAGCATCAGGCTGCCGTTCGCGTCGGAGAGCGCGATCGACTGTCCACTTTCGACACCTCGGAGCAGTGCGTTGCGGGTGTGCTGCCAGCCGCCCTCGTCGTTGTTGCCCGGCGGCACTGCCAGTTCGGCCGGGATCGCGAGGATCCGCGAACCGGCGGCGGCGTAGTCGCGGCTGGGGGAGGTGAACGTCGTGTCGCCGCAGATCACCAATCCGGTCGGGACCTCGGCACCCGGGACGAACACCAGATCCCGGCCCGGCGGGCTCACCAGGTCGTGGTGCTTCAGGTACCGAACAGGTGAGGCACCGTCGGCGGGGAAGGCCAGCGCGTAGTCGTAGTTGTGCTTGCCTGGCCGGTCGTAGTACTCGAAGCCGACCACGATCGCCGCGCCCCGGGCCTTGGCCGCGCGCCGCATCGGCTCGACCAACGCCGCTGGCCATTCCTCCTCGGCGCTGAAAGCCGCTTCGGGCAACACGATGAGCTTCACGCCGTCTGGCATGGCTGAGATCTGCTGGATGTATTCGTCGACCAAGGCGCGGCCTTGAGCGGTGCCGAGCGCGGGACCCCAGTGGTAGCCGGCATTTTGCGTGATAGCGGCCATTCGCACCGTCGGACCGCCAGTGCCGGAAAGCCGTAGTGCGCCGCCGCCAAGGGACAAAGCCACAATGACCGCGGCGACAACGCCAATGCGCACCCGGGAAGCTCCGGGCGCGCACATCGCGGCGACCGCGAAAGCGGGCAGCAGCACCAGGAACTCGACGCCCCACATCCCGGCCCAGGAAGCGGTTTGCAGCACGAGCGGCGCGTCGCCCTGGGCGTTGGCGAGGGAACCCATCATCCCCATCGGGTTCAGCGTGGCGATCAGGTACAAGAGGGCGGTCCACGCCGCCGGCGCGGCGAGGCTGGCCAGCAGTGTCCGGCGGCGGCGCGCCAAGGCCCAGAACAGCCACACCGCGAACGTGAACACCAGCGACATCCCGACATCGATGGCGGCGCCGAACGGCCACAACGGTTCGTCGCCGGAATGTGTTTGGTAGGCCCACATATTCGCGGTGCCGAGCAGGAACGCGCCGAACGCGGTGCTCACCGTGGTCCAGCCGCTGGCTCGGGTTGCCAGCAGCAGCACCGGAAACGGCGCGAGCCAGGTGAGCGCGGCGATCGGGCCCAGTCCGGTGCCGAAGTAGAAGAGCGCCGCTGAAGAAAGCAGCGCGACCGGGACCTGCCAGCGGGCATTACGTTCTGAGGCCATCGAAAATCCTCCGGGAAGTACGTCGGCACAGCGCACGGAACTCGGGTTCCGCCGCCCCCATCCGGCCGGCGAGGTAGTGCAGCACCATGCCTTGCGTTTGCGTGCTGACGGTCAGCGCGGCTTCCAGCGGATCGTCGTCGCGCAGCACGCCGTCGCGGATGCCTTCTTCGATCAGCCGGACCAGCGCGGTGAACGGCGGCGAGCCGGGTTCGCGGTAGCCGTCGGGATAGATCCGGGCCCGCGCCCAGCCGTCGGTCATCAGGAAGCGGTACAGATGCGGCTGGCCGAGGGCGAAATCCAGGAACCGGTCCAGCAGCGCGTCGAAGCGGTCGAGCCATTCGCCCTCCGGCGCCGGGTCTTTCCACGCCGCGCCCAGTTCCCGGCCGGTGGCGTCGGCGACCGCGCGCAGCAGGACCTCGCGGTTTTCGTAATGCCGGTAGATCGCCATCGCGGTGACTCCGGCGGCTTCGGCGACCCGGCGCATGCTGACCGCCGCCGCGCCCTCGGCGGCGATGATCTCGCGCGCCGCCGCCGCGAGCCGTTCGGCTGTCGGGATCTCGACCATGTCTACACTGTATACCTTGATGTCTACGCTGTATACCTGACCGTTCGTCTCTCGCTGACCTGGCCGGATGGGCAGCGATACCGCCGAACGGCCGCTCGCCGCGCACACTACTGCGCTATGCGTGGTAGCTTCTCTCGCGCAGGACCGGGAAGGAACGCAGTGGAGATCAGTCAGCTGCTCAAGGGAGTGCTGGACCTCGCGGTCCTCGCGGTGCTGCGCGACGACGACGGGTACGGCTACGACGTGCTGCGAAGACTGCGCGCCGCCGGCCTGGAGGAGGTCGGGGACGCGTCGGTGTACGGCACGCTGCGGCGGCTGTACAAGGCGGGATTGCTGACGTCGTACGTGGTTCCGAGCGAAGAAGGCCCGCACCGCAAGTACTACAGCTTGAACGACCGGGGCAGGGCGCGGCTCGCCGAATCGGCGCGCACGTGGGGCAGCTTCGCGTCCATTATGGACAGTTTGGTGAAAGAGCGGGCCTGACCGCGCGGACAGGCGAAACCGCGGGCACGAATCGGGGAGAGGCAGCATGAGCACGGACAAGCCGACGGCCGCGCGGGTGTACCTGTCGAGGGTGCGCACCGCGCTCGCGGACCTGCCCGCGAACGAGATCGAGGAACTGCTCGAGGACGTCCGGCCGCAGCTGGCCGAGATGGAGTCGGAAGCAGGCGCCGCGGCGCGGGTCGAGGACCTCGTCGCGCGGCTCGGCACCCCGGAGAGCTACGCGGCCGAACTGCGGGCTTCCGGCGGCTACCCGCCCGCTCCGGCTCCGGAAGCGGCGACCGAGGTCCTGCCGACGGCGGCGACGGCGAAGCCGGGCCGGGCCGGAGCGCGGCTTGCCTTGTGGGGCTTGGTGTTCTGCGCGGCGGGCACCGCGATGATCGCGTTCTACACCGCGGTGCGCTTCAATGCCGAGGCGCTGGCCGGGATGGTCTTGCTGGCCCCGGTGTTCGCGGTGAGCGTGGCGTTCCTGCTGCTGCGCGGGCTCGACGCGATGCGGGAGCTGCCGGAGGTGGTCCGCGCGCGGGCGATGGTGAAGTCGATGCGGGAGGACCGGTCGGCCGACCGCGCGCTCGCGTATCTCGATTCGCTGAAGCCGGCGTGGTGGGTGGTCTGCGGGTTCGCGCTGCTGGCGTTCGGGCTGCTGCTGATGATCCGGGACCTGCACGCGGTCCTGCTGCTGCCGGTGCTGCTCGTCGGCGCGGGCCTGGTGATGTGGGCGGGCCCGCGGATCAAGGTCGACGGCCGGATGCTGTGGATCGCGGTGCCGGTGTCGGCGTTCGTGGTGGGCAGCGCGTTCGGCGGCCTCGGCGCGGCGGTCAACCTCGTCCGGGACCGCACGTATTCGTCGAGTTCCACCCCGTCGTACGCCTCGCCGATGTACGAGGACGTCCACGGCAACGAAGCGCTGCGCTACGGCCAGCACGAACTGAGCAACCTGTACGTGTTCGACGCGAACGGCAAACCGCTTGAGAACGTCTACCTGTACGACGACCGCGGCCGCCCGCTCGCGATCTCCCGCTACGGCTGCGAGAAGGACACCGGCACGAGCCAGCTGACCGGGCAGGACAACCAGTTCCCGCGTCCGAAGGTCGTCGAGGGAGTGCAGGACGACCGCGGGAACGTCAACGGGTACAACGGTCATCGCGCATATTGCCGGGAGGACGCGGGGGTGCCGTTCGCGGCGGTGATCCCGAAGGCTTCGGCGACATCCGGGACGCCGGTCCCGCCGAGCACTCCGACGAAGGCCGCTCCGCCGACGAGGTAAGGGGCATCGGGGTGGGTGGCTCGTGAGTGTTGATTCCGGTGAGAACCGGCATAGGCGCGCACGAGACCCGACCAGCACGGCAGCCCGCCTCTCGGCAAGGCCCGGAACGCGAAACCGGGCGCCCAGGCCGCGAACGGCCCGGGGCGCCCGGGAGGCGAGTCGGCGAAACTCAGTGGTTGAACGCCGAGCGCGCGGCCAGGTCCGCCAGCAGCTGGCGGCCCTTCTCGGCGTTGCGCGGCTGCGTCAGCACGTCGTAGCGCTGCGCGACCAGCTGGCTCTGCGAGATGAACCCGCGCTTGTTGCGGTTCGCCGCGTAGCCCAGTGCGCCGAAGGCCACGTTGAACACGACACCCGCGGCGAGGCCGAGCACGATCGACAGCAGCCCGGCGGCCGGGTTGAGCATGCTCAGCACCAGGCCCAGGAACAGGCCGAACACCGCGCCGGACATGGCCGCGCTGCTGAGCATCCGGCTCCAGCTCATCTTGCCCGCGATGCGCTCGACGAGCATCGGCTGGACGCCGACGATGGTGACGTCGGCGACCGGGAAGTCAGCGTGCGCGAGGTGGTCGACGGCCTGCTGCGCCTGCTCGTAGGACTCGTACGACCCGATCGGCCACCCGGTGGGCAGCGTCGGGAGCTGCGGCCGCGCCTGCTGCTGGCTGAACGTGGTCTGCGTGAATGCTTCAGTCATCCCTCTCACCTCTCTTGCCCGGTCCAACGCACGAGGCGGCGGATTTGGTCCCGGACGCACCCGATTCACAGTATCTTCTCAGCCGGGCAACCCGGACATAGCAGGCGCCGCCTGGGTGAGCCGCGCTGAACCCTCGTTTAAAGGTCTATGAAAATACCTTTCAGTGGATTGACCCTGGCAGGACCGCCCGGTAAGAAGAAGCCGCAAAGGACCTGATCCGAACCTTTGGGGCGATGCGATGGCGGCCAGGCGAGGAATGCTCACGCTCGAAGATCTCCGCGAACGGGTGACGGCGGGCACCATCGACACGGTGCTCGTCGCGCTCACCGACATGCAGGGGCGGCTCCAGGGCAAGCGCTGCTCGGCGGAGTACTTCCTCGAAGAGGTGGTCGGCCACGCGACCGAGGCGTGCAACTACCTGCTCGCGGTGGACGTCGACATGAACACCGTCGACGGCTACGACATCTCGTCCTGGCAGAGCGGCTACGGCGACTTCGTGCTCCGGCCGGATTTCGCGACGCTGCGGGAGATTCCGTGGCAGGAGGGCACCGCGCTGGTGCTCGCGGACGTCGAGCGCGTGCAGGGCGGCCCGGTTTCCGTTTCGCCGCGCCAGGTGCTGCGCCGCCAGCTCGACCGGCTCGCCGGGCACGACCTGAAGGCGTACGTCGGCACCGAACTCGAGTTCATCGTGTTCGACGACTCCTACGAATCCGCGTGGGACAAGCGCTACCAGGACCTCAAACCGTCCAATCAGTACAACGTCGACTACTCCATGCTCGGCACCGCGCGCATCGAGCCGCTGCTGCGCCGGATCCGCAACGGAATGGCGGGCGCGGGCCTGTATCCGGAGTCGGCGAAGGGCGAGTGCAACCCGGGCCAGCACGAGATCGCCTTCCGCTACGCCGAAGCACTCGCGACGTGCGACAACCACGGCATCTACAAGAACGGTGCGAAGGAGATCGCCGCGCAGGAGGGCAAGAGCCTCACGTTCATGGCGAAGTACAACGAACGCGAGGGCAACTCCTGCCACATCCACCTGAGCCTTCGCAGCAAGTCCGGCGAAGCGGTGCTTCCCGGCGACGGCGACCACGGCTTCTCGAAGCTGATGCAGCACTTCCTCGCCGGACAGCTGGAAGCGTTGCGCGAGATGACGTACTTCTTCGCCCCGAACATCAACTCGTACAAGCGTTACGTCCCTGGCAGCTTCGCGCCGACAGCGATCGCGTGGGGCACGGACAACCGTACGTGCGCGTTGCGCGTAGTCGGGCACGGCGACGGGTTGCGCGTCGAGAACCGCGTACCCGGCGGAGACGTGAACCCGTACCTCGCAGTCGCCGCGATGATCGCTGCTGGGCTGCACGGCATCGAGAACGAACTGCCGCTGGAGCCTGAGTTCGTAGGCAACGCGTACGCGTCCGACAAGCCCACTGTGCCCGTCACGCTCGCTGAAGCCGCTGAAGTCCTCGAAGGCAGCCGTATCGCGCGAGATGCCTTCGGCGCTGATGTAGTCGACCATTACCTCAACGCCGCGCGAATCGAGCGCGAAGCGTACGAGCGAGCTGTGACCGATTGGGAGCGCATCCGTGGTTTTGAACGACTCTGACCCACCCGTCATCGGACTCAGCACCTACTCGGAACAGGCGAAGTTCCTGGCTTGGGACACCGAAGCGATGCTGCTGCACCGGGTGTACGCGGACTGCGTGGTCAAGGCGGGCGGGGTTCCGGTGCTGCTGCCGCCAGTAAGCACGAAGTACGACGCGCTCGTGGGACGCATCGACGGCCTGGTTCTCACCGGCGGCGCGGACGTCGAACCCAGCCGTTACGGCCAGGAGCCGCACGAGAAGACGTACATCCGACCGGAGCGCGATGCGTTCGAGTTCGGCCTGTTCGAGGCGGCGCGCGCGGCCGGAAAGCCGGTGCTCGGCGTGTGCCGCGGGCTGCAGGTGATGAGTGTCGCGCTCGGCGGCACGCTCTCGCAGCACCTCCCGGAAACCCTCGGCGACGCAACGCATCAGCCGGCTCCGGCGACGTTCGGCACCAGCACTGTCAGCCTGGTCGACGGCACGCGGGCGGCAGCGATTCTCGGCCAGGAAACGAAAGTCCAGTGTTACCACCATCAGGCGATTGACCGGCTGGGCTCCGGCTTGATCGCGTCCGGCCACGCGGCGGACGGGACGGTCGAGGCCGCGGAGGTGCCGGGCGAGTTCGTGCTCGGCGTGCAGTGGCATCCGGAGCAGGACAGCGACGACGTCCGGCTGTTCGCCGCGCTTGTGAACGCCGTGCGGGAGGCGAAATGACGACGTTCGAGGTGCGCAATCCGGCGACTGCGGAGGTGGTGCGCCAGGTCGAGTTGACCAGCGAGGCGGAGACCGACGCCGCGATCGCCCGCGCGCACGCCGCGTTCCCGGCCTGGCGGGCGCTCGCCCCGGGCGACCGGGCGAGGCTGCTGCGCCGGTTCGCGGACGCGGTCGACGCCGACCGGGAGAACCTCGCCCGGCTGGAGGTCGAGAACTCCGGCCACACCATCGGCAACGCCCGCTGGGAGGCGGGCAACGTGCGCGACCTGCTCGAATACTCCGCCGGCGCGCCGGAACGGTTGTTGGGCAAGCAAATCCCGGTCGACGGCGGCGTCAACGTCACGTTCCACGAGCCGCTGGGCGTGGTCGGCGTGATCGTGCCGTGGAACTTCCCGATGCCGATCGCGGGCTGGGGCTTCGCGCCCGCGCTCGCGGCGGGCAACACGGTCGTGCTCAAACCGGCCGAGCTGACCCCGCTCACCGCGCTGCGCCTGGCCGAACTCGCGCGTGAAGCGGGAATCCCCGAGGACGTCTTCCAGGTGCTCCCGGGCAAGGGATCGGTTGTCGGGCAACGGTTTGTCACGCATCCGGCGGTGCGCAAGGTCGTGTTCACCGGCTCCACCGAGGTCGGCAAGCAGGTCATGGCGGGCTGCGCGGCGCAGGTGAAACGGGTGACGCTGGAGCTGGGCGGCAAGAACGCCAACATCGTGTTCGCCGACGCCGACCTGGAGAAAGCCGCGGCGACCGCGCCGTACGGGGTGTTCGACAACGCCGGCCAGGACTGCTGCGCGCGCTCGCTGATCCTGGTGCAGGACAACGTTTGCGACCGGTTCCTCGAACTGCTCGAACCCGCGGTGCGGGGCGTGGTCGTCGGCGATCCGGGCGACGAGTCGACCGAGATGGGCCCGCTGATTTCCGCGGACCACCACGCGAAAGTCTCGTCCTACGTCACCGAGCGGACGCCGGTCGCTTTCCGCGGCAGCGCGCCGTCCGGGCCGGGCTACTGGTTCGCGCCGACCGTCGTGCTGCCGCCGGGCCTGGACGATCCGCTGGCCCGTGACGAGATCTTCGGCCCGGTCGTCGCGGTGGTCCGATTCCGCGACGAAGCCGACGCGGTGCGGATGGCCAACGACACCGAGTACGGCCTGTCCGGCTCGATCTGGACCCGCGACGTCGGCCGTGCCTTCCGAGTTGCGCGCGGCGTCGATTCTGGGAACCTGTCGGTGAATTCGCATTCGTCGGTCCGCTACTGGACGCCCTTCGGCGGCTTCAAGCAGTCCGGCCTCGGCCGTGAGCTGGGCCCGGACGCCGCCGCCGCTTTCACCGAAACCAAGAACGTTTTCCTGAGCACAGAGGAATGACCCACGATGGTGCAGCGTTTTGACGGCCGCGTCGCGGTGATCACCGGCGGAGCGAGCGGCATCGGCCTCGCCACCGCCCAACGGCTGGCGAGCGAGGGCGCGAAGGTCGTGATCGGCGACGTCGAGCCGGGGCAGGGCAAGGCGGCCGCCGACACCGTGGGCGGGGCCTTCGTCCAGGTCGACGTCACCGACGCGGACCAGGTCGAGGCCCTCTTCCAGACGACGGTCGACGAGTTCGGCGCGGTCGACGTCGCCTTCAACAACGCGGGCATCTCGCCGCCCGAGGACGATTCGATCCTCACCACCGGCATCGAAGCGTGGGAGAAGGTGCAGCGGGTCAACCTGACCTCGGTGTACCTGTGCTGCAAGGCCGTGTTGCCGCACATGCAGCGCCAGGGCCGGGGTTCGATCGTGAATACCGCTTCGTTCGTGGCCGTGATGGGAGCCGCGACGTCGCAGATTTCGTACACCGCTTCGAAGGGCGGCGTGCTGGCCATGACGCGCGAGCTGGGCGTGCAGTTCGCGCGCGAGAACATCCGGGTCAACGCGCTGTGCCCGGGGCCGGTCAACACGCCGCTGCTGAAGGAACTCTTCGCGAAGGACCCGGAGCGCGCGGCCCGCCGTCTGGTGCACGTTCCCGTCGGCCGGTTCGCCGAGCCGGAGGAAATCGCCGCCGCGGTGGCCTTCCTGGCGAGCGACGACGCCAGCTTCATCACCGCCGCACAGTTCCTGGTAGACGGCGGCATCTCGGGTGCCTACGTAACCCCGCTGTGACCGTACGTGAGGGGAACCCTGAGGGAATCAGAGTCAATCAGGGTTCCCCTCACGTACCTCCGGCGAGGGGTGTGGCGTAAGCCGGGCGCAGTAGACTGAGGGGTGAAGCGGCAGGTAGGGTGGCCGCAACCACAATTGAACACAGGGCCGTTCGAGCCGGAGCGGGAGAGTCCCATGCGAGCAGTGGGACACCGAAGGAGCAAACTCCCCGGAATCTCTCAGGTAACCGCTACCGCTTTTGGCGAGGCCACTCTGGAAAGCAGGCGCACCCGCGCCTCACCCAAGGTGAAAGCCGCGTCGAGCGCGGTGAAACTCTCAGGTGCCCATGACAGAGGGGGAGTTCCCAGTGCACCGCCGCGCCCGGTGCCCGTCCCGAGGAGCTCCCATCACCTCCACCCCCTTCGACACCCGCCACATCGGTCCCGGCGAGGCCGAGCGGGCGAAGATGCTCGCCGAATGCGGTTACGGAAGCCTGGACGCCCTCGTGGAAGCGGCGGTGCCCACTGCCATCCGCACCGCGGGCGACCTGGCGCTGCCGGAGCCGGCGTCCGAGGAAGAGGCCACTGCTGAGCTGCGCGCGCTCGCCGCGCGCAACCGGCCGATGACGCAGATGATCGGCCTCGGCTACTCCGACACCGTCACCCCGGGCGTGATCCGCCGCAACGTGCTCGAGAACCCGGCCTGGTACACCGCGTACACGCCGTACCAGCCGGAGATCTCGCAGGGCAGGCTCGAAGCGCTGCTGAACTTCCAGACCGCGGTGTCCGACCTGACCGGGCTGGCGATCGCCAACGCCTCGATGCTCGACGAGTCCACCGCCGTGGCCGAGGCGATGACGCTGATGCGCCGGGCTTCCAAGTCGAAGTCCAATGTGGTCGTTCTCGACTCCGAGTGCCTTCCGCAGACCGTCGAGGTCGTGCGGACGCGCGCCGCCGGTCTCGGCATCGATGTGCAGGTGCGCGACCTGCTCACCGGTCTGCCCGAGGAGTTCTTCGGCGTCGTCGTGCAGTACCCCGGCGCGTCCGGCGTGCTGCGCGGCCGCGGTTTCTACCACGCGGTTTCCGAAGCGGCGAAGGCCGCGGGCGCGCTGTACACGGTCGCTGCCGACCTGCTCGCGCTCACCTTGATCGCCGCGCCCGGCGAGTTCGGCGCGGACGTCGCCGTCGGTTCTACGCAGCGCTTCGGCGTGCCGCTGGGCTACGGCGGTCCGCACGCCGGGTACATGGCGGTGCGCGCCGGCCTGGAGCGGTCGCTGCCCGGCCGTCTCGTGGGCGTGTCCGTGGACGCGGACGGGAACACTGCGTACCGCCTCGCGCTGCAGACGCGCGAGCAGCACATCCGTCGCGAGAAGGCGACCTCCAACATCTGTACCGCGCAGGTGCTGCCCGCAGTGCTTGCCGCGATGTACGCGGTCTACCACGGTCCCGAGGGCCTGAAGGCGATCGCGACGCGGGTTCACGAACTCGCGGCCGGTCTCGCGAACGCGCTGCGCGCCGGTGGTGTCGAGGTCGCTCACGAGGCCTTCTTCGACACTGTCGTCGCGAAGGTGCCTGGCCGTGCCGCTGAAGTGCACGCCGCCGCGCGCGAGGCGGGGATCAACCTCGGCCACATCGACGCCGACCACGTCCGCATCGCCTCCGACGAGGTCACGCGTCCCGACACGCTCGCGAAGGTGCTTCGCGCCTTCGGTGTCGACAGCGCGTGGGAAGCCGCGCAGGCGCTCCCGAACGGCCTCGCCCGCGAGAGCGGCTACCTGACGCACGAGGTGTTCAGCTCGCACCGGTCCGAGACGTCGATGCTGCGTTACCTGCGCCGTCTCGCCGACCAGGACTTCGCGCTCGACCGCGGGATGATCCCGCTCGGCTCCTGCACGATGAAGCTCAACGCCACCGCCGAAATGGAGCCGATCAGCTGGCGCGAGTTCGCGGGCATCCACCCGTTCGCGCCCGCTGAGGACGCCGAGGGCTACCACGAGCTGGTCCGCCAGCTGTCCGGCTGGCTGGCCGAGGTCACCGGCTACGACCAGGTGTCGCTGCAGCCGAACGCGGGCAGCCAGGGCGAGCTCGCCGGGCTGCTGGCGATCCGCGCCTACCACCAGGCGAACGGCCAGCCCGAGCGCGACGTCTGCCTGATCCCGTCGTCCGCGCACGGCACCAACGCCGCCTCCGCGGTGCTCGCCGGGATGCGCGTGGTCGTGGTCAAGTGCACCGACGAGGGCAACGTCGACCTCGAAGACCTGCAGTCCAAAGTGGACAGCCACAGCGCCGACCTCGCCGCGATCATGGTCACCTACCCGTCCACGCACGGCGTCTACGAGCACGGCATCGAGCGGCTCGCCAAGATCGTGCACGACGGCGGCGGCCAGGTGTACGTCGACGGCGCGAACCTCAACGCGCTGCTGGGCCTGGCGAAGCCGGGCGAGTTCGGCGGCGACGTCTCGCACCTGAACCTGCACAAGACGTTCTGCATCCCGCACGGCGGCGGCGGCCCCGGCGTCGGCCCGGTCGCGGCGCGCGAACACCTCGCGCCGTACCTGCCGAACCACCCGCTGCTCGCGCAGGCCGGACCGGACACCGGCGTCGGCCCGATCAGCGGCGCGCCCTACGGCTCGGCGTCGATCCTGCCGATCTCCTGGGCGTACGTGCGGATGATGGGCGCGCCCGGGCTCACCGAGGCCACCAAGGTCGCGGTGCTCGCGGCCAACTACATCGCCGCCCGGCTCGCGCCGCACTACCCGGTGCTCTACACCGGCCAGGACGGCCTGGTCGCGCACGAGTGCATCCTCGACCTGCGCGGCATCACCAAGGAAACCGGCGTGACCGTGGACGACGTCGCGAAGCGGCTCATCGACTACGGCTTCCACGCGCCGACCATGTCGTTCCCGGTCGCGGGCACGCTCATGGTCGAGCCCACCGAGAGCGAGGACCTCGCCGAGATCGACCGGTTCTGCGAGGCGATGATCGCCATCCGCCGCGAGATCGACGAGGTCGCGGCCGGCCGCTGGACCGCCGAGACGAGCCCGCTGCGCGGCGCGCCGCACACCGCTTCGTCGGTCATTGGCGAGTGGACCGCGGACTACGACCGCGAGCTGGCGGCGTACCCGGTCGGCGTGGCGCGCAAGACCAAGTACTGGCCGCCGGTGCGGCGGATCGACGGCGCGCGCGGCGACCGCAACCTCGTCTGCTCCTGCCCGCCCCTCGACGCGTACGACGCGTGAGCGTGTCCTCCGCTCGCGACAACGAAAGGCTTCCTGTGACGGAAACCCCCCTGCACCAGGTCCACCAGGACCTCGGCGCGCTCTTCACCGATTTCGCCGGCTGGTCGATGCCGGTGCGCTACGCCAGCGAGCTGGCCGAGCACAAGGCCGTGCGCGAGGCGGCCGGGCTGTTCGACCTGTCGCACATGGCCGAGATCCACGTCCGCGGCGCGCAGGCCGCCGACGTGCTCGACTACGCGCTGGTCGGCAACCTGACCGGCGTGAAGCCGGGCCGCGCCCGCTACACGATGATCTGCGACGCCGACGGCGGCGTGCTGGACGACCTGGTCGTCTACCGGCTCGCCGACGAGGAATACCTGGTCGTCGCCAACGCGGGCAACGCCGCCGTGGTCGCGGACGCGCTGGCCGAGCGCGTCGCCGGGTTCGACGCGGTGGTGGAGAACCGGTCCGCGGACACCGCGCTGATCGCGGTCCAGGGCCCGAAGGCGGTCGACGTGCTCGCCGCGGTGACCGACGCGGACCTCGCTTCGCTGAAGTACTACGCGAGCGTGCCCGCGGTCGTGAAGGGCCACGAGGTCCTGCTGGCCCGCACCGGCTACACCGGCGAGGACGGCTTCGAGCTGTTCGTGCCCGCGGCCGAGGCTCCGGCGTTGTGGGCGCTGCTGACCGAGGCGGGCCAGGAGCACGGTCTGGTCCCGTGTGGACTCGCGTGCCGCGACACGTTGCGCCTGGAAGCCGGAATGCCGTTGTACGGCAACGAACTCAGCCGCGAGCTGAACCCGTTCGCGGCTGGTCTCGGCCGGGTCGTGAAGTTCGAGAAGCCGGGCGACTTCGTGGGCCGCGCGGCCCTGGAGGAGCTGAAGAAGGCCGACGTCCCGCGCGTGCGGGTCGGCCTGCGCGGCACCGGCCGCCGCGCCCCGCGGCACGGGTACGCCGTGCTGTCCGGGGATGCCACTATCGGGGAGATCACCAGCGGCGCGCTGTCGCCGACGCTGGGCTACCCGATCGCCATGGCGTATGTAGACCGGGAGCACGCCGAGCCCGGCACCGCGCTGTCCGTCGACATCCGGGGCCGCGTCGAGCCGGTCGAGGTCGTCGCCCTGCCCTTCTACTCCCGAGCCTGAAAGGCCCTCCGAACAATGAGCATCCCCCAGAACCTGTCCTACACGAAGGAACACGAGTGGCTGTCGGTCTCCGACGGCGTCGCGACGGTGGGCATCACCGCGTTCGCGGCCGGCTCGCTCGGCGACATCGTGTTCGTGCAGTTGCCCGGCGTCGGCGACACCGTCACCGCGGGCGAGGTGTTCGGCGAGGTCGAGTCGACGAAATCGGTCAGCGAGCTGTACTCGCCGGTCAGCGGCGAGGTGGTGGCGGTGAACGAGGCCACATCGGACACCCCCGAGGTCATCAACTCCGACCCCTACACCGAAGGATGGCTGCTGCAGGTGCGGCTCTCGGGCGACGTCCCGGAGCTGCTCGACGCGTCCGCGTACGCCGAGCTGACCCAGGAGAACTGATGACCGCCCCGTTCGACGCCCGCCTGTCCGAGGTCGACCCCGAGGTCGCCGCCGCGGTGGCCGCGGAGCTGGACCGCCAGCAGTCGACGCTCGAGATGATCGCCTCGGAGAACTTCGCGCCGGTCGGCGTGCTCGAGGCGCAGGGCTCGGTGCTGACCAACAAGTACGCCGAGGGCTACCCGGGCCGCCGCTACTACGGCGGCTGCGAGCACGTCGACGTCGTCGAGCAGCTCGCGATCGACCGGGCCAAGGCGCTGTTCGGCGCGGAGCACGCGAACGTGCAGCCGCACTCGGGCGCGCAGGCCAACGCGGCGGCGATGTTCGCGGTGCTGAAGCCGGGCGACACCATCCTCGGCCTCGACCTCGCGCACGGCGGCCACCTGACGCACGGGATGAAGATCAACTTCTCCGGCAAGCTGTACAACGTGGTCGCCTACCACGTCGACAAGGAGACCGGGATCGTCGACGTCGCCGAGATCGAGCGGCTAGCGGTCGAGCACAAGCCGAAGCTGATCGTCGCCGGCTGGTCGGCCTACCCCCGCCAGCTCGACTTCGCCGAGTTCCGCCGGATCGCCGACCTGGTCGACGCGAAGCTGATGGTCGACATGGCGCACTTCGCCGGTCTCGTGGCCGCCGGGCTGCACCCGTCGCCGGTGCCGCACGCGGACATCGTCACGACCACCACGCACAAGACCCTCGGCGGTCCGCGCGGCGGCCTGATCCTGTCCCGCCAGGAGCTGGCGAAGAAGATCAACTCGGCGGTGTTCCCCGGCCAGCAGGGCGGGCCGCTGGAGCACGTGATCGCGGCCAAGGCCGTAGCGCTGAAGATCGCCGCGACCGACGAGTTCCGCGAGCGCCAGGAGCGCACGCTGGAAGGCGCGAAGATCCTCGCCGACCGGCTGTCGCGCACCGACTGCGCCGAGGCGGGCGTCCGCGTCCTCACCGGCGGCACCGACGTGCACCTGGTGCTTGTCGACCTGGTGAACTCGCAGCTCAACGGCCAGGAGGCGGAGGACCGGCTGCACTCGGTCGGGATCACGGTCAACCGCAACGCGGTGCCGTTCGACCCGCGTCCGCCGATGGTGACCTCAGGTCTGCGGATCGGCACCCCGGCGCTGGCCACCCGCGGTTTCAGCGCGGAGGACTTCACCGAGGTCGCCGACATCATCGCCGAGACGCTGAAGCCGGACTTCGACGAAGCCGCTCAGCAGGCGCTGCGCACCCGCGTCGAGCTGCTGGCCAAGAAGCACCCGCTGTACGCGGACCTGAGCCGATGAGCGCGCAGCCCGAGGGGCGGAAGCTGTTGCGGCTTGAGGTGCGCAACAGCGAGACGCCGATCGAGAAGAAGCCGTCGTGGATCAAGACGCGCGTGCGGATGGGCCCGGAGTTCACTGAGCTGAAGGGCTTGGTGAAGCGCGAGGGTCTGCACACCGTCTGTGAAGAGGCGGGTTGTCCCAACATTTACGAATGCTGGGAAGACCGCGAGGCCACCTTCCTGATCGGCGGTGACCAGTGCACGCGGCGCTGCGATTTCTGCCAGATCGACACGGGCAAGCCTGCTGCTTTGGACCGCACTGAGCCGCGGAAGGTCGCGGAATCGGTGCAGGCCATGGGTTTGCGGTACTCGACGATCACCGGCGTCGCCCGTGACGACCTGGCCGACGGTGGTGCGTGGCTGTACGCGGAAACCGTCCGGCAGATCCACGCGTTGAACCCGGGTACCGGTGTCGAGCTGTTGATCCCGGACTTCAACGCGGAGCCGGATCAGCTGGCCGAGGTGTTCGGATCGCGTCCGGAAGTGTTGGCGCACAACGTGGAGACGGTGCCGCGGATCTTCAAGCGGATTCGCCCCGGCTTCCGCTACGCGCGGTCGCTGGATGTGATCACGCAGGCTCGTGCGGCGGGTTTGGTGACGAAGTCGAACCTGATCCTCGGGATGGGCGAAACCCCGGACGAGGTCAGCGTCGCGCTGCGGGAGCTCTTCGACGCGGGCTGCGAGATCATCACGATCACCCAGTACCTGCGGCCTTCCGCGCGACACCACCCGGTCGACCGCTGGGTCAAGCCGGAGGAGTTCGTGGAGCACGCGAAAACCGCTGAAGCTATCGGGTTCCCTGGGGTGATGGCGGGGCCGCTGGTGCGGTCGTCGTATCGCGCGGGCCGGTTGTACGCGCAGACCAAGGCCCATCGGGGCGAGGAACTGCCGGAGAACCTCGCCCACCTGACCGCCGAAGGACCGGCGGCGCAAGAAGCCAGCAGCGTGCTGGCGAGGAACTAAGAGAAGGGGCGGATCAATGGCGATCAGCGTCTTCGACCTGTTTTCGATCGGCATCGGGCCGTCGAGTTCGCACACGGTCGGCCCGATGCGGGCGGCCAAGACCTTTGTGGACGGTCTGGTCGAGGACGGCGTGCTGGAGACGGTCGCGCGGGTGCAGGCCGAGTTGTTCGGCTCCCTCGGCGCGACCGGTTTCGGGCACGGCAGCGACAAAGCAGTGCTGCTAGGGCTTTCCGGGGAGCTGCCGGAGGCGATCGACACCGACACGGTGCCCGCGAAGGTGGCGGCGATCCGGGAATCCGGGCGGCTGGCTGTCGGCGGGACGCATTCGGTGGTGTTCACCGAGGACACCGACCTGACGATGCACCGGCGGAAGTCCCTGCCCGCGCATCCGAACGGGATGGTGTTCCGGGCGTTCGCCGCGGACGGTTCTTTGCTGCGGGAGCGGACGTATTACTCCGTCGGCGGCGGTTTCGTGCGGGACGAGTCGTACGAGACCGACACGGTTTTCGTCGAGGATTCCACGCCGGTGCCTTATCCGTTCCGTACTGGGGCGGACCTGCTGAAGCATTGTGCGGACACCGGGCTGCCGATCAGCGAGATCATGCTGCGGAACGAGCTTTCCTGGCGCAGTCGCGAGGAGGTTCGGGCTGGGCTGCTGGAGATCTGGCAGGTGATGGTCGAGTGCGTGCGGAACGGGTACACGCACGAGGGCGTGCTGCCTGGTGGGTTGAAGGTGCCTCGGCGAGCGAAGTCGTTGCACGACAAGCTGCTCGCCGAAGACGGTGCTGACGATCCGTTGTACGCCATGGACTGGGTGAGCCTGTACGCGCTTGCGGTCAACGAAGAAAACGCAGCGGGCGGTCGGGTGGTCACTGCCCCGACGAATGGCGCGGCCGGGATCATTCCGGCGGTTTTGCACTACTACCAGCGGTTTGTGCGCGGCGCGTCGGACGACGGCATCGTCACGTTCCTGCTCACCGCGGGCGCGATCGGCTCGATCCTCAAGCAGACCGGCTCGATCTCGGGCGCCGAGGTCGGCTGCCAGGGCGAGGTCGGTTCGGCCTCGGCGATGGCGGCCGCCGGGTTGACCGAGGTGCAGGGCGGATCGCCCGCGCAGGTGGAGAACGCGGCTGAGATCGGGGTCGAGCACCACCTCGGGCTCACGTGCGATCCGGTGGGCGGGCTGGTGCAGATTCCGTGCATCGAGCGGAATGCCGTGGGTGCGTCGAAGGCGATCCATGCCGCGCGGATGGCGTTGCGCGGCGACGGCAGCCACGTGGTGACGCTGGACAAGGCGATCAAGACCATGCGCGAGACCGGCGCGGACATGTCGGTGAAGTACAAGGAGACCGCGCGCGGCGGACTCGCCGTGAACGTCATCGAGTGCTGATTTTCGGTCCGTGAAGGACTCCTTGAGGGAATCACATTCCTTCAAGGAGCCCTTCACGGCGTTTCGGGGCGGCGAGGCGCAAGCCCAGGCTCATGAGCCACCAGCCGAGTCGTTGCCGGGCCGAATCCTTCGGCGCGGGCGTCGGCTTCCGCGCGCCGAGACGGCGCTGGTCCGCCTCGGCACGCAGTGCGTCCTGGTGCTGGGCGACGAGGGCCCACAGGTCTGGGTTCATCAGTCTTGTTCCTCGGCTTCCGGTCGGGGCGAGTAGGGAAACACGGACCACTGGGCGAACACCGTGGTGTCGCCGGGGCGGGTTTCCCGGCGGTAGCTCTCGATCAGTTCTTGGATCTGCTTGCTCAACTGCCCGGCTTCCTCCGCGGTGAGCTGGAGTCCGGTGTCGCTCAGCGTCGAGTTGCGCTGCCAGGTCTTGCCCCACCGGGGCAAATCGGCGACGAACCGGAGCGTTTCGCGATAGCGCTGGTTGACGACGTGGTGCAGGAACGCGGTCACCGGGCCCGCCAGGTCAGGGTCTTCCAGGAACTCGCTGGTCTTGAGCGAGGTGCCCTGCTGTGCCGCCTTCCACCACCGTTCGCGCTTCGAGCCGCGTTCGGCGTCCTCGACCACCAGCCCGGCGTCCGCGAGCTGCCGCAGGTGCCACGACGTGGTGCCGGAGCTTTCGCCGACCCGTTTGCCGAGCCCGGTCGCGGTGGCCGGGCCGTCGATCGTCAGCAGATCCAGCAGCTCCATCCGCAGCGGATGCGCCAGTGCGCGCAGGGCGCGGGCGTCGATCTGCCGGTCGTGGTGTTTCGAGGGCATGTCCCCACCTTAGACCGCAGAGAAAGCTTTGCAAAGAGTTCTCTGCGATCGGGCAGCATAGAATCGGGCAGGTGGAGTCGACCTCGGTGGTGAGCGCGAACGCGGCACTGTTCCGGCCGGTGCGTGTCGGGAACGCCTTCGAGGAGACAGTCGAGCGGCTGTTGCAGGCGATCCGGCTCGGGGTCGTCGGCGCGGGGGACCGGTTGCCCTCCGAGCGCGAGCTGGCTGAGCGGCTCGGCGTAAGCCGGGTGACGTTGCGAGAAGCGATTCGCGCGCTGTCCGACGCGGGGTACGTCGAGTCGAGGCGCGGGCGGTACGGCGGCACGTTCGTGAACGAGAAGCTGCCCGAGCCCGCGGAGCGCGCGGTCGGCGAGGTGGACGCGGCGGGGCTGGAAGACGCGCTCTGTCTGCGGCACGTGCTGGAAACCGGCGCGGCGGAGGCGGCTGCGGCACGGACGCTGAGCCCGGCTGATCGGCAGCATCTCACCGGCACGCTCGCGGAAGCGTCGGCGGCCAGTCTCGCCGATTACCGGCGCAAGGATTCGCGGCTGCATCTGGCGATCGCCGAGGTCACCGCGTCCGCGTCGCTGACCAGCACGGTCGCGGACGCGCGGACGCGGGTCAACGAGCTGCTCGACCGGATTCCGCTCCTCGAACCGAATCTGGAGCATTCGAACGCGCAGCACGAGGCGATCGTCGACGCGATCCTGGCCGGCGATCCGGTGGCCGCGCGGCAGGCGATGGCCGAGCACATCGAGGGCACCTCGTCGTTGCTGCGCGCGTTCCTCTCGTGATCAATTCACGGACCCGGCAGAACCTTGTCACTGGTTCAGTCGTCCTTCATTCGTGGAGCCAGCCCCGGAGAGTGACCAATCCGCTGTTGTCCGTCGCCAGTGGCGCCGCATCCGCAAGGGTGCCTACTACCTGACCGGGTTCGCGGTCGGCGTGCCGCTGATCGCGTTCTGGATCGCCTACCTGCTGCTGGACGTCCGCAGCCCGCAGGACGTCCTCGCCTCGCTCGGCAAAACCGTCACGCTGAGGTACTCCGACGGCAGCGAACTGCTGCGCGTCGTGCCCCCGGGCGGCGACCGGCGGTTCGTGCCGTTCGACCAGATCCCGCAGAAGCTGCGCGACGCCATCGTCGCCACTGAAGACCCGACTTTCTGGGCCAACTCCGGCTTCGACCCGACCGGGATCGGCCGCGCGTTCCTGACCGGCGTCGGCGGCGGGTCCGGGATCACCCAGCAGTACATCAAGAAATCGACCGGCGACGAGGATTCGACGCTGTCGCGGAAGATGCAGGAACTCGTGCTCGCCACGAAGATCACCCAGCAGCAGAGCAAGGAACAGATCTTCGAGAGCTATGCCAACATCATTTCCTTCGGCCGCGGCACTTTCGGCCCGGCGGCGGCGATGAACGCGTTCTTCGGCCGTCCGCTCGACAACAGCATCACCTGGAGCGAGGCCGCGTTCCTGGCCGGGATGATCCAGTCGCCGTCGGTGCACGATCCGGCGGTGTCCGGCGACGAGCACGCGGCGAAACGCTGGCGATACGTACGCGACAAACTGGTCGAGCGCGGGTATTTGAAGAACGCGGATGGCATGGCCTATCCGGGCGCGGAGATCAAGCCGCCCGCGGAAACGCGAGTGAGCCTGAATTACGACCAGTACCACCTCAAACAGCGAGTGCTCGCCGAACTGGAGACTGCTGGGTTCTCGATTTCCCGGTTGCAGCAAGGGAATCTGACTGTCCAAACCACACTCGACCCAGGGCTGCAGAACGCCGCGCACACCGCGCTGAGCGACCGGCTGAAGGGCGAACCGGCGGAGTTCCGCGGCGCTTTGGTGGCGGTTGATCCGACGAATGGCGCGGTGCGCGCGTACGACGGCGGCAACAACGGCGTCCGGGATTATGCGGCAACTGGGCACGCGCTCGGCTCCGCGTTCTACCCGTTCACCGCGGCGGCCGGGTTGAAGAACGGGATGTCGCTGGAGGAGAAAGTGGCTGCTCCCAGGGAGATTCAGTACCTGGGCGAGAAATTCGAGTATCCGCCGAAGTGCCCGCAGCCCTGCACGTTGCGCAGCGCCTTGACCTCAGGTGCGGACACGCCGTTCATCACGGTGTCCAAGAAGATCGGCGTCGACGAGGTGAGCGCGGCGGCGCGTTCGGCGGGGATCCCGGACGAGGTGGACGGCACACCGACCATGCGCGAGCAGGACGGCGTCACGATCGGCTCGGGCATCGTCGTCGGCCGGTATCCGATGCGGCCGCTCGACGTGGCCGGGGCGTACGCGACCTACGCCGCCAACGGGATGCGCTCGGCGGTGCACCTCGTGGACAAGGTGCTCGACCGGTCGGGGAAAGTCGTGTGGCAGCACGAAAACGAGCCGGTGTCCGCGGTCCCGGCGGAGGTGGCGCAGGACGTGACCTCGGCGTTGCGGACGACGCTGCCGGACGGTCGCGCGGCGGCCCTGCGCACTGGCGAGTTCGAACGCGGCAATTCGCGCGACAACCAGGACGCCTGGGCGGTCGGCTACACGCCGCAGCTGGCGACGGCGGTGTGGCTCGGCTCCGACGACGACCGCAAGCTGCTCGACGCGGAGGGCAAGAAGGTGACGGGTTCGGCAGTGCCCGCCGACGTCTGGCGATCCTTCATGGCCCGCCGGTGAATCAGGCGGCCCGGCGGCTGACCTTCGGAATCACCATCGGACTCCCGCTCTCCGGGCATTCCATCACCCGGCACGGCAGTTCGAAGATCCGCTCGACGTTCTCCGCCGTCACGACCTCCTCCGGCGTCCCGGTGGCCAGCACCTTCCCGTCGCGCATCGCGATCAGGTGGGTCGCGTACCGGGCCGCGTGGTTGAGGTCGTGCAGCACCGCGACCAGCGTGCGGCCCTGCTCGCTGTGCAGCGTCGCGCAGAGGTCGAGGATGTCGAGCTGGTGCGCGATGTCCAGGTACGTCGTCGGCTCGTCGAGCAGCAGCAGGTCGGTCTGCTGAGCGAGCGCCATCGCCATCCAGACGCGCTGGCGCTGCCCGCCGGACAGCTCGTCGACCATCCGCTCGGCGAGGTCGTCGACGCCGGTCGCGCGCATCGAATCGGCGACCACCGTCGCGTCGTCACGGGACCATTGGCGCAGCAGTTTCTGGTGCGGGTACCGGCCGCGCGCGACGAGGTCGGCCACGGTGATCCCGTCCGGCGCGATGGAGCTTTGCGGCAGCAGGCCGAGCCGGCGTGCGACCTCCTTCGCGCCGTAGCTGGTGATCACCTCGCCGTCGAGGTAGACCGAGCCCGCGCGCGGCTTCAGCATGCGGGCGAGCGCGCGCAGCAGGGTCGTCTTGCCGCAGGCGTTGGGACCGACGATGACCGTGAACGACTTGTCCGGGATGACCACGCCGAGCCGTTCGGCGACCGTGCGGCCGTCGTAGGCCAGGGTCAGGTCCTCGGCGTGCAGGCGGGTGTCTTCGCTCGTCAGTGCCACACAGGTAAGGCTAACCTAGTGACCCCCGTTCGGGGAGTTCCGTGGGTCGCATTAGCGATGAGTGACCGGCCGGTGCCATGATGCGTCCGGGAGAATCCCGGCAGAGCGAGGGTGGGATGGACGACTACCGCGTCGTCGCGGACGAACTCGCCGCCGACATCGAAGCCGGCCGGCTGCGCCCCGGTGACCGGCTGCCGCCGCAGCGCCGGTTCGCGCGCGACCGCGGCATCGCCGGCTCCACCGCGGCCCGCGTGTGCGGCGAACTCGTCCGGCGCGGCCTGGCGGTCGGCGAGGTCGGGCGGGGCACTTTCGTGCGCGCCGCGAAGCCCGGACCGGAACCGGCGCTGTCCGAGCCCGGCGACGCGCGCGTCGACCTCGAGCTCAATTTCGCTGTGCTGCCAAGCCAATCGGCAAAGCTCGCGCAAGCACTCGAACCCGTGCTGCGCGCGGACGTCTTCACCGACGCCCTGCATCCGCTCGGCGCGGCCGGCACCAAAGCGGTCCGCGAGGCAGCGGTCGCGATGCTCGCCCGCGGCACTTGGCAGCCGGATCCGGACCAGGTGCTGGTGGCGGGCAACGGACGGCAGGGGATCGCGGCCGCGCTCGCCGCGTTCGTGCCGACCGGCGAGCGGCTCGCGGTCGAATCCCTGACGTACCCGGTGGTCAAAGCCGCCGCGACCCGGCTCGGCATCGAACTGGCGCCGATCGAAACCGACGCGCACGGCCTGGTCCCGGCCGCGCTCGCGGCAAGCGCTCCGGTGCGGGCGCTGTACGTCCAGCCGACCCTGCACAACCCGCTCGGCACCACGATGCCGCCGCAACGCCGCGCCGAACTGGCCGCGACCGTCCGAGGTCTGGACCTGCCGGTGATCGAGGACGGCATCTACACCTTCCTCCGCCCGGACACCGAACCGCTCGCCGCGCTGATGCCGGAGCGGACGGTTTTCGTGGACAGCCTGTCGAAACGCGTCGCGCCCGGCCTCACCGCCGGATTCCTCGTGGTCCCGCCGCGGTGGGTCGCGCGGCTGTCGAGCGCGATCCGGTCCGGCGGCTGGGCGGCGTCGCGCTTCTCCGTGGAAGCGGCGCGGCGATGGATCACCGGCGGCGTGCTGGCAGAGGTCGAAGCAGCGAAGCGCGCGGACGCCGGGGCGCGGGCGAGGATCGTCGCCGACCGCCTGGCGGGCTTCCAGGTGTACGGCGACGCCTCGGCTTACCACCGATGGTGGGTGCTGCCGGACCAGTGGCGCGCCGAGACTTTCGTGGCCGCCGCCGCGCGCCGGGGAATCGCGTTGTCCCCGGCGGCGGCGTTCTCGGTGGTGCCGGGACACGCACCGAACGCGGTGCGGATCGCGGTGTCCGCGCCTGCGGAGGAGACGTTGGGGAGTGCGTTGGAGGTGCTGGCGTCGCTGGCCAGCGGGGTGCCGGAGGACGCGTTGGTGGAGTAGGGCGCGCGGCTGGCATTTCGGTACCGGAAACAGCCCCATGCCGGCGTCGGTTACCGGTACGATCGGCGCGGAACGCAGTCCTGCCGATCCAGAGAGAACTGCTACGTGACTGATGTTCGGCTACTCGGTCGCGATAGTGTCGGCTCCCAGACGGAGTCAGCCTGACGGCAGCGGCTCGTCCCAAGGTCCGCCCGCGTGATCGGCGGCTACGCAGGCGTGCGGCCAGGTACGACGATTAGCTAAGATCAACTGAGGATCCTGTCGGTGACGGGAACCCTAGCCGAGGAGACCTTAGCTCGTTCCAGTGTGATCACTGGTCGAGCTGAGGCACGTCCGAATCGCCTTCTCGACCACGAGGCGAAGGGCGATCGGAGTGTCAATCGGACCAAGCGAAGTCGCGGCCATTGCCGGCGCGGTCGGTTTGGCGCTGTCGCGTGTCGCGCGGCACTACTTCCGGTGGAAGACCGCGAAGGCGTTTGTCGAAAAGGCGAAGCCCGAAGACATAGCCAAGATCGCGGAAGCGATGCACCCCGAGATCCCGATCCGCGCGAGCCGACGTCGGCGAACTCCGCCGGCCGCCTCCCGCGGCACTGAGGAATCGAGCGGCTAAGCCTTCCGCCGCCACACCAGCCGCGCCAGTGTCCCCGCCACTGCTGCCGGAGCGGGCTGCCGGGGCCGCTTTTTGGCTTCTGGCGCGGATTCCGGCATCACCCGGTACACGAGATGCGCCGCGAACCGGGCGAGGTCCGGCGTGGCCAGCGAGGCCAGTTCCGCGGCCCGGCCCTCCGGGAGGCTCAGGATCTGCGGCCGCCGCTCGATCGCCTTCACCACCAGCGCCGCCGCGCGTTCCGGCGAACTCGCGGGCAGCCCGCGGTACGACCCGGTCGGCGCGATCATGTCCGTGCGCACCAACGGCATCCGGATCGACGAGAACGTGACGCCGTCGGACAGCGTCTCGCGCCCGGCGGTCAGGCTGAACTCCTCGAGTGCCGCTTTTGAGGCCAGGTAAGCGGAAAACCGCGGCGTGTCGGTCTGCAGGCCCTGCGTCGTGACGTTCACGACGTGGCCGAACCGGCGTTCGGTCATCGACGGCAGCAGTCCGAGGATCAGCCGAACTGGGCCGAAGTAGTTGATGGCCATGGTGCGTTCGTAGTCGTGGAACCGTTCCGTCGACAGCTGCACCGAGCGTCGGATGGACCGTCCGGCGTTGTTCACCAGAACGTCGACCGCACCGTGGTCGGCGAGGACGGCTTTCACGAGACCGTCGACTGCGTCGCCGTCAGTGAGGTCGCACGGGTACGTCGCTGCTTCGCCGCCTGCTGCGGTGATCTCGCTACGCACGTCTTCGAGTTCTTCGACGCGCCGCGCGACGAGAAGCACCTTCGCGCCGCGACGCGCGACAGCGAGCGCCGAAGCACGACCGATGCCGGACGAAGCACCGGTAATGAGGACAACGCGTCCTTCGAGCCCTGGACGGCGAGCGTGGTCCGGGTCGAGATGCGCGCGCCAGTAGCGGTATAGCGGTTCGGCGTAGTCGCGAAGCTCGGCAAGGTGGACGCCGCTGCCGTACAGCTCCGAAGTAGTGCGCGCGGTGTCGAACTCCACCTCCATGTTCAGATGGGGGAGTACTTCGAGCGGGATTCCCAACTCGGTCAACACTGCTGCGCGCGTGGCACGCCCAGTCGGCAGGCGATCCACAGCGGTCGCGAGGCGGGACGCTGTGCTGCGAAGCAGACCAGACGGCACTGTCGTGCGTACGCGCGGCGCTCCGGCGACGCGGGCGAAGGCGTTGTAAACCTCGTGCAGCTTCTGCGGTCGCGGCGAAGCGAGGTGATACGTACTGCCCGAAGGCGCTTCGCGGTGCATGAGGTTTTCCATCGCGGCGACGACGTAGTCGACCGGGACGAGATTGGTAGCCCCGAAGTCGGGCGCGACGAGCGGCAGTTGCTTCGGCAGCGCGGCGAGGCGCGAGATGGCGGGCAGGAAGTAGTAGGGACCGTCGATCTTGTCCATCTCGCCGGTGCGCGAATCGCCGACGACCGCCGAGGGCCGGTAGACGCGGAACGGCACGCCGGACTGTTCGCGGACCAGCTTCTCGGCCTCGAACTTCGTGGCGTGGTACGGAGAACTGAAGGACTGCCCGAGGTCGAAGTCGGTTTCGGTGAACCGGCCGGAGTGATCGCCCGCGACCGCGATGGACGAAACGTGGTGCAGCAGTCCCGCCCCGGCGGCCGCGGCGAAGGCGAGCAGGTTCCGGGTGCCCTCGACGTTCGCGGCCCGGTTCGCCGCGTCGTCGGCGGTGAAGTCGTAGATCGCGCCGAGGTGGACGACGTGATCGACCCCGTCGTAGCCGGCCGGGTCGAGGCCGAGCAGCGGTTCGGTGAGATCGCCGACGGCGGGGACCAGGCGGTCGGCATGCGGCCAGTCCCGCGCGATCCCGGCGAGGCGGTCGCGCGAGGTGTTGCGGACGAGCACGTGGACGGCGGTCGTGTCCCGCCGCGCGAGCAACCGGGCGACCAGGCGCTTCCCGAGGAAGCCCGTCGCGCCCGTGACGAAGTAGGTGGTCATGGCCGGCACCTTTCGGGGTCTGCGGGTGCCGACTCTACCTACTCATGAGTAGGAACGGTAGTTGTCAGTCGGTTCCGGTGCGTCGCGCCGACGTCGCGGTGGCCACCACGGCGTCGCGCAGGGCCGCGCGCAGCCGCCCGACCTCCAGCGGTCCCAGCACCGCCGCCTCTCCCGGCGGTGCGACCAGCACGACTTTGTCGTCACTGCTCACGAACACCGTCACGTCCCGGCGCCTGCCCGCCAGGTCCCGGCACCCGACCGTCCACTCGTTCCGCACCGCACTGTCGTCCCGCGCTGTCACGACCCTCGCCCTCCGATCACGTAGCACCCGTGTCCTTCGTGCGGGGGTGTGACCGGGCCCTCCGGGGCCTCTTACGCCGGTTCACCCGAATTGCCTACTGGCCGGTTTTCCACGGGGTGTGACCGGCCGGATACCGGAGTAGCGTCGGCGACCGCACGCTGCGGGCACTCCTCAGGAGGACGGATGTCGGAACCTCGGAAGATCGTCGTCGTCGGATCCGGACTGGCCGGTGCCACTGCGGCCGCGACAGTCCGGGAACGCGGTTTCGACGGCGACGTCCTGCTGCTCGGAGCCGACACGCACCGGCCGTACGAGCTGCCGCCGCTGTCGAAGGCCGTGCTGCTCGGCAACGCCGAGGAACCGGACTGGGTGCGCGACGAGGGTTATTGGGACGAGCACGACATCCGGCTGCTCTCCGGCACCACGGCGACCCGAGTCGAACTAGGCGCACGCCTGGTCCTCGACGACGCCGGTGGCGAACACCGCTACGACCGTCTCGTCTTAGCGACCGGCTCGCGCCCGCGGACGTTGAAGGTGCCTGGCGGCGACCTGCCGGGCCTCTACACGCTTCGCACTCTCGACGACGCACTGCGGCTGCGCGCGGCCTTCGAAGCGGCGAAGCGAGTACTGATCGTCGGCGCCGGCTGGATCGGCACTGAAGCCGCCGCTGCCGCGCGTACGCACGGTGCCGAGGTGACTGTGGTCGCTCCGGAGAAGCTGCCACTCGCCAACGTCCTCGGCGACGAGGTGGCCGGAGCGTTCTACCGCCTGCACGAAGAGCACGGCGTCCAGTGGCGTCTCGGCGAAGGAGTCGCAGCGATCACTGGCGACACAGCAGCGACCGGCGTCCGACTGACGAGCGGCGAAGAGCTGTACGCCGACGTTGTCCTCATCGCGGTCGGCGCGGCCCCTCGCGTCGACCTGGCACACGCCGCTGGCCTGGAGCTGGCAGACGACGGTGGCGTCGACGTCGATGCGGGTCTGCGTACAGCGGCACCTGACGTCTACGCGATCGGTGACATCGCTTCGGAGTTCCATCCGCGCTACGGCCGCCGCGTACGCGTCGAGCACTGGGCGACAGCGCGTACGCAGGGCGAGCACGTCGCGGCCAACCTCTTTGGCGCGAATGAGCCGTACTTGAACAGCCCGTACTTCTTCTCCGACCAATACGACCCGGACCGCGGCGGCCCGGCGATCGGCTGCGAGTACCGCGGCCTGCCCGTCTTGGACCGGGACCGCGTCGTGGTGCGCGGCGACCTCGCGGCTTACGACTTCACGGCTTTCTGGGTGACCCCGGACAACGAGGTTTCGGCCGCGATGAACGTCAACCAGTGGGACGACGGGGAGGCGCTGCAGAAGCTGGTCGACGAACGAATCGCGGTCACCGACGACCAGCTGCGGAGCGGGAACCTCGCCGATCTGGGCTGACCGCCAGCGTCGCGAACGACAGCAAGGCGAGCACCCCGAACCCGGCCATCGTGGCGGTCATCGGAACCGCCGTGCCCGACCCGCCGAGCCCGACCAGCGGCGTCGCGATCCCGCCGATCGCGAACTGCAGCACGCCCAGCAGCGCGGACGCCGATCCCGCCGTGCGCGCGTGCCCGGCGAGAGCGAGCGAACTGGCGTTCGGGCTGATGATGCCGATGCAGGAAACCATGAGCAGCAAAGGAATCAGCAACGCTGGCAAGGGGAGTCGCAGGACGGCTGCCGCGAGGGTGATGAGGCCGGAAATCGTCGACACCGTCAGCCCCGCGCGCAGCAGCGTCCGCTCCGGGAGCCGTCCGACGAGCCACCCGTTGAGCTGCCCGGCGAGCACGATGCCGACACCGTTGAGCCCGAAGACGACGCTGTATTCCTGCGGACTCAGGCGGTAAACGTCCTGCAGCGCGAACGACGAACCCGAGATGTACGCGAACAGCGCGGCGAAATTCAGCCCCGCGGTGAGCGCGTAGCCGAGAAACGTGCGATCGGTGAGGAGCCGTCCGTACGTGCGAAGCACCCCGCCCAGCCGCGCCGGATGCCGACGCTCGACCGGCAACGGCTCCGGCAGCGCGAACGCGACCGCGGCGAGCAGCAGCGCACCGAACCCGGTGAGAACGACGAACACGCCGCGCCAGGACGTGAACGTGAGCAACTGCCCGCCGAGCACCGGAGCGAGAATCGGCGCGAGGCCGTTGACGAGCAGGAGCAGCGAGAAGAACTTCGTCATCGCGGTGCCGGTGTAGAGATCACGGACGGCCGCGCGGGCGATCACGATTCCCGCCGCCGCGCCGAGCGCCTGAACACTCCGCGCCGCGATCAGCAGTTCCACGCCCGGACTCGCCGCCGCCGCGACCGACCCGGCGATGTACAGCACGAGCCCGACCAGCAACGGCCGCCGCCGCCCGAAGGAATCCGACAACGGCCCGGCGATGATCTGCCCGACCGCCAGCCCGACGACGAACGCGGTGAGCGTCAGCTGGACGGTGGTGTCGGAGGCCTGGAAGTCGCGCGCCATCCGGGGGAGGGCGGGGAGGTACATGTCGATGGAGAGGGGGCCGAAGGCGGAGAGGCCGCCGAGGATGAGGAGACGTCGGATCTTGCCTTGGCCGGGGTGCTCGGGGAGGGTGGCGGTGTGTTCGACGTGCTCCGTGCTGGACCGGTCCGCGGCGGAGTGATCGGCCGGGGAGTGATCCGGCGTGGTGTGGTCCGCGGTGGAGTGATCCGCCGCGGGACGATCAAGAGCTGCCTGATCGGCCGCCGAATAATCCGCCGCGGAACTCTTCGTCGCGAGCAGCCACCCGCCGTCCGGCAACGGCACTGCCCGCTCAGCGGCACACCGCTCGTCGTCCGCGCTGATCTTCGGGGTGCCAACCGCGCCGGGACTGTCCCGGCGATCTCGCCGAGTCTCGTCGTCGGTCTCGTGCGCCTCGTCCTTGTCGCCGATGTCCTGCCGACCGTCTCGATGTCCGGGCGGGTTTTCGCCGCCGATCTTGCGCATTCCGCTCTCGTCATCGATGTCCTGCCGACTCGCCGCGTCGGGGCTGTCTCGATGTCCGGGCGGGTTTTCGCCGCCGCTCTCGCGCACTCCACTCACGTCACCGATGCCTTGCCGCCCCGCCGAGCCGGATCCGTCTCGGGAACCTCGCCCTTCCGCTTCCCCCGATCCGCCGCTGCCAGCCCTCAGTTCGCCGCTTTCCCCCGCGCCACGCGAAGCCGAACCCCCAGCCGCCCTCCGCTGCGGTCCAGTCGCCTCTTCCGGTCCCATCCGCGCCGCACCGTCTCCCTCGTCGTGGCGGGACCTCCCCGCCAGGACGAGTGTCCGTTATCCACCCGGCGGCCCGGTGATCGGATCAATTTCCGCACCAAATCCCGCTTCCCTCTAGATCTGCCGCCCACCCATGCGCTATACATCGGATGTATCGCGAAGCGGGTGTCGAGAGAGGGGTTCGTCCGTGCGGTTTGTGCGTCTCGGGGCAGCGGGGGCTGAGCGTCCGTTCGTCCGTGCCGGTGACGGCACCCTCCACGACCTCTCCGGGGTCACGCCGGACATCGACGGCGCGTTCCTCGCCGGCGACGGGCCGGCGAAGGCCGCTCAGGCGCTCGAGGCCGGGGAACTGCCGGTCGTCGACGGGGCCGGGCTGCGGGTCGGCGCGCCGATCGCCGCGCCGGGCAAGATCGTCTGCATCGGCATGAACTACCGCCGCCACGCCGAGGAAACCGGCGCTGCCGTGCCGACCGAGCCGGTGCTGTTCATGAAGGCTCCCGACGTGATGGTCGGACCGTTCGACGAGGTGCTCGTCCCGCGCGGTTCCACGGCCACCGACTGGGAGGTCGAACTCGGCGTCGTCATCGGGAAAACCGCGCGCTATCTGGAAAGCGCGGACGAGGCGCTGGCGCACGTCGCCGGGTATGTCGTGTCCAACGACGTCTCCGAGCGCGACTTCCAACTGAACCGCGGCGGCCAGTGGGACAAGGGCAAGAACTGCGAGACCTTCAACCCGCTCGGCCCGGAACTGGTGACCGCCGACGAGGTCCCCGACCCGCAGGCGCTCGGCCTGCGCACCTGGGTCAACGGCGAGAAGGTGCAGGATTCGTCCACAAAGGACATGGTGTTCGGCGTCGCCGAGATCATCCACTACCTGAGCCAGTTCATGGTGCTGCGTCCCGGCGACCTCATCAACACCGGCACTCCGGAGGGCGTCGCGCTCGGGCAGCCCGAGCCGAAGCCGTACCTGCGCGCGGGCGACGTCGTCGAGTTGGAAATCGACGGCCTCGGCAAGCAGCGCCAGACCTTCGGGCAGGCCTGAAATGGCGAAAATCGTGGCCATGGAGGTCCGGGACGTCCGCTTCCCGACGTCGCGCGACCTCGACGGTTCGGACGCGATGAACCCGGATCCCGACTATTCGGCGGCTTACGTCGAACTGCACACCGACGCCGGACCGGACGGTTACGGCCTCGCGTTCACTATCGGCCGCGGCAACGACGTGCAGGCCGCTGCGATTCGCGCGCTGGCGCCGCATGTGGTCGGCCGCGAGGCGCCGGAAGACGCGGAAGCACTCGGCGCACTGTCGCGGGCCCTGGTCGGCGACTCGCAATTTCGTTGGCTGGGCCCGGAAAAAGGCGTGGCACACATGGCGATCGGCGCGATCGTCAACGCCGCGTGGGACCTCGCCGCGCGCCGGGCCGGACTGCCGCTGTGGAAGTTCGCGTCGCGGATGACGCCGGAGGAGCTGGTGTCCCTTGTGGACTTCCGCTATCTCTCGGACGCGCTCACCGAACAGGAAGCGCTCGACATCTTGCGCGCTGCCGAATCGGGTAAAGCCGAACGAATCGCGAAGCTGGAGGCCGACGGATACCGCGCGTACAGCACGTCGGCGGGCTGGCTCGGCTATTCCGACGCGAAACTGGTGCGGCTGGCCGAACAAGCCGTCGCCGACGGTTTCGAAATGATCAAACTGAAGGTCGGCGGGAATCTCGAAGACGATGTCCGGCGGATGAAGCTGGCTCGCGAGACTGTCGGCGCGGACATCCGGATCGCTGTCGACGCCAACCAGCGCTGGGATGTCGCGACGGCGGTGTCGTGGATGACCGCGCTCGCACCGTTCGATCCATATTGGATTGAAGAACCGACCTCGCCGGACGACGTCCTCGGCCACGCGGCCATCGCGAAGGCACTCGCGCCGATCAAGGTCGCCACTGGTGAGCACGTCCAGAACCGCGTGGTGTTCAAACAATTGCTGCAGGCTGGTGCGATCGACGTGCTCCAGTTGGACGCCGCGCGCGTCGGCGGAGTGAACGAGAATCTCGCGATCCTCTTGCTGGCGGCAAAATTCGGTGTTCCGGTGTGCCCGCACGCCGGTGGTGTCGGGCTGTGCGAACTGGTGCGGCATCTGTCCATGTTCGACTTCGTGGCAGTGTCCGGTTCGGACGAAGACCGCAGCATCGAATGGGTCGACCACCTGCACGACCACTTCACCGACCCGGCTGTCGTGCGCGACGGCCGCTATCTCGCTCCGGCCGCACCGGGCTTTTCCGCGCGCATGCACGACGCTACGCTGCGCCGGTTCAGCTTCCCGGACGGTCCTGAATGGACGGAGAACGCGCAGTGAGCGAATTCGACGGCCTGGTCGCCGCGGTCACCGGCGGCGCCTCGGGCATCGGCCTGGCCACGGCGAACCTGCTGGCCCAGCGCGGCGCGCGGGTGGCGGTGCTCGACCTCAAGACCGACGAGGTTCCCGATCCGCTGACCGGATTCCGCTGCGACGTGACGTCCGACGCCGAGGTCCGTGCCGCCGTCGACGCGGTGGCCGAACGCTTCGGCAGGCTCGACATCCTGGTCAACAACGCGGGAATCGGCGCGCAGGGCGACGTCACCGCGAACGACGACGACGAGTGGCACCGCGCGTACGACGTGAACGTCGTCGGCATGGTGCGCACCGCCCGGGCTGCCTTGCCGCACTTGAAAAGCTCGCCCGCGGCGGCGGTCGTGAACACCTGCTCGATCGCCGCTTGGGCCGGGTTGCCCGCGCGGGCGCTGTACTCGGCCACGAAGGGCGCGGTGCTGTCGCTGACCCTCGCGATGGCCACCGACCACCTGCCGGACCGGATCCGCGTCAACTGCGTGTGCCCCGGCACCGCGGACACCCCGTGGGTCGGCAGGCTGCTCGACACCGCCGCGGACCCGTCGGCCGAACGGGAGGCGCTCGCCGCCCGCCAGCCGATGGGGAGGCTGGTGACCGCGGACGAGGTCGCGAACGCGATCGCGTACCTGGCCAGCCCGCTTTCGGCATCGACTACCGGCACCGCGCTCGCGGTGGACGGCGGCATGTACGGCCTGCGCCCGCGCGGACCCGTGCAGAACTGATCTGCTCAGCCAACAAGGCCTGTCATCAAGGAGGATGCGGTGCGTACGAAGGTGATCCGGCTGGCCGCCGCGGTGGCCGCCTGCGGTTTGGTGCTCGGTGCGTGCGGGTCCACTAAGGACAAACCGGCGGCCGCGGCGAGCGGCGGCGGCACCGGCAAGGTCGGGGCGACGCTGCCCCTGCTGACCTCGCCGTTCTGGCAGGCCTACAACAAGTACGTGCCGCAGATGGCGAAAGAGCAAGGGCTCGACGCGCTGCCGACGGTGAACGCCGACAGCGACCCGGCGAAGCTCATCACGGACATCGGCACGCTGCTGAACCAGGGCGTGAAGGGGCTCGTCGTCACGCCGCTCGACTCGGCCGCGGTCGTCGCCGGGTTGAAGCAGGCGGAGAACAAGGGCGTCCCGGTGGTCGCGGTGGACGTCGCGCCGGAGAGCGGCAAGGTCGCGATGGTGGTCCGCGCGGACAACAAGGCGTACGGAACCAAGGCGTGCGACGAAATCGGCAAGCGTGTGAAGAGCGGCAAGGTCGTGCAGGTGATGGGCGACCTCGCGTCGGTCAACGGCCGCGACCGGTCGGCGGCGTTCCGCGAGTGCATGAAGCAGAAGTACCCGGACGTCAAGGTGCTCGAGGTCGCTGCCGAATGGAAGGCGGACAAGGCGTCGTCCGGTTTGGACAGTCTGCTGACCGCGAACCCGGACATCAAGGGCGTCTACATGCAGGCGGGCGGCGTTTACCTCGCGCCGACCGAGCAGGCGCTCAAGCGCAAGAACCTGTTCTTCCCGGTCGGCGACCCGAAGCACGTGGTGCTGGTGAGCAACGACGGCATCCCGCAGGAGCTCACCGCGATCCGCAACGGCGAACTCGACGCGACCGTTTCGCAGCCTGCCGACGCCTACGCCAAGTACGGCATGTACTGGCTCAAGAAGGCGATGGCGGGCGAGACGTTCAAGCCGGGCCCGACCGACCACGACTCCACGATCGTCGAAATCAGCCCCGGCATCCTGGAAGACCAGTTGCCCGCGCCGGTCGTGACCAAGGACAACGTGGACGACAAAGCGCTGTGGGGTAACAACCTGTGAGCGCGCCGGTAGTGCAGGCGGACGGCGTCGGGAAGCGGTACGGGCCAACCGTAGCGCTGCACGATGTCAGCCTCACCGTGCGGCCCGGCGAGTCACACGCACTCGTCGGCCGCAACGGGGCGGGAAAGTCCACGCTGGTGTCCATCCTCACTGGACTGTCCGAAACGGACACTGGCAGTGTTTCCTTCGGTGGCGTCCGGGCTCCTTCGCTGTCCAAACAGGACGACTGGAAGGCGCGCGTGGCGTGTGTGTACCAGCACGCGATGGTGGTGCCGCAGCTGACGGTCGCGGAGAATCTTTTCCTGAACCGGCAGGCGCAGGGCGGGTTCTCGATCGGCTGGAAAAAGCTGCGTCGTCAGGCGCGGGAACTGCTGGACTCGTGGGACGTCCGGGTCGATGTGGACACTCCGGCGGGCGATCTGTCCGTTGAGGACCGTCAGTTCGTCGAAATCGCTCGTGCGTTGAGTTATGGCGCCCGGTTCATCGTGCTGGACGAACCGACCGCGCAACTGGACAGCCAGGCCATCGAACGGCTTTTCGACCGCATGCGGCAGATGCAGGAGAACGGCGTCACGTTCCTGTTCATCTCGCACCACCTGCACGAGGTTTACGAGGTGTGCCAAGCGGTTACCGTCCTGCGCGACGCCCGGCACGTGCTCACCGCGCCCGTCTCAGAGGTCAGCCGTGCGGCGTTGGTCGACGCGATGACGGGGGAGCAGGGCGGCCTCGCCGTGCGCGACGCAGCCACCCGCGACCCGCTGGCGGTGGACGCCGAAGAGGTGCTCACTGTCGACGACCTTTCCGGCGACGGTTTCCACGACGTTTCGCTGAAGGTCCACCGTGGCGAGGTCGTCGGCCTCGCTGGCAGCAACGCGAGCGGCAAACACCAGGTAGCGGAAACGGTATACGGCTTGCGCGCTCCCACCTCCGGAACCATTGCTGTAGATGGAAAGCGTCTGCCGTCCGGCGACATTCCCGCCGCCCTGCGCGCAGGCATCGGCTGTGTCCCACGGGATCGACACCACGAAGGTCTCGTCCTGGAACACTCCATTATGGACAACGCGACGCTGTCCGTGCTCGACCGGATGGGCCGCGGCGGCCTGGCGTCCCCGAAGATCCGCCGGGAACGCGGATCGTGCGCCCTGACCGCTTACGACATCGTGGCCGCCAGCCCGGACCAGCCCGTTTCTGACTTGTCCGGTGGAAATCAGCAAAAGGTAGTGCTCGCCAGGGCTTTGGAGAGCGACCCGCGCGTGGTGGTGCTGATCAATCCCACCGCGGGAGTGGATGTGAAGTCGAAGGAGGCGCTGCTCGCGGTCGTGGACCGGGTGCGGGCCGAGGGGAAGGCGGTGCTGCTCGTGAGCGACGAGCTGGACGATCTGCGCCTGGCCGACCGGGTGCTGGTGCTGCGCGCGGGTGCGGTGGCCGCCGTCCACCAGGCCGGCTGGTCCGACGGGGACCTGGTGGCGGATATCGAAGGAGTCGGGCTCCATGACTGACCTGATGAGCGACCCGCAGACGGCGCTGCCCGCGGTGCGGGCGAAGCGCCGGAAGTCGGCGTGGCTGCGCGAGCTGGCGCTGCTGCCCGCGCTCGTGGTGGTGTTCGTGATCGGCGGGCTGATCAGCGACACGTTCTTCACCTTCGACAACATCATCAGCATCCTCTCCGCGGCGGCCGCGCTGTCGCTGGTCGTGCTCGGCGAGTCGCTGGTGCTGCTGACCGGCAAGTTCGACCTATCGCTGGAATCCACGATGGGCATCGCCCCCGCGATCGGCGCGATGCTGGTCATCCCGGCGGCGTCGTCCGGCTTCGGCACCGAATGGCCGTCGGCGCTCGGCCTGGTGGCGATCCCCGTGGTGGGTGCGTTGATCGGTTTCGTGAACGGCTTCCTGATCGTCAAGCTGAAGCTGAACGCGTTCATCGTGACGCTGGCGATGCTGACGGTCCTGCGTGGTACTCAGATCGGCACGACGAACGGCAAGACGCTGTTCGACCAGCTGGACGCGTTCACCGCGCTGGCGACGACGACGTTCGCCGGACTGCCCATGTCGGTGTGGCTCGCGGCGGTGCTGTTCGTGGTCTTCGGGCTGGGCCTGCGCTACCACCGAGTCGGCCGCTCGCTGTACGCAATCGGCGGCAACCGCGAAGCCGCGCGGGCCGCGGGCATCCGGGTGGACCGCATCTCGTGGGCGGTCTTCGTGGTGGCCGGGGTGCTGGCTGCCATCGGCGGCCTCGCGTACACGGGTTACGTCGGCGCTCTCGGCGCTGACCAGGGCGATGGCCTGATCCTGCAGGTCTTCGCCGCGGCCGTGATCGGCGGTGTTTCGCTGGACGGCGGCCGGGGGACTTTGGTCGGGGCGCTGACTGGGGTGCTGTTGCTGCAGTCGGTGGACAGCCTGCTGCGCATCGCCCAGGTTCCGGCGGAATGGCTGAAGGCGATTTACGGCGGGATCATTTTGATCGCGTTGATCATCAGTCGTTATGCCGGCGGAAAGCCCCAGACCTGATCAGCGGAGGTTCGGTGATCATCCGACCTTCTCGGCGCATCGGCCCGGCGGGCGGTCTGGCGGGCGGTGCGGGAGCCGGTCTGGTGGGCGGTGCGGCAACTGACCCGGTGGGCGGTCTGCGGGATCGCAACCCGGCGGGTGGTCCGGCGGGTGGCCTGGGGAGTGCCCCAGTGGGTGGTCCCTTGGCCGGCACCGTGGGCGGCTCGACGGTTGGTGTGGTGGTTCGCTCAGCGGGGAGGCCGGTGAAGGGCCCCTTCGCGGACTCTGAGTCTCTCGGCTTTTTCTTGACCGCCCGCGCGGCCAGTTCAGCTTCCGCGGCACTCGCCCTCTCCGCCGTGTCTTGGGCGATGAAGGGTCCCTTCACAGCCCAAGAGCCAGAGCCGGTGAAGGGTCCTTTTACTGCCCAAGAGCCGGAGTCGATGAAGGGACCCTTCATCCCGCCGCTTGGAGAACGAGTCCCCGCCGCTTCAGCCGGGCTTGCGCGATGGGTCCCGCCACCCCGGTCGGGTTGGCGCCTGGCGGCCGCTGTCTGGCCAGAGGCGCGAAAGTCCCCCTCGCTCCCGCCGTGCGTGCGTGACGGGTCCATCCGCGTCGCCCGTCATGGGGTGAGGGGTCCCGTCACTCCCGCAGTGCAGGAGCGAAAGTCCCCTTCACTCCAACCGAACGCGAGTGACAGGTCCCTTCACTCCGACCGGCAAGGAACGAAGGGGCCCGTCACTACAACAAACCGCGCAGAGACCGCTGCCATCGCAGTCCAATCAGAAGTCACCGCAGTCCGCGTCCGGTCCGGAACTGCCGCTGTTCCTGCCCGGTCCAGACCGGCCGCCACTTGCGGCCGGTCAGAGAACGCTGCACTCCGCGTCCGGTCCGGAACCGTCGCCGTTCCTGTCCAGTCGGGAACTGCTGCCGTCTCCGGTCGGTTAGAAGTCAGTGCAGTCCGCGTCCGGTCCGGAGCCGCTGCCGTTCCTGCCCAGTCAGGAACCGCCGCCATCTCCGGTCGGTCAGGGAAAGCTGCACTCCCCGTCCGGTCAGGAAGCGGCGGGCTCGGCGTCATCGCCAGCCGCAGCGTCCTCGACCAGGGTGCTGCGCAGCCATTGCTCCACTCCGGCCACGTGCACCGTCGCCCACGAGCGGGCCAGTTCTGGTTCTCGCGCGGCGATCGCGTCGTAGATCGCGGCGTGTTGTTCCCGGGTTCGGGCTACCGCGCCTTCCTGGGTGAGGCCGCGCCAGATCCGGGCGCGTGCCGTCGGGCCGGAAAGGCTTTCGAGCAGCGAGCACAGCACCGGATTGCCCGAGCCGTCCGCGATTTTGCGGTGGAACTGCAAATCGTTGGCCACCAGCGCCTCGACGGTCGGCGAGTCCTCCAGTTCGCCGAGCAGCGCACCGAGTTGGGCGACGTCCTCGTCGCGCATGTGCAGCGCTGCCATCGCGGTGGCCGCGGGCTCCAGAATCCGCCGCACGGCAAGGAAATCGAGCACGGTGTCGTCGCGGTGAAAATCGACGACGAAGGTCATCGCGTCGAGCAGCAGGTTCGGCTCCAGGCTGGTGACGTACGTGCCGTCGCCCTGGCGCACGTCCAGGACCCGGATCAGGCACAGCGCCTTCACCGCTTCCCGCAGCGAACTGCGGGACAGCCCCAGCCGCTGCGCGAGCTCGGCCTCCTTGGGGAGCCGGTCGCCCGGGGCCAGCTCGCCCGAAATGATCATGTCCTTGATCTTGTCGATCGCGACATCGGTGACGGGCATCGGGACCGCCCTCCCTGCAGAGACCTCGGATGTTTACCCCCTACAGCGTGCCACGACTCCCGTCAGGAGGAACGATGACCCACGGCCCGGCGCCGCAAACGGTCGCCTTGCGCACCCGGCTCAAGCCCGGAATGGAGAAAATCTACGAGGAGGTGCACGCGGTGATCCCGGGAGATCTGGACGCCGCACTGCGCCGCGCCGGGGTGCGCTCGTGGCGGATCTGGCGCGACGGGCTCGACCTGTTCCACTTCGTCGAGGTGGACGATTTCGAGCAGATGCGCGCGAAACTCGCCGACGACCCGGCTGACATCGCGTGGCAGAAGCGGATCAACGCACTCCTCGACCTCGACCATTCCGACGTCGCGCACGGCCTCGGGCTGGTGTGGCAACTACCGGCGGAGGCGTGACCGTGGACCTTCCCCCGCTGGGACTCGGCGGCGCGCAGCTGGGCAACCTCTACCACGCGGTGCCGGACGAAATCGCCGCGGCGAGCGTCCGGCGGGCATGGGACGAGGGGATCCGCTACTTCGACACTGCGCCGCACTACGGGCTCGGACTGTCCGAGCGTCGGCTCGGGGCCGCGCTGGCGGCGTATCCGCGCGCCGAATACGTCCTGTCCACGAAAGTCGGACGGGTGCTGGAACCGCGCGCGGTGGCACCCGGGGAACGCGACGACCAGGGCTTCGACGTCCCCGGAACTTACCGCCGCCGCTGGGATTTCAGCCGCGACGGGGTGCTGCGTTCGCTGGAGTCGAGCTTGGACCGGCTGGGTCTCGACCGCATCGATCTCGTGTACGTGCACGATCCGGACGATCATTTCGAGGAAGCGGTTTCCGGCGCGTTCCCGGCATTGCTGGAGTTGCGCGAGCAGGGCGTCGTGGGCGCGATCGGGGCCGGGATGAACCAGGCGCCGATGCTGGCGGAATTCGTGCGCCGGTTCGATCTCGACCATGTCCTGATGGCCGGTCGCTACACCTTGCTGAACCAGCCGGCGTTGGACGAGTTGTTGCCGCTGTGCGTCGAACGCGGCGTTGGCGTCGTGGCGGGCGGGGTGTTCAACGGGGGAATTCTCGCCACTGAACAACCCGGCACTATTTACGATTACACGGCCGCCCCTGCGGATCTCGTGGAGAAAGCGCAGAAAATAGCGGAAATCTGCGCGCGGCATGGCGTTTCGCTGCCCGAGGCCGCGCTCGCGTTGCCGCGCACGCACCCCGCGGTGGTGTCGGTGGTCGTCGGCGCGCACGACGCCGAGCAGGTGTCGCTGAACGTTCGCCGGGCAGCGGCGAATATCCCGGCCGTACTGTGGGACGACCTCGCCGCCGCTGGCCTGCTGCGGTCGGCCGCTCGCCCTGTCGTGTCCGGAGGAACCCAGTGATCGATTCGCACCACCACTTGTGGGATCCGGCGCGCCGCGAGTACCCGTGGATGTCCGGCGACGCGCTGGCTCCGATCCGCAAGCCGTACACAGTCGACGATCTGCGCACGGTGACCACCGCGGCGGGAGTCCACGCCACGGTGCTGGTGCAGACCGTCTCGGACGAGGCGGAAACCGAGGAGTTCCTGGCCACGGCCGCGTCCGAGCCACTGGTGGCAGGCGTGGTCGGCTGGGTCGACCTCGCCGCCCCGGACGTGTCCGACCGGCTCGCCCGGCTGCGCGAACTCGGGCCGCTGGTCGGCATCCGGCACCAGGTCGAGGACGAACCGGACCCGGAGTGGCTGCTGCGTCCGGAAATCCTGCACGGCCTGAGCGCGGTCGGCACCGCAGGCCTGGTCTACGACCTGCTGGTGACACCGGCGCAGCTCGACGCCGCCCGGCAGGTCGCCGAACGCTTGCCGGAGCTGCGACTGGTCCTCGACCATGCCGCGAAACCTGGCATCGCGGCCGGCGAATGGCAGCCGTGGGCAAACGGCGTCGCATCGCTGGCCGCGCACGAGAACGTGCACTGCAAGCTGTCCGGCTTGGTGACGGAAGCCGACTGGCGCGCATGGCAGGTTGGCCATTTACGCCGCTACGCAGACCACGTTTTCGAGTCGTTCGGCGCGAACCGGGTCATGTTCGGCTCCGACTGGCCAGTGTGCGAACTGGCGGCAGCGTACGAAGTCGTACTGGACGCGGCGGTGTCGCTGACCGGAGTGCTGAGCGACCCAGAACGGCTGGACGTCTTCGAACACACGGCGGCACGCGTTTATGAATTGAGCTGAGAGATGCGGCGGGCTAAATCCAGAGTGCCGTGCGGAACAGAGCCTGTCGACCTATTCCGCGGTCCGCGGCGGCGTTCCAGCCGTTCGAGTGACGGAACGGTTCAGAAGTCCTGGCCCTGCACCATCTCGCGCAGCTTGGACAACGCACGGTGCTGCGTGACGCGGACGTTGCCGGCCGATATGCCCAGCGTTTCAGCCGTCTCGTTCGCGCTGAGGCCGACGACGATCCGCAGCGCCAGGATCTCCTGCTGCAACGGGGCGAGGCGGGTGAGCAGCTCCTGCAGGCGGCTGCCGAGGTCGAGGCGCAGCGCGTGCGATTCCGGCTCGTTGCCGCCCGCGAGCGGGTGTTCGGGCAGTTCGGGCACCGGCTCGGAACGGTCGCGCGCGACGGCCCGGTAGGCGTCGGCGACCTTGTTGGCCGCGATCGCGTGCACGAGGTAGAGGAACGAGCCGCCGCGGTCCTGATAGTCGGGAAGGGCCTTGAGCACGGCCATGCAGACGTCCTGCGCGACGTCGTCGGCGGCGAGGTAGGAGAGGTCGCGGCCGCCCATCCGGGCCCGGCAGTAGCGGGCGACAACGGGGCGGAGCACGTGCAGCAGGTCGGCGATCGCGGCTTGATCGCCCTGCCCCGCGGCGCGTACGAGAGGGTCGAGGTCTTCCTTGGTGAGACGTCCGCCGGACCGGGGCAGGGCCGCAGGGCTCACGTAGCCCGCGACGCCGGACACCGCAGTACGGGACGTCTTCGACGGTGCTGTCATGGTCGTCTCCCCGGCAACCCTGCGACCGTCGCTGTCTTGGGGTCAACACTCTGTGATGTTGCGGTCGCAGGTACTCCAATCGAACGGGGGGAGCACTGCGATCGTTGCGACGCTCCGTAACCTTAAGCGGCCGGAGGCCGACCGTCCACATTTCAACTACGAATACCCCGTTAGCAGCAGTGGTCTTGACACAAACGAGACCAGCCGACGCACAGTACGAATCCGGCCTCGCAGCATGTGCGGATGTCCGATTTGATGCGTCACGAAGAGTGATGCCCGGGTAGCACAACAGAGAGTGGTCGCACTGCGGGTAGAACGGGTTCCACTACCGTTGGTGATCTTGTGGCGCGTCCGTTCGCCGCGTCCGGGCGAAAACCCACCAGCGCAGAACGGCGAACCGCACGACCCCGCCGACGAAACTGGCCGCGAGAAGCACGGCGGTTTGCTGCCTGGCGGAGGGATACGCGACGACGGCGTCGAGGGCCGCGAGGACGGCCGATCCGTAGCCGGCGTAGAAGGCGAACGTGACGAGATCCTGGAGATGCCGCTTGCCCGCGCGGCTGCTCCGTTTGGCGAACGTGACGCGCCGGTGGAACTCGGTGTTGCCGACCGTCGTGATCGCGAGCGCGGCGAGATTCGCCCATTGCGCGCCGATCTCCGGGCGGAAGGCGAGGAAGAGGACGGCCTGCAGCCCGGTGGTGACGACACCCGCGGCCAGATACCAGGCCGCATGACCCCCGATCTCGCGGCGGCCGGCGGTGCGGTCGGCGGAGTGGTTTTGCCGATTATCGGCAACGGTCGCGGGTGCTGGATGCGGAGCTGGGATGGCGGACGGATTCGGGTGAGGCCCGTCGGGGTTGGCTCCGGCTACGAGATCCGTTGCGGATCGGGGCGGATGGGTGGCTTCGGCGGCGGTGTTGTTGGCGGACTCTGGCGGATGCAGGTCGACGTCGCCAGTTGCCGCCTTGTGGTGAGCGCCGTTCGGATTAGCCGTTGCGTGGCGACTGGTGCGCTGGGTGCTGACACCCGGGTGTGGTGGTTCGGCGTTGTCGGTTGACGCTTCGCGGTGGGCACTGTCGGGATTAGCCGTTGAGTGGCGACTGGTGCGCTGGGTGGTGCCGGAGCGCTGAGGTTCGGCGTTGTCAGTTGCCGCTTCACCGGGGGCGCTGGCGGGGTTAGCCGCTGGGTGGCGATTGGTGTGTTGGCTGCTGGCGTCCGGCTGCCGTGGTTCGGTGTTGTCGGTCGCTGCTTCACCGTGAGCGCTGTGCGGATTGGCCGCTGAGCGGCGACTGGTGATCGCCGACAACAGTGGTTCGACACCGCCCGTTGCCGGTTGGCGGCGATTCGCGTTCGCGTCGGTCACCTGGTCGTGGCTGTCGAGTTCGTCCCCGGGGCTGGGCGACAGCGAGGATCCAGGGACAGTTGCCGTTGAATGGCGATTCGTGCTTGCGTTCGCCGCTAGGTGGCGACGGGCGCTCACGTCTCCGGACTCTGGCTCGAGTGGACCAGCGTCACCATCGGTTGTCCCGAGATCGTCGGTGCTCGGATTCGCCGTTGAGTGGCGACGGGCGTCGTCTCCTCGACGGTCGGCGTTGGAGTCCGGTGCGGTGCGGTGGTTGAGCTCGTCGGCGAGCGCGGCCGGGTAGAGGTGGTCGGCGGTCTCATCGAGGCTTGAGGACCGGCCTGAGGGCTCGTCGAGCGCGCGGTATTCCGGCATGGCGTCGATCGCGTCGTCGCCCAGCGGGTCGTTGCTGGCGGCGTCCGGGCCGGGGTTGCGCCGGGGGCGGGTTCCGATCCGGCCGCGCGGCATCCACCTTGTGGTGGTCATGGTTCCGACGCTAGCTCCGCTCAGCCCGCTTACGCCCTGGCAGACCGCAGGAACCGCTGTGATTCCGACGACAGCCGTTCGGCCCGTTTCACCGGAAGCCGCCTCGGGTAGCTCACCACGAACAATCCGGACTTTCGGGAGGTGCCCGTGAGCGATTCCGGTGACGACGCTCTCCTCGAGAGTCAAGCACCCGGGGCGGACAGTTCCCGTGTCGACCCGTTCCGCGCGCCTGCGCCCAGAAGCGCGGTGCGTGCTGGGACAGGCTCTGCCGAGGTCCGTCAGAGTCAGTGTGCGGGGCAGCTGCCGGAGGTTCGGCCGCCGGTGGCTGGAGGGGTCGTCGAGGGATCAGTCAACGCTGGCGAGCTGGCCAGAGCGGGCGAGGCCGGGGCTGGCTGGCCCGCGGATCCCAGACCGGGCGAGCGGGTCGACCACGGGGGCTGCACGGTCGCCGACGCGATCCGGTCGGCTATGGCCCGAAGAGCCTGATCTCAAACGTATTTGTGACAGGTTCCACCGTCGCGGCAACGCCTCTCGCGCTCACACTGCGCGACGGTCGTGCCGCCTTTAGCGTGAAAAACCACCCTGCAACCGACCGCGCGCATCCGACTGCGACGAAGGGAAGGCCGAAAGATGCTGACCGTTACCGAAGCCGCCGCCGAGGCGATCACCGCGCTGACCGCTGACCAAGGCACTGGCTCCGAAGAAAGCGGCCTGCGCTTCGCGCTGCAGAGCATGGAAGGCGACGGCGCCCAACTGGCGCTGTCGGTAGCCCCGGCCCCGGAGGACGGCGACCGCATCGTCGGAGCCGACGGCGGGGCGAAGGTCTTCCTCGAGCCGCAGGCAGCCGCGTTGTTGGACGACAAGGTCCTCGACGTTCAGCAGGACGACACCGGCGACGTCGCCTTCGCCGTCCTGCCCCAGCAGCAGTCCGCCTGACGGCTGCGCAAGCGTTCGGCCACGGGGTTCGCGCGGCGGTGTCCGTCGGCTGATCCCGTGTGCCGTTCGCCGGAACTGCCGGATGTCTCGGGGCGTCCGGGTCCGGCGAGTCGATCCATGGCCGATCCCTGGGTGGCACCGCCGTCCAAGACACGGGTTGTCCAAGACGGCTGAGTTGAGTAGAAGCGCTCCTGCGGTTAATCGTGGGAGCGCTTTGCTTACTTAGTGCGCAGCCAGTCCTGAACCAGCACGGCGGCCCGTTCGCGCAGCAGTTCCGCGGCGTGGGCGCGGGCGTGGTCCAGCGACGGCGCGTGGTCGATCAGCGCGCTGCTGCCCACGACTCCCAGGCTGGCCAGCGCGTCCGCGTCCAGCTGGATCCGTCCGGCGAGCACCAGCAGCGGGATGCCTGTCCGCCCGGCGCGAGCCGCGATGCCTGCCGGGGCCTTGCCGGACAATGATTGTTCGTCCAGCGAACCCTCGCCGGTGATCACCAGATCCGCGCCGGTCAGTGCTTCGTCGACGCCGGTCAACGCGGCGATCAGGTCGAAGCCGGACTCGACCGTCGCGCCGAACGCGGCGATCGCGCCCGCCGCGACACCTCCGCCAGCCCCGGCTCCAGACAGGTCGGACACGTCCGGCGTGCCAGCCCGCACAAGCGCCTTCGCCCAGTGCGCCAGTGCTTCGTCGAGCGCTTGGACGTCCTCCGGGTCGGCACCCTTCTGCGGGCCGAACACGGCCGCCGCCCCGTTCGCGCCAAGCAGCGGATTCGTCACGTCTGTCGCGACTGCGACCGGCACCGAGCCCAGCCGTTCCCGCACCGGGCCCAGATCGACGCGCGCGACCTGCGCGAGCGACCCGCCGCCGAGACCGACCGGCGCACTGGACGCGTCGAGGACGGCAGCACCCAGCGCGGCCAGCATCCCGGCGCCACCGTCGGTGCTGGCGGTGCCGCCGACGGTCAGCACGAGCCGCCGCGCTCCGCGGGCGAGGGCGTCGTTCAGCAACTCGCCGACGCCCCACGTGTGCGCGGCGAGCGCGACTTCCCGGCTTGGCGTCACGAACTCGATGCCGCACGCACGCGCCGATTCGACGTAGGCCGTGCCGTCGAGCAGCACGTACCGCGCCTCGACCGGTTCGTCGAGCGGACCGCGCACCGACAGCCGCACCATCGAGCCGCCCGCGTTCTCGAGCACCTCCAGCGTTCCTTCGCCGCCGTCGGCGACCGGGCACGCGGAGATCTCGGCGTCCGGCAACGCATCGCGCACGCCGTGCGCGATCGCTTCCGTCACCTCGACCGCGGTCAGGCTTCCCTTGAACTTGTCCGGTGCGATCACGACCCGGGTCATCGGCCCACCTCCGTCAGCGGCTCGGCTCCGGCGAGCACCGAGACGACGTTGCGCGCGGCCAGCACCGCCATCGCCGTGCGCGTTTCCACCGTCGCTGATCCGAGGTGCGGCGTCAGCACCACGTCGTCGCGCTCCAGCAGCCGTGGCTCGACGTCCGGCTCCTTCTCGAACACGTCCAGCGCCGCGCCCGCGATCTCGCCGGCTTCGAGCGCGTCGGCCAGCGCCGACTCGTCGACCACCGGACCGCGCGTGGTGTTCACGAGGTACGCACTCGGTTTCATCGCCCGCAGCGCGTCCGCGCCGACGAGGTGCCGGGTCTCGGGAGTCAGCGGGCAGTGCAGCGACACGAAGTCGGAACGCCTCAGCAACTCGTCGAACGCCACGAACTCGCCGTCGAAGTCCGGCTTCGCCGACCGTCCGGAGTAGACGACCCGCATCCCGAACGCCGCCGCCCTCGTCGCCACCGCGCGACCGATCTGCCCGAGCCCGACGATGCCGAGCGTCTTGCCCTGCAAGCCGGACCCGAGCAGGAAGCCGAGGTGGAACGACCACGGCTGCCGCGCGCGCAGCAAACGTTCGCCTTCGCCGAGTCGCCGCGAGACGGCCAGCAGCAGTCCGAACGCGAGATCCGCGGTGGCGTCGGTGAGCACGCCTGGCGTGTTGGCGACCACGACCCCGCGGTCCGCCAGTGCACTGACGTCCACGTTGTCGTAGCCCACCGCGACGTTCGCGACGACCTTCAGCTCGGGACCCGCCGCGTCCGCGACCGAGCCGTCGATCCGGTCGTGCAGCATCGACACCACCGCGGCCGAGCCGGCGACGAACTTCCGCAGTTCCTCGGGCGTGAGCGGCCGGTCCTCCGGCGAGATTTCGACTTCGCCTGCCTCGCCGAGCACCTGCACGGCCTCGTCCGGGATCCAGCGGGTGACAGCGATCTTCGGCATGCCGAGCAGCCTAATGCCGACTGTGCCGCCCGAGCGAGGTTCGCGGCGCGCTCACCGCCGGACACCCGCCTGAGCTGCGACGGAGCGTCCAACCGCGACAGAACGCCGCCGAGGTGGACAGTGCCCGAATTCCGCATTGCGGTACCACGCAACGAAATTCCGGTCTGCCGCCGACCGCGCCGCTCGGTGCCGCCGCGAAACCCGTTCGCCGACTCCCAGCGCACCGTGTTGTCTTATCGCATCACCTCATTCCTCTCGAAGCCCGCAAACCTTGCGTTGTCTTGTGCCGTCTGTCCGGACGTCCGCTTCACCCTTTGGCACTCCCGCGGGCGGCCGGACCGTGCTATGTTCATATGAAGAACTTCTGTGCGCTATGCGAACACGCTAGCACGGAAACGGCGGAAGCAGGAAGATCCAGACGGAAGGGCTCGTGATGGCAAGGGTGCTGTCGCTCGGCGAGGCGATCGCCGAGCTGGTGCACGACGGAGACACCGTCGCTCTCGAGGGCTTCACGCACCTCATCCCCGTGGCGGCCGGGCACGAGATCATCCGTCAGGGCAGGCGGAACCTCACGCTCGTGCGGATGACGCCGGACATCGTCTACGACCAGCTCATCGGCGCGGGCTGTGCGAGCAAGCTGATCTTCTCGTGGGGCGGCAACCCCGGGGTCGGCTCGCTGCACCGGTTCCGCGACGCGGTGCAGCACTCGTGGCCGGTGCCGCTCGAGATCGAGGAGCACAGCCACGCGGGCATGGCGAACCGTTATGTCGCAGGCGCTTCCGGGCTGCCGTTCGCCGTGCTGCGCGGCTACACCGGCACCGATCTGCCCGCGCAGACGGACACGATCAAGCCGATCACCTGCCCGTTCACCGGCGAGCAGCTCACCGCGGTGCCCGCGCTGAACCCGGACGTCACGATCGTGCACGCGCAGCGCGCCGACCGGGCGGGCAACGTCCAGCTGTGGGGCATCGCGGGCGTGCAGAAGGAAGCGGTGCTGGCGGCGAAGCGGTCGCTGGTCACCGTGGAAGCGGTCGTCGACGAGCTGGAGCCCCGGCCGGGCGCGCTGGTCCTCCCGTCCTGGGCGGTCACCGCGGTGGCCGAGGCGCCGCGCGGCGCGGCGCCCTCGTACGCCGCCGGGTACTACGAGCGGGACAACGCGGCGTACCAGGCGTGGGACGAGATCGGCCGGGACCGCGAGGAATTCGCCAAGTGGCTGAACGACTTGACCGGGGTGAAGGCATGAGCGAGTACACCGCTGACGAGATGATGAGCGTCGCGGCGGCGCGCGCGCTCGGCGAGGGCATGTCGTGTTTCGTCGGGATCGGATTGCCCAGCACGGCGGCCAATCTGGCCCGCCGCACGCACGCCCCGAACCTCACGCTGATCTACGAATCGGGTTGCCTGGGCGCGAAACCCAGCAGGCTGCCGCTGTCGATCGGCGACGGCGAGCTGGCCGACACCGCCGACGCGGTCGTGAGCGTGCCCGAGGTGTTCAACTACTGGCTGCAGCCGGGCCGGATCGACGTCGGGTTCCTCGGCGCGGCGCAGCTGGACAAGTTCGGCAACATCAACACCACGGTCATCGGTTCCGACTACCACGATCCGAAGGTGCGCCTGCCCGGCGCGGGCGGGGCTCCGGAGATCGCCGCGTCCTGCAAGGAAGTGTTCGTCGTGCTGCGGCAGAGCAAGCGCACCTTTGTGGACAAGGTCGACTTCGTGACGTCGTTCGGCCACGGCTCCGGGCGCGGCGACCGCGAACGGCTCGGCCTGCGCGGAGCCGGGCCGACGCTCGTGGTCACCGACCTCGGTCTGATGCGGCCCGATCCGGAAACCGCGGAGCTCACGCTCACCGAACTGCACCCCGGGATCGAGCTGGACCAGGTCGTGGAAGCGACGGGGTGGACACTGAAGGCGGCCGCGGATCTCAAGACCACCCCCGCGCCCACTGAACGCGAACTGACCCTGCTCCGTGAACTGAAGAAGGCCGGCGAATGAGCGACGCTTACGTACTCGACGCGATCCGCACTCCCTTCGGGCGCTACGGCGGCGCTCTCTCCGGGGTGCGCCCTGACGACCTGGCTGCGGGCGTCCTGCGCGCGCTGGCCGAGCGCAACGGCCTCGATCCGTCCACTGTGGACGAAGTGCTGCTCGGCGACGCCAACGGCGCGGGCGAGGACAACCGGAACGTGGCGCGGATGGCCGCGCTCCTCGCGGGCTGGCCGACGTCGGTTCCCGGTGCGACGGTGAACCGGCTGTGCGGGTCCGGCGTCGAGGCGACCATGCAGGCGAGCCGGGCGATCCAGGTCGGCGACGCCTCGCTGGTGGTCGCGGGCGGCGTCGAGTCGATGAGCCGCTCGCCGCTGGTGATGCCGAAGCCGGACAAGGCTTTCCCGGCGGGCAACCAGACGCTGTACAACACGGCGCTCGGCTGGCGGATGGTCAACCCGGCGATGCCGTCGCAGTGGACCGTTTCCCTCGGCGAGTCCACCGAACTGCTCGCCGAGCGTTACGGCATCAGCCGGGACGAGCAGGACGCGTTCGCCGCGCGCAGCCACGTGAACGCCGCACGGGCGTGGGACGAGGGCTTCTACGACGACCACGTGGTTCCGGTGGAAGGCGTCGAGCTCACCCGGGACGAGGGCATCCGGCCGGACTCCACGCCCGAGAAGCTCGCGAAGCTGAAAACCGTGTTCCGCAAGGAAAACGGGACCGTCACGGCGGGCAACGCGTCGCCGCTCAACGACGGTGCGTCGGCGTTGCTGCTCGGTGACGCGGCGGCGGCCGAGCGGCTCGGCACGACGCCGCTGGCCCGGATCGCCGGTCGCGGTGCCGCGGGAGTCGACCCGGACGTGTTCGGCATCGGTCCGGTGCGGGCGGCGGAGATCGCGCTCGAACGGGCGGGCATCGGCTGGAGCGACCTCGCCGCGGTGGAACTCAACGAGGCGTTCGCGGCACAGTCGTTGGCCTGCCTGAAAGAATGGTCGAAGCTCGACCCGGAGATCGTCAACGGCAACGGCGGGGCCATCGCGATCGGGCACCCGCTCGGTGCTTCCGGCGGCCGGATCATCGGCGCGCTGGCGCATCAGCTCCGCCGCACCGGCGGTCGCTGGGGCCTCGCGGCGATCTGCATCGGGGTCGGCCAGGGTCTCGCTGTAGTGCTCGAGAATCGCTGAGAAAGGGGAGGCATCGTGGCCACACCGACCGACCGGCGCCTGCCGCAGTACCGGCCTGATCCGGACGGCACCCACCCGCCGCTCGACTACGCGCCGTACCGTTCCACCGCGTTGCGGCATCCGACGCAGCCGCTGGTCCTGCTGCCGCAGATGCTCACCGAGGTCACCGGTCCGCTGCTCGGCCCGGGGCGGCTCGGCGAGTTGGACAACGACCTCACCCGCCAGCACGCGGGCGAGCCGCAGGGGCAGCGGATCATCGTCACCGGCAGGCTTCTCGACGGCGACGGGCGCCCGATCCGCGATTCGCTCGTGGAGATCTGGCAGGCCAACGCGGGCGGCCGCTACCGGCACACCGGCGACCGCTGGCCGTCCCCGCTCGACCCGAACTTCGACGGGCTCGGCCGCACGCTGACCGACGGCGACGGGCGCTACGAGTTCACCACCGTCAAGCCCGGCGCGTACCCGTGGAAGAACCACGACAACGCGTGGCGTCCCGCGCACATCCACTTCTCGGTGTTCGGCTCGGCGTTCACCCAGCGGCTCGTCACCCAGATGTACTTCCCGGACGACCCGCTGTTCTCGCAGGACCCGATCTTCAACTCCATTCCGGACGAGAAGGCGCGGCAGCGGATGATCTCCCGGTTCGACCTCGACCGCACCGAGGAGGAATGGGCGCTGGCCTTCCAGTTCGACATCGTGGTGCGCGGACGGGAACAGTCGGTGTTCGAGGACGAGGAGGAGGACGAGTGAGGCTCGAAGGCACGCCCTCGCAGACTGTCGGGCCGTATCTGTCCATCGGGCTGCCGTGGGACGACGGGCCGTTCGTGGTCCCGGAAGGCACCGAAGGCGCGGTGTGGATCCGCGGCGGGGTGTACGACGGCGCGGGCAACCCGGTTCCCGACGCGATGATCGAGACGTGGCAGGCGGATCCGGAGGGCGGGTTCGACCACCCTGACGATCCGCGCGGCAAGCCCGGCGATCCGTTCCGCGGGTTCGGCCGATGTCCCACCGATGCCGAAGGCCAGTACCGGATTCTCACGGTGCTGCCTGGAGTCGTGCCGGACGCGTCCGGGGCTCCCCAGGCACGGCACATCGACGTGTCGGTGTTCGCTCGCGGGCTGCTCAACCGGGTCGTCACGCGCATTTACTTCGAAGACCAGGACAACGCCGGCGACGCCGTGCTGGCGAGTGTTCCCGAGGAACGCCGGGACACGTTGCTGGCCAAGAAAGACGGCGCCGACTATCGGTTCGACGTGCGTTTGCAAGGCGAAGGCGAGACGGTGTTCTTCGCGGTCTGACCGGCCGTGTCCATTGTGGAGGTTCAAGCGTGAGCAGTGTCCGGGTGCACCGGGTCGTCGAGGGCCCGGCGGCGGGTCCGGTGGTGGTGTTCTCCAACTCGATCGGCAGCGACCACCGGATGTGGGAGCCGCAGGTCGCGCCGTTGACCGAACGCGGATTCCGCGTGGTCCGGTACGACACGCGCGGCCACGGGTCGTCGCCGGTGCCGCCCGGGCCGTACGAATTGGCCGATTTGGGCGGCGACGTGCTGGGGCTGCTCGACGACCTCGGCGTCGAGCGCGCGCACTTCGTCGGCCTGTCGCTCGGCGGGATGACCGGGATGTGGCTCGGCGTCCATGCTGCGGAGAGGTTCGCGAGCCTCACGCTCTGCTGCACGTCAGCGCTGCTCGGACCGCCCGAGATGTGGGCCGATCGAGCGCGTCTCGTGCGGGCCGAGGGCACTGGGGCGGTCGCGGAAGCGAGCGTCGGGCGATGGGTGACGCCGGGTTACGCGCAGGCGCATCCGGACCAAGTCGCGTACCTGCGCGAGATGGTCACGGCGCAGCCCGACGAAGGGTACGCAGGCTGCTGCGAGGTGATCGAGCGGATGGACCTCACCGGAGACCTGCCGAAGATCTCCGTCCCGACGCTGGTGATCGCGGGCACCGACGACCCGTCGACGCCCGCCGAGCCGCACGGGCGGGTCATCGCGGACGGCATCCCCGGTGCCCGGCTCGAGGTCGTCGCCTCCGCCGCGCACCTGGGCAGCTACGAACAGCCGGACGAATTCACCCGGCTGATCCTCGAGCGGATCACGGAGGAACAGTGACCGGAGACCGCTACGAGGCGGGCATGCGGGTGCGCCGCGAGGTGCTCGGCGACGAGCATGTCGACCGGGCGGCCGCGCGGACCACCGAGTTCAGCAAGCCGTTCCAGGAGTACATCACCGAAGCGGCGTGGGGTTCGGTCTGGACGCGCGACGGCCTCGACCGGCGGACCCGCAGCTGCATCACGCTGGCCGCGCTCACCGCGCTGCACTGCCACGACGAGCTGGCGATGCACGTCCGTGCGGCGGTGCGGAACGGGCTTACCGCGGACGAGATCCGCGAAGTCCTGCTGCACACCGGCGTATACGCGGGGGTGCCGGCGGCGAACACGGCGATCGGGATCGCCCAGCGCGTCCTCGCCGAGCTGGGAGAGCCCACCGCCCAGCCGCCGGCCGGATAAGGTTCGCCGCATGGAATCCGACGACCAGGCGGAACGCGCCGCGCACCACGTGCAGTCGCTGGAACGCGGGCTGGCGGTGATCAAGGCGTTCAGCGCCGAGGCGCCGCACCCGACGCTCAGCGACGTCGCGCGCGTCACCGGGCTGACCCGCGCGGCTGCCCGCCGGTTCCTGCTGACGCTCGTGGACCTCGGCTACGTCCGCACCGACGGCAAGTATTTCTCGCTCACCGCGCGCGTGCTGGAACTCGGCTACGCCTATCTGTCCAGCCTGAGCCTGGCCGAGATCTCGCAACCGCACCTGGAGCGGCTGTCGGCGGAGGTGCACGAGTCGAGTTCCGTGTCGGTGCTGGAGATCGCCGACATCGTGTATGTCGCGCGCGTCGCGGTGTCGCGGATCATGACGGTGAGCATCAGCGTCGGCACGCGGTTCCCCGCGCACGCCACGTCGATGGGACACGTGCTGCTCGCCGACATGGACCGGATGGAACTCAACGCCTACTTCGTCGTCGCCGATCTCGACCGGCTGACCCCGCACACGCTCACCCACCGCACCGCGCTCGAAGCCGAGCTGGCCAAGGTGCGGGAGCAGGGCTGGGCGATGGTCGACCAGGAACTCGAAGAAGGCCTGCGCTCGGTCGCCGCGCCGATCCGCAACCGGAAGGGGCGCGCGGTCGCCGCGGTGAACATCTCGACGCACGCGAGCCGGACGCCGGTGGACGTCGTCCGGACTCAGTTCGTTCCGCCGTTGATCGAGACCGCGACCGCCATTTCGGCGGATCTCGCCGCGGTCGCGCCCGGCCGAGCGGTCCGGGGCTGAGGAGCGCCGATGCCGGAACCGGTTGCCGGACTGCTGCTCGCCGCTGGGGCGGGGCGGCGGTTCGGCGGGCCCAAGGCCCTGGTCGAGTACGACGGGGAACCGCTGGTTCAGCGGGCGGTCCGGAACCTGGCCGAGGCCGGGTGCGCCTCGGTGCGGGTAGTGGTCGGCGCGTCGGCTGATCAGGTCCGCGAGCTGCTGCCGCCGGACGTCACCCCGGTGCTTGCCGAGCGGTGGCAGGACGGGATGGGGGAGTCGCTGAAGGCCGGGCTCGAATCGCTCGTGGGGGAGTCGTCGGCGGCGGTGCTGGTGCACCTGGTGGATCTGCCGTGGGTGCCTGCCGCGGCGCTCGCGCGGATTGCCGGGGAGGCTTCGGAGGACGCGGTCGTTCGGGCTGCTTACCAGGGGGTTCCTGGGCATCCGGTGTTGTTCGGGCGGCGTTGGTGGGGCGAGATCGCGGGTTCGGCGCGTGGTGACCATGGGGCGCGGGACTGGTTGCGCGGACGGTCTGACGTGCGGCTTGTCGAGTGCGGCGATCTCGGCAGCGGCAGCGACGTCGATCGGCCTGGGGATTTGGCTGGGCCTGGTGCGGAGCGGCGATGAACGGTGCGGTGGTGCGCGGCTGAGTCGGCGGGTGCGGTTCGCCTGGGGTTGATCTGCTGCTCTTCGGGTTGTCTGGTCGGGACGGTGTCGACGCGGGCCTGGGCGATGACCGGCTTGCGGTGGGCGTGCCGATGGAGCTGAGCGAGGGCTGGAGTCCAAGTCGAACTGGCGGTGAATCGTGTCGTGCCGCTGAACCGGCCGGATCCGTCGCGGGCCTGGCCGTGAATGGCACTGGATCCGCGGCGACCCGGCTCGCCGGCTCGCGGGTGAGCCTCGCCGGATGGCGGCGAACGGCGAACCTGGCGGTCGCAGATCTACGATCGGGGGTGTGACAGAGTCCCTCGCCTCGCCCGACGCGCTCGCGGCTGCCCTCGACACCACCGGTTACCTCGCCGACGAGGGGCTGGCCACCGCGGGATTCCTCGCGACGCAGATGCAGCGTCCGCTCTTCTGCGAAGGCGAGCCGGGCACCGGGAAGACGTCGCTGGCCCTGGCGTTGTCCGAGGCGTTGAAGTGGCCGTTGGTGCGGCTTCAATGCCACGAGGGCATCGACGCCGCGCAGGCGCTCTACGAGTGGGACTTTCCCCGTCAGCTGTTGCACCTGCGCGCCCTCGAAGCGGCCGACGGCGGACGGCTCGACGCGGAAACTGCCGAGCGTTCGCTGTACACGGAGCGATTCTTGCTCGCACGTCCGCTGCTGCAGGCGCTCGCTACGACGCCGTGCGTGCTGCTTGTGGACGAGATCGACCGTGCTGATGATGAGTTCGAGGCGTTCCTCCTGCAGTTGCTGGACGAATACACCGTCACGATCCCGGAGTACGGCGAGGTGCGTGCGGAACAGCCGCCGCTGGTCGTGCTGACGTCCAACCGGACGCGCGAGGTGCATGACGCGCTCAAGCGCCGGTGTCTTTACCACTGGCTCGAGCATCCTGATCTTGCTCGCGAGATCAACATCCTGCGCCGCCGGTTGCCGGGGATCGGCGAGACGCTCGCCCGGCAGATCGCCGACGCGGTGCACCGGCTGCGGGCGATGGACCTTCTCAAACCGCCGGGCGTCGCCGAATCCCTTGACTGGGCGCGGGCTTTGCTCGCGCTCCAGCGCGACGAACTGGACGCCGCGACGGCCGCGCGCACCCTCGGCGCGGTGCTGAAGTACAGCGAGGACCTCGACCGGGTGCGGGCGAAGCTGGACACGCTGTTCTCCTGAGTTTTCGTCCACTGTGGACGGTCAGGTAATTCCGTTGCGGCGGGGTGCGGGATCGGGCATGCTTGAAGCATCACTGGATGACTTCGCCGACTTCGCTGATTTTTTGTGACTGTGACTGTGCTTGCGCCGGAAGGAGGGCTCGTGACCGACTTCGCCCGGACTGCCCTCCCGGCCGTCCGCTGAGTTCCCGTTCTTTCCTGAAGGTTCCGCGCGCCCGCCCTGTGCTACCGGGGCTGGCCGCCGCGCGCAACCACGGTCCGCGCACGCTGTCCCGGAGGCGGGACGGCGTGCGCGGCCGCCCTTCGCCGGGTGCCGTGGCGGGCGCGGGGTGCGGGCCTTCGGGGGTTTCGTCGTGGACGCGCGGAGGGTTGCGTGGCGGGCGCGCTTAGTGCGGCTTCGGGCGGAGCATGGCTTGGGGTGCGCAGGGCTGGTTGTTGTCTTGCGGAGCGGCGGTCTGGAACAAGAATGGCGTGCGCCGGAACATCTGCGGGGCCGACGCGGTTCACTCTGAAATGGCGGTGCGGAGGAACACTGGCGAGCTGGAGCAGTTCAAGCCGGAGCCGTCGCGCGCCCAAGAGCCTTGGCTCGGTCGAGAGCCTCCTCGCACCCAAGAGCCTCCGCGCGGTCAAGAATTTTGGCCTGGTCACGAGTCTCGGCTCGGTCAAGAACTTTGGCTCGGTCACGAGCCTTGGCCCGGTCACGAGCCTCGGCGCGCCCAAGAGCCGTCGCGCGGCCAAAGACACCCGCGCCGCCAAAAGCCTCTGCGCACCAAGATCACTGCTGACAACCGGCGGACCGCGGCCGAACAACCGCGACTCGGGGTCGCTGAGTCGCACCAGGTGCGGCACAGGGGAGCCGAGTGGCAATCCCAGCATGCTGAAACACGGCCCGGGCTGCCTGATCGACCGCGTCAGGCTGAGTCAAGGGCGGTCGGCGCACGCGCTGGACACGAGGACAAGCTGCGCCAGACTGTCGCGGCGCGGGTTCTGGTCATGGGGTCACAATGGGGGACATGACCACCGAAGTCGCTGACCCCCTCGCCGGTTACACGGGGTTCGCGGCGGCATTGCGCGAGGCGGGCGTCGCCTGTGACGCGCGGCGGGTGCAGGCGTACCTGTCCGCCGTGGCGAAGGTTGATGTTGCTCGGCCGACGCAGCTCTACTGGGTCGGGCGGCTGACCCTTTGCTCCGACCCCGATGACTTGCCTCGCTACGAGGAAGCCTTCGCCCGGTGGTTCGAGGGAGACGACAGTCCTAGGGCGACCACGGGGACTCCGGTGCGGAAGCAGGCTCGGATCGCACCTCTCGTCGCTGCTGGCGGAGACGGGGACAGCAGCCAGGAATCTCACGACACGCTCCGGGTCGCGGCCAGCGATCATGAGGTTCTCCGGCATCGGGATCTCGCCGAGCTCACCAAGGCTGAGCGGGCGCACCTCCGGGAGTTGCTCGCGACGCTGCGGCCGGTGCTGCCCCGGCGACGCGCGGCGCGGCGGACACCGGCGCATCGCGGTGCGCTTGATCCGGCGCGGACTCTGCGTGCCATGCTCGCGTCCGGGGGCGAGCCTGTGCGGCTGGCGCATCATCGACGGGGGACGCGGGCGCGGAAAGTCGTGTTGCTGATCGACGTTTCCGGCTCGATGAGTCCGTACGCCGACGCGTTGCTGCGGTTCGCGCACGTTGTCGCGCGGGCGGCGCCGATGTCGGTCGAGGTGTTCACGCTGGGTACTCGGATGACGCGGGTGTCCCGTCAGCTCAGGCAGCGCGATCCGGAGCAGGCGATGCTCGCCGCTGGCACCGCGGTGCCCGATTTCGCTGGTGGGACGCGGCTTGGCGAGACGCTCCGGGTGTTTCTCGACCGGTGGGGGCAGCGCGGGTTCGCGCGACGCGCGGTAGTCACCGTGTTCTCCGACGGGTGGGAGCGCGGCGACGTCAGCTTGCTGGCCGAGCAGCTTGGCCGGCTGCGCCGTCTCGCGCACGCCGTATTCTGGGTGAATCCGCACGCGGGGCGCGAGGGTTATACTCCGGTCCAATCCGGCATCGTGGCCGCCCTGCCGCACATCGACCGGTTGCTGGCCGGGCACAGCCTGGCGACGTTGGAACGACTCCTCGGGGAGATTGCCGATGCGTGACGTACTGGACGACGTGTACCGCCGCTGGCAGGCGGGCGAAACGGTCGGGCTCGGCACGGTGGTGGCCACGTTTTCGTCGGCGCCGCGAGCACCGGGCGCGTCGATGATGGTCGCGCCGGACGGCACGGTCGTCGGGAGCGTGTCCGGCGGCTGCGTCGAGGGCGCGGTCTACGAGCTGGCCAACGACGTCGTCGCTGAGCGGAAGCCGGTTTTGCAGCGCTACGGCGTCAGCGACGACGACGCCTTCGCGGTCGGGCTGACCTGCGGCGGGATCATCGACATCTACGTCGAGCCGGTGGACCGGGCATCGATGCCGGAGCTGGAGCGCGTCGTCGAGTCGGTGCGCGGCGGCGAGCCGGTCGCGGTCGTCACGATCGTGGAGCACGAGACGCCCGGACTGGTCGGCGAGCACATGATCGTGTGGCCGGATCGGGTCGAGGGGTCCCTTGGCTCGTCCCGGATGGACGATGCCGTCGCCGACGACGCGCGCGGGCTCCTTGCCGCCGGACGCACCGGGACGCTCCACTACGGACCGGACGGGCAGCGCCGCGGCGAGGGCATGGCGGTTTTCGTGAACTCTTTCGAACCGCCGCCGCGACTGCTGGTGTTCGGTGCCATCGACTTCGCTGCCGCGATGGCACGGATGGGTGCTTATCTCGGGTACCAGGTGACGGTCTGCGACGCACGTCCGGTGTTCGCGACCAGCAGCCGGTTCCCGGAGGCGCACGACGTGGTCGTCGACTGGCCGCACCGCTACCTGAAGGCCGAGGCCGACGCGGGCCGGATCGACGCGCGGACGGCGATCGCGGTCCTCACGCATGATCCGAAGTTCGACGTGCCGCTGCTGGAGGTCGCGTTGCGGCTCGACGTCGGGTACGTCGGCGCGATGGGCTCGCGCAAGACGCACGACGACCGGTTCTCGCGGCTGCGCGAGGCGGGGATCACCGAGGGCGAGCTGGAACGGTTGTCGTCGCCGATCGGCCTCGACTTGGGTGCGCGCACGCCGGAGGAGACGGCCGTGTCGATCGCGGCGGAGATCATCGCACTGCGCTGGAGCGGAACCGGGCGGCGGCTGGCGGCGTTGACCGGGCGGATTCACAGCTGACTCAGCGGATTCGCTGACTTGGCAGGCTGGGGTGGTGCATCGCCAGCAGTTGCGGCGGGGGCTATTAGCCGCCAGGAAGTGCGGCACCAGCCAGAACCGTCCAGTCTGAGATCAGGCAGTCCGGCCGGACCGGCAGGACGGCGTACCTCAGCGACGCAATCCGCCGGGAAAGCCCCTTCCCGCAACGAAACCCGGTGAACCGCCGCCACGAAACCGCGCCCTCTCGGGAAGATCCGCCCACCACCCCGGGCGGCCGAAAAATCACCCGTCCGGCTTCACGCATCTGCGCGGCAAAACCACCGAAAAACCCGCATCTGCGGAACCGTCCCGGCGACGTGCGACATCAGGACTTGTCCGCGCGCGAAAGGCGTAGCACGCTCCCCTGTGAGGCCGATCACGATCGCGCCTTGGCCGTTCCCGAACCGGCCCGCCGCCTCCGCCGGGGCTGGCGGGCATTTGCACTTGGAGGCCTTTGATGCGCATCACCGTCACTGTCGACGGCACGAAATACACCGATGACGTCGAGCCGCGCACCCTGCTCGTCCACCACTTACGGGAACGGGTCGGGAAGGTGGGCACCGTCGTCGGGTGCGACACCAGCAACTGCGGCGCGTGCACCGTCCATCTCGACGGGCACAGCGTGAAATCCTGTTCCGTCCTCGCCGTGCAGGCCGACGGATGCGAGGTCACCACCATCGAGGGGCTGGCCCGCGACGGCCAGTTGCACCCGGTCCAGCAAGCCTTCCACGACAATCACGCGCTGCAGTGCGGGTTCTGCACCCCGGGCATGATCATGCAGTCCATCGACCTGCTGGCCGACAACCCGGACCCGGACGAGCAGGCCGTCCGCGAGGGGCTTGAGGGCAATCTTTGCCGCTGCACCGGTTACCAGAACATCGTGAAGGCGGTTCGCGACGCCGCGCAGCACATGAGTCCTGGTGCAGGGCCGGAAGCCGAGAAGATCGATCAGCCCAACCACGTCGGCGTGGGTGGTGAATGATGACTGCCACTGTCGAACCCGAGGTAGGAAAGTCCCGGCGCCGCAAGGAAGACGAGCGGCTGATCACCGGGCGTACCCGGTGGACGGACAACATCGCGTTGCCGGGGATGCTGCACCTCGCGGTGCTCCGGAGTCCGCTGGCGCACGCCAAGATCGTTTCGATCGACACGTCCGCGGCGAAGGAAGCCGCTGGTGTCGTTGCCGTTTACACCGCCGCTGACCTCGACCCCGAGGGCGCGATCGGCATGCCGTGCGCGTGGCCGATCACGCCGGACATGGCCGCGCCGCGCCGTCCGGTGCTGGCGTCGGATCGGGTGAATTTCGCTGGCGAGGGCGTGGCCGTGGTGGTCGCGCGGTCGTCCGCGGAGGCGCATGACGCGCTCGAGGCGATCGAGGTCGAGTACGAAGACCTGCCGCCAGTTCTCGACCTGGAAGCCGCGCTCGCCGAAGACGCGCCGCTCGTGCACGAGGAGTTGGGCAGCAACAAGAACGCCTTCTGGGTCTTCGATTCGGCCGAGGCAGGCACGGGCGGCAATGTCGAGGAGGCACTGTCCTCTTCGGAGGTCGTGCTCAAGCGGCGGTTCCGCCAGCAGCGCCTGGTGCCCGCGTTCATGGAGCCGCGCGCGTGCGTGGTCGACCCGACCGGCGCGCAGCTGACCATGTGGTCGGCCACCCAGGTGCCGCACATCCTGCGCGTGATGTCCGCGCTGACGCTGGGCATCCCGGAGCACAAGCTGCGCGTGATCGCCCCGGACGTCGGCGGCGGGTTCGGCGGCAAGATCGGCGTGCTGCCCGAGGAAATGATGTCCGTGCTGGTCGCGAACAAGCTCGGCAAACCGGTGAAGTGGAACGAATCCCGGTCCGAGACGATGCTCGCCGCGCACCACGGCCGCGACCAGATCCAGGACATCACGATCTCCGCGAAGGCCGACGGCACGGTCACCGGGCTCAAGGTCGAACTGCTCGCCAACCTCGGCGCGTACAACGGCCTGGTCGGGCCGGGCGTGCCGATCCTCGGCGCGTTCATGTTCAACGCGATCTACAAGATCCCGGCCTACCACTTCGCCTGCACCAACGTGTTCACCACGACCACGCTCACCGACGCCTACCGCGGCGCGGGCCGTCCGGAAGCGACGTTCGCGATCGAGCGGATCATGGACGAGCTGGCCGACGAGCTGGGCATGGACCCGGTGGAGCTGCGCGAAAAGAACTGGATCAAGCACGAGGAATTCCCGTTCACCACGGTCTGCGGGCTCACCTACGACTCCGGCAACTACGAGGCCGCGACCGAGAAGGCGAAGGAACTCTTCGGCTACGACGCGCTGCGCCGCGAGCAGAAGGAACGCCGCGAGGCGAACGATCCGGTGCAGCTCGGCATCGGGATTTCGACGTTCACCGAGATGTGCGGGCTCGCGCCGTCGCGGGTGCTGGGTTCGCTCGATTACGGCGCCGGCGGCTGGGAATACGCGTCACTGCGGATGCTGCCGACCGGCAAGGTCGAGGTGACGACGGGCGCGTCGGCGCACGGCCAGGGGCACGAAACGGCGTGGAGCCAGATCGTCGCCGACCAGCTGGGGGTGTCCTTCGAGGACGTTGAAGTGCTGCACGGCGACACGCAGTCCTCGCACAAGGGCCTCGACACGTATGGCTCGCGTTCGCTGGTCGTCGGCGGTATCGCGATCGTCAAAGCGGCGGAGAAGGTGGTCGCGAAGGCGAAGCCGATCGCCGCGCATCTGCTGGAGTGTTCGGAGGACGACCTCGAGTACTCCGGCGGCAAGTTCACCGTGAAGGGCACGGATTCGTCGACGACGATCCAGGACATCGCGCTCGCGGTGTTCGCCGCGCACAACCTGCCGGACGGCGTCGAACCGTCGCTCGATTCCGACGCCACTTTCGACCCGGAGAACTTCTCCTTCCCGCACGGCACTCATCTGTGCGCGGCCGAAGTGGACACTGAAACGGGCCAGGTGAAACTGCGTTCGTACGTCTGCGTGGACGACGTCGGCAAGGTGGTCAATCCGCTGATCGTGGAAGGCCAGGTGCACGGCGGGCTCGCGCAGGGCATCGCGCAGGCGTTGTTCGAGGAGGCCGTGCACGACGAAAGCGGCACGCTCACCACCGGCACGTTCGCCGACTACCTGCTGCCCTCGGCGGCTGACCTGCCGTCGTTCACCACGGACCGCACGGAAACGCCGTCGACCACGAACCCGTTGGGAGCCAAGGGAGTCGGCGAGGCGGGCACCATCGCTTCGACGCCTGCCGTGGTCAACGCGGTGGTCGACGCGGTGCGCCAGTTCGGGGTGAACGACATCGAAATGCCGCTAACGCCGATGCGCGTGTGGAACGCGGTGCGGGGCGGCGGCGCCAATGCCGGCGGACCCGGCGGCGAGGCCGGCGGCGGTCTCGGTTCGATCGACGCCTCCGGAGGTGCCCAGTGATCCCGGCTCCGTTCGACTACGTCGCTCCGTCCACGGTGGACGAAGCCGTGCAGGCACTCGCCGCGGCGGGCGAGGACGCCAAGGTGCTGGCGGGCGGGCAAAGCCTGCTGCCGGTGCTGCGGATGCGCCTCGCCGCGCCGACCACGCTGGTCGACCTCGGGAAGGTCGCCGAAATGCGCGGAGTGCGCGAGGACGGCGACGCGCTCGTGGTCGGTGCGATGACGACGCATTACGAGGTCCAGCGCGACGCGTTGATCGCCGAGCACGCCGCGTTGGTGAAGGAGGCGACCGACACGGTCGCGGATCCGCAGGTGCGGCACCGCGGCACGTTCGGCGGCGCGATCGCGCACGCGGATCCGGCCGGCGACCTGCTGGCTCCGGTGCTGGCGCTGGACGGCGAGCTGGTGCTGGCCGGTCCGAACGGCCGGCGCACGGTGCCCGCGGCGGAGTTCTTCCAGGACTACTTCACCACCGCGCTGGCCCCGGACGAGCTGCTCGTCGAGGTGCGGCTGCCCAAGCACACCGGCTGGCGGGCGCACTACGAGAAGTTCAACCGGGTCGCCCAGGCCTGGTCGATGTGCGCGGTGGCGGCCGCCGTGCGCACCGAGGGCGGCGTGATCGAGGAAGCCCGGGTGGCGTTGACGAACATGGGCGCGACGCCGGTCCGGGCGACTGGCGTCGAGCAGGCGTTGCTCGGCGCGCGGGCCAACGCGGAGACGATCCGGGCGGCCGCCGCGCACGCGGCCGAGGGCACCAACCCGGTCGCGGACGGCAATTCCGACGTCGAATACCGGCAGCACCTCGCGCGGGTGCTGACTGGGCGTGCTGTCGCGGCGGCGGTGGGCGCCTAGCGGACCGGCCGTGAAGGACTCCTTGGGGGAATCTGATTCCCCCAAGGAGTCCTTCACGACAACGGCGACCGGGAGACGGCCGTAAGGTGGACGGCAACGGCTCGACGCAGTGCGCAGGAGAGGAGGTCGGCCCGTGCGGCTCGACCACGAATTCACCGTCCCCGCCCCGATCGGGGAGGTCTGGCAGGCCGTCATCGACCCGGAGCGGGTCGCCCCGTGCATGCCGGGCGCCTCGCTCACCAAGGTGGAGGGCGACACCTTCGCGGGCACGGTGAAGGTCAAGCTGGGGCCGATTTCGCTGCTGTACAAGGGAACCGGCGAGTTCCTGGAGAAGGACGAGGCGGCCCGCAAGGTCGTCATCAAGGCGTCCGGCAAGGACTCGCGCGGCGGCGGCACCGCGGCCGCGACGGTCACCCTCACGCTCACCGAACGCGACGGCGGCACGCACGGCGCGGTCGCCACCGACCTGGCGATCACCGGACGCCCGGCGCAGTTCGGGCGCGGGCTGATCTCCGAGGTGGGCGGCAAGATCCTGGACACCTTCGCGGGGAACCTCGCGGCCTCGCTGGAGACTCCGGCCGAAGAGGCCCCGGCGGCGGCTCCGGCGGAAAAGGCCGAGGAGAAGCCCGCCGAGAAGCCCGCTGAAGCACCCAAGGCCGAGGAGAAGCCGGTCGCCGAGGAGAAGCCGCGGCTGCGGAGCGTTCCGGCAGGCGGTTCGACCGGCGAGACCGAGGCGATCGACCTGCTCGACTACGCGGGCCAGTCCGTCGTGAAGCGGCTCGCCCCGGTGGCCGCGGGCGCGGTCGTGCTGCTGATCGTCCTGGCGATCGTGCGGAAGCTGCGCCGCCGGTAACCGGCCAGGAGGGTGCCCGCTCGCTCTACTCAGAGCGTGCCCAGCGGGCAGCGAACGGAGTGGTTTTTCCCTCGGTTCGGCTAGATCCGGAGTGGACCCGCTACGCTGGGCAACTTCCGTAGGCCGAATTTCGCGTGGGGGCGCCCGTGACGCAGGCACCTGTCCCCATCGGGGTGCGCGGCGCGGTGACGGCCTGGCGCGGCTGGCCGCCGCGCTGGACGATGTGGGCGGTCGCGCGGCGGCGCTGGATCGGCTACGCCATGGGCTGCGAGGCCGTCGCCGTGGCAGTCACGGTGACGGGTCTCGCGACCGGCTTCGGCGGCCCGGTGCAGTTCAGTTCGTTCGGAGTGCTCGTCGGGCTGGGCATCGCGCAGGCCGAAATGTCGCGGCGGATCGAACGCTTGCGGCGGTGGATGAGCGGCCAGACGCACATCAACGTCACGTCCGTCTGGTACCTCGCCGGTGCGTTCCTGCTGCCGCCGGCGTGGGTCGCGTTGCTGGCTTTGGTGCTGTACCTGCATCTGTGGCTGCGAGTGTGGCGACACGTGCGTACGCGGCCCGCGCATCGCTTCGCGGCGAGTACCGCGTGGGCAATGCTGTCGTGCTTCGCAGCGTCCGCGGTGTTGACCATTGGCGGTCTGGATCAAGCGCGGCTCGACACTGCGTACGGCGTCCTCGCGCTCGTATTGGCGGCAGCTGCCTTTGAACTGGTGAACGTCGTGCTCGTAGCGACGGGCATCTACCTGTACACGAACAGCCGCTCGCCCGCGGACCTCATCGGCACCTGGGAGGACAACGCCTTCGAGATCGCGACGCTCTGCCTCGGCGGTCTCGCGGCGCTGGCGTTCGTCCATCAACCGGTTCTGGTCGTGTTAGTGCTGCCGCCGTTGTTGTTGCTGCATCGCTATCTCCTGGTGAAGCAGCAGTTGCAGGTGGCGGTCGTGACCGACGAGAAAACCGGGCTGCTCAACACCGCGGGCTGGCACGAACTCGCGACCCGTGAGTTCACTCGGGCGAGGCGGCGGGGGACTGGCAGCGGGTTCGCCGTATTGATGATCGATCTTGACCACTTCAAGCGCATCAACGACACGTACGGTCACCTCACCGGCGACGAGGTGCTGGCCGCGGTTGCCGTGGCGATTGAGGCTTCAGTGCGGCAAAGCGACACGGTCGGCCGGTTCGGCGGCGAGGAATTCGTGGTCCTGCTGCCCGCGACTGGCGACACGGACGTGCTCGGAATCGCCGAACGGGTGCGGATCGCGGTGGGGGAGCTGACAGTCGCGGTGGGAGGTCCGCTGCGGATCAGCGGACTCTCCGTGTCCGTCGGCGTCGCGTGCTACCCGCAGGCGGGTGCCACGCTCGACGAGGTGTTGCGATCGGCCGACGCCGCGCTGTACCGGGCGAAAGACGGCGGCCGGAACCGCGTGGCGGTCTGAGCCGGAAATACCGGGCGCGGGCAATTGTTGAACGTTGTATGAGCACTGCGGATCACGAGACCGACGTCGTGGTGATCGGGGCCGGGCAGGCCGGGCTGTCGGCGGCGTATCACCTGCGCCGAGCCGGGTTCGCGAACGAACGCGGGTTCGTCGTGCTCGACCACGGCAAACGCGCGGGCGGCGCGTGGCAGTACCGGTGGCCGTCGCTGGTGGTCGGGAAGGTGCACGGGATCCACGACCTGCCGGGGATGGCGTTCGGGACTCCGGACGCGACGCGGCCCGCCAGCGAGGCCGTGTCGGAGTACTTCGGGCGCTTCGAGAAGACGTATGACTTGCCGGTGCACCGTCCGGTCGACGTGACCGCGGTGCGGCGCGCGGGGGAGCGGCTGGTGGTCGAATCGCCCGCGGAGACGTGGGCGGCGCGTGCGGTGATCAGTGCGACGGGGACGTGGGATCGGCCGTTCTGGCCACGGTATCCCGGCAGTTTCGCCGGACGGCAGCTGCACACGGCGGACTACCGCGGTGCTGAGGAATTTCGTGACCAGCGCGTGGTGGTCGTGGGCGGCGGGACGTCGGCGGTGCAGTTGCTGATGGAGATCGGCCCGGTCGCGCGTTCGACGGTGTGGGTGACGCGGCGTCCGCCGGTCTGGCGGGAGGAGGAGTTCAGCGAGGACTGGGGACGGATGGCGGTGGCGAAGGTCGACGAGCGGGTGCGGGCCGGGCTGCCGCCGGAGAGCGTCGTGAGCGTGACGGATCTGCCGGTGACGCCGCAGGTGCTCGCCGGGCGCGCGGCGGGATATCTGGACCGGCGGCCGATGTTCTCGCGGCTGGTTCCCGACGGGGTCGTCTGGGAGGACGGGAGTTTCGAGCCCGCCGACCTGATCCTGTGGGCGACCGGGTTCCGGGCTTCGATCGATCACCTGGCTCCGCTGCATCTGCGGACGTCCGGCGGCGGGATCCGGATGGACGGGACGCGCGTGGCCGCCGAGCCTCGGCTGCATCTGGTCGGGTACGGGCCGTCGGCGAGCACGGTGGGGGCGAACCGGGCCGGGCGCGCCGCGGTGCAGGAAGTCCGGCGGCTGCTGCAGAGCTGAGGTCCGTGAAGGACTCCTTGAGGGAATCTGATTCCCTCAAGGAGTCCTTCACGGACTTGGGCCCGTTCGTGAGGGCCACCTTCACGTACTTGGGGTCAGTGAGGGCCACCTTCACGGAATCAGAGTCCCTCAGGGTTCCCCTCACGGCACTTTCGCGGGCGGGAGCGGGGCGTTCCGCTGATCGGGCGGTCTTGATCGTTTCACGTCCGTTCCGGGCTTGTCGGGAGAAACCGGGCCCGCTACTCTGCGGTTTTAGTTAGGAAACTTTCTTAACGCAATAACGCAATAACGCAACGAGACGCCGCAGAACCGTAACGCCGCCGCCCTGTTCCCGTCCGGCCCGAAGGAGTGCGACGTGCCCTCGTCCCGTGTCCGAAGTCTCGCCCGGTTCGCGTTACCGGCCGCCGCGGTGGTGTTGCTGCCCGCCGCGGTCTCGCCCGCGCGCGACGCCCATGCCGCTGCCGCCGATGTGCTGCTGTCCCAAGGAAAACCGGTCAGCACCTCGACGCTTGAGACGTCCACGCTCGGCGGCGACAACGCCGTCGACGGGAACCTCAAGACGCGCTGGGCCAGTGCGGTCAGCGCCGACGCCCAGTGGCTGCGCGTCGACCTCGGGCAGGCTGCCACGATCCACCGGGTCAAGCTGAACTGGGAAGACGCCTACGCCAAGAAGTATCGCGTCGAGATCTCCGACGACGGCGAGAACTTCAAGCCGATCGCGACGATCACCAACGGCGACGGCGGAACCGACGACCTCACCGGGTTGTCCGGGCACGGCCGGTTCCTGCGCTTCGTCGGCACCGAGCGCGCCACGAAGTACGGCTACTCCCTCTGGGAACTTCAGGCGTACGGCACTCCGGACTCGTCCGGCGACACCCAGGCGCCCACCACTCCGTCGAACCTCGCCGCGGGCGACATCGGCGCGAACAGCGTCGCGCTGACCTGGGCCGCCGCGACGGACAATGTCGGCGTCAGCGGGTACGACGTGCTCCGGGACGGCAAGTCCGTCGCCACCAGCACGTCCACGTCCTACACCGACAACGGCCTCTCGCCGGACACCGACTACACCTACACCGTCCGCGCGAAGGACGCCGCCGGCAACACCTCGCCGGCCAGCACCTCGGTCAAGGTGCACACGAAGCCGGGGACCGCGGGCAACACGTTCGTCCTCGCTGCGGCCGGAGACATCGCCGAGCAGTGCACCGCCAGCAGCTCCAGCTGCGTGCACCCGAAGACCGCGAAGCTCGTCCAGGGGATGAACCCCGCCGCGGTGATCACCATGGGCGACAACCAGTACGACGCCGAGGACACCGGTCTGACGCTGCAGAACTTCAAGGACTACTACGACAAGACCTGGGGCAAGTTCAAGAGCATCACGCACCCGATCCCGGGCAACCACGAGACCTACGACGACAACAAGCCGTTCCAGGCCTACGAGCAGTACTTCGGCAAGATCGCCACGCCCAACGGAAAGCGGTACTACAGCTGGGAAATGGGCAACTGGCACTTCATCGCGATCGACTCCAACGGCTTCGTCGACGACAAGGACGGCGGCGAGCTCCAGGACACCGACCAGATGAACTGGATCAAGCAGGACCTGGCGAAGAACACCAAGGGCTGCGTCGCGGCGTACTACCACCACCCGCGGTGGAGCTCCGGCGACCACGGCGACCAGCGCGGTTCCAAGCAGCTGTGGGACCTGTTCGCGCAGAACAAGGTCGACCTGGTCCTCAACGGCCACGACCACCACTACGAACGGTTCAACCAGCAGAACGCGAGCGGCAAGGCGGACCCGGCCGGCCCGGTCGAGATCATCGGCGGCATGGGCGGCGCGAACCCGTACCCGGTCCACTCCGCGCACCCGACCACGGCGAAGCTGCTCAAGGACACCTTCGGCGTGCTGAAGCTGACGATGACCGACAACACCTTCTCCGAGCAGTTGATCGGTCTCGACGGCAAGGTCCAGGACAGCAGCCCGACCTACACCTGCCACAACTAGGGGCCGGCCGTGTACATCGCGACAAGCCGTAGTTCGGACGTCGCGGCGGGCACCGAGCGGAAGGCCGGCCTGCGCCGGGTGTCGGCGAACGTCGTCGCACTCGGCGCGGTCAGCCTGGTCACCGACATCTCCTCGGAGATGGTGACCGCGGTGCTCCCGCTGTACCTGGTGCTCGGCCTCGGGCTGAACCCGCTGCAGTTCGGCCTGCTCGACGGGCTTTACGCGGGAGCCACCGCCGTGGTCCGCGTGCTCGGCGGGCATCTGGCCGACCGGTGGCGAAGGCTCAAGGCGGTCGCCGGGTTCGGCTACGGCTTGTCCGCGGTGTGCAAGCTCGGCCTGGTCGCGGCCGGTTCGTCGGTCGCGGCGATCGGCGTGGTGCTCGCCGCCGACCGCACCGGAAAGGGCCTGCGCACGGCCCCGCGCGACGCGTTGATCTCGCTCAGCAGCGAGCCCGACACGCTCGGCCGGTCGTTCGGCGTGCACCGCGCGATGGACACCGTCGGCGCGTTCCTCGGCCCGCTGGTGGCGATGGCCGTGCTCGCGCTGAGTCTCGGCAGCTACACGTCGGTGTTCTTCACCAGCTTCTGCATCGCGGCGATCGCGGTCATGCTGCTGGCGTTGTTCGTCCGCGACCACAAGCAGGACATCGCCGACCGGGCCGCGGTGTCCGTGCGGGCGGCGTTCGGGCTGTTGCGGGACCGGGGTTTCCGCCGCGTGGCGGTGTGGGCGGCGCTGCTCGGGTTCGTGACTCTCGGCGATTCCTTTGTGTACCTGGTGCTTCAGCGGCGCTGGGATGTCGCGGCGACATTCTTTCCGTTGCTGCCGCTCGGCACTGCCGGGATCTATCTGGTGCTGGCGGTTCCGCTGGGCAAGCTGGCCGACCGGATCGGGCGCTGGCCGGTGTTTCTCGGCGGGCACGTCGCGCTCGTCGCCGCATTGATCGCGTTGTGCGGGCCGGTGTCCGGATTCTGGCTCGCGGCTCTCGCGTTGGGGCTGCACGGCGTGTTCTACGCGGCTACCGACGGCGTGCTGATGGCTGCTGCCGGACCGCTGGTGCCTGCTGACCTTCGGGCGACCGGTCTCGCGGTGATCCAAACTGGACAGGCTGCCGCCCGGATGCTTTCCTCTGTCCTCTTCGGACTCGCCTGGACGTTGTGGGACCTTCAGCCCGCAGTTCTCGCGGCGGCCGGAGCGCTCGCTGTCGTGGCGCTCGGCGCCGCTTTCGCAAGGCCGGTGCGCAAATGAAAAAGGTTCTTCTCGCTGTTGTCGGCACCGTGGTGCTCGCGGCTGCCGCGGTGGTCTACACGGTTGCCGCGCGGCCTAGTCCGGCCGAACCCGCGAAGGTGGAGCATCTTTCGCTCGCACCGGGACAGTTGTTCTTCCGCAGCACGAAGACGGGCAATGTCGGCGTTGTCCCGTTGGCGAATCCCGGTGCCGCGCCGAAGTTCAGCGATCTGAAGTGCGACCGGTTCGCGCTGTCCGGTACGACTGGGATGTGTCTTGCGGTGCGCCCCGGCACGTTGCCCGCGGTCAGCGACTTCAGCGTCCTCGACCGGAATCTCAACACCACGCACAAGGACTATCTGCCGGGAACGCCTAGCCGGGCGCGCGTTTCGCCGGACGGCAAACGGGTGTACTGGACGCTCTTCGTCACCGGTGATTCCTACGCTGCCACCGGGTTTTCGACGCGCGCCGGGGTCTACCAGCTGGACAACGGCGAGCTGGAGAAGACGATCGAGGAGCTGCCGGTCCTGGTCGACGGGAAGCGGTACTTCTCCTCCGACGTCAACTACTGGGGCATCACGTTCGCCAAGGACGGCAAGCGCTTCTTCTCGACGCTGGGCTCCAAAGGCAAGACGTACCTGATCGAAGGCGACTACGACACCTACCGCGGCAAGGCGCTGCGGGAAAACGTCGAATGCCCGTCGCTGTCGCCGGACGAAACGCGGATCGCGTTCAAGAAGAAGGTCGGCGAGGGCGTCTGGCGGCTGTCCGTGCTCGACCTCAAGACGATGCGCGAGACCGCGCTCGCCGAGACCCGCAGTGTTGACGACCAGGCGCTGTGGCAGGACGACCACACGATCCTCTACGGCCTCGAGAACGCCGTGTGGTCGGTGCCCGCGGACGGGTCCGGGGCCCCGCGCAAGCTGGTCGACGAGGCCGCGTCGCCTGCCGTCACCAGCTGATTCGACATCTCTTTACGTCGTATAGTATCCTCGCGCTCCGAGATACTTTACGAAGTAAAGAGATGAGATGACTGAAGCTGCTCTGCGCGACGGAACGAGGATCGAAGCGCAGGTACACGGGGACGGGCCGGTGCTGCTGCTCCCGGTCGACCCCCGGCCTGCCGAAGGACCGGAGGCCGAGGCGGCCCGGCAGTGGGGCGCTGATCCGGAGCTGGGCCGTTCGCTGATCGAGGGATTCGCCGGGTTCCGGGTGGTGGCCTTCGACTACCAGGGGCACCGGATGGCGCATCCGGCCGACCTGACGCCGGACGTGGTCGCGGCCGATTTTCTCGCGGTGGCAGACGCGGTCGAGGCGGATCGGTTCTCGTATTACGGCTACTCGTGGCTGGCGTTGTCCGGGTTGCAGCTGGCGTTGCGCACGGATCGGCTGGACGCGTTGGTGATGGGCGGGTATCCGCCGCTGGACGGGCCGTATGCGGCAATGCTCGCGGTGACCCGGGCGACGCACGAGATGGCGCTTGCTGGTCCGTCGGCCGAAACTGGAGCTGAGCCGGGGGACTGGGATTCGGTGGACGTCACGTTGTCGACGGGCCAGACGAAGCAGTTCGTGACGTTGTACGAGGCGTTGCAGGACTTCGACGACCGGGCGGTCGAGCTGTCGTGTCCACGACTGTGTTTCGCGGGGTCGGAGGATCGGATCGTGTACAGCGAGCGGTGGGGCGGGGTGACCGTCGACATCGCTGGGCCGTTGCTGCGGGAACGCGCAGAGCTGGCGGCGCGTGGGTGGACCGTGGAGGTGCTCGACGGGCTGGACCACATGAGCGCGATGCAGGCGGCCGCGGTACTGCCAGTGGTGCGGCCGTGGCTGGAGAAAGCCGTGTAGCTACTCCGCTTGCCGCAGCTCGTGCTCCAGCGCCTCCAGCTCCGCACCGCCCGCCATCTGCCGGGTCAGCTCGGCTAGGTCGATCTCCGACTTCTCGTAGGACCCGAGCGCCGCGCCGCGTTTGAGGAGCAGGAAGCGGTCGGCCACCGGGTACGCGTGGTGCGGATTGTGCGTGATCAGGACGACGCCCAGGCCCCGGTCGCGGGCCTGGGCCACGTACTTCAGCACGACCCCGGCCTGCTTCACGCCCAGCGCGGCCGTCGGCTCGTCCAGGATCAGCACCTTCGCGCCGAAGTGGATGGCCCGGGCGATCGCCACGCACTGCCGTTCGCCGCCGGACAACGTGCCGACTGGCTGTTCGACGTCGCGCAGGTCAATGCCTAGGTCGGCGAGGGCTTTCTTCGTCAGCTCACGGCCTTTGCGCCGGTCCAGCGCGCGGAAGGGGCCGAAGCCGACGGTCGGTTCGGAGCCGAGGAAGAAGTTGCGCCACACGCTCATCAGCGGCACGACGGCGAGATCCTGATACACGGTGGCGATTCCGCGATCCAGAGCTTCCCGGGGCGAGGAGAACCGCACCGGGGAGCCTTCGACCAGGAACTCGCCTTCGTCGTGCTGGTGCACCCCGGCGAGAATCTTGATCAAAGTGGACTTTCCCGCGCCGTTGTCGCCCAGCACGCAGGTGACCTCGCCCGCATTGACCACAGTGGACACTTCACGCAGCGCGACCACGGTGCCGTAACGCTTGCCGACGTCCTTGACCTCGAGGAGAGCGTTCATCGCCGGACCCTTTCCGCGCGCCGCCGCAATGCGTTGTTGACCAGGACCGCCGCCAGCAGCATGATCCCGAGGAACAGCATGAACCAGTCGTTGTCCCAGCCGGCGAACACGATGCCCTGGCGCGCCATGCCGAAGATCAGCGCGCCGATCGCCGCGCCGACGGCCGAGCCGAACCCGCCGGTCAGCAGGCAGCCGCCGATCACCGCCGCGATGATGTACTGGAATTCCAGCCCGATGCCCTGATTCGCCTGGACGCTCGCGAAGCGCAGGATGTTGATCGAACCGACCAGCCAGCCGGCCAGCGCGGTGCCCATGAAGAGCAGGATTTTGGTGCGCACCACCGGAACGCCGACCGAGCGCGCGCTCGCGGCGGAACCGCCGACCGCGAAGATCCAGTTGCCGAACCGCGTCCGGAGGAGCAGCCACGCGGCCACCGCGATCGCGCCGAGCCACCAGACGATGGAGATCTGGAACGGTGTCCCGCCGATGTCCACTGTGGAGGCGAAGACGAACCCGGCGGACGCGTAGCTGTCGGTCGAACGCATGCCCGAGACCTGGACGGTGCCGGTGACCAGTCGCGTTACGCCGAGGTTCAACCCTTGCAGGGCAAGGAATGTGCCGAGCGTGACGATGAAGCTCGGCAGTCCGGTTTTCATCACGAGCCAGCCGTTGAACGCGCCGACCGTCAGCGCGAACACCAGCGAGACGAGCAGCGCGAGCCACACGTTCCAGCCCGCCTGGGTGGCCAGGATCGCGGTGACCAGCGACGTCGACGCGGTCAGCACACCCGCGGACAGGTCGAATTCGCCGCCGACCATCAGCAGTGACACGGCCACCGCCATGATGCCCAGCGTCGCCGCGTCGTCCAGCCAGGTCGCGGCTCCGCTGGCGCTGAAGAACTTGTCGGTGGCGAAGGTGAAGAACAGGAACACCACGACCGCGCCGAGCAGCGCGCCGATCTCCGGGCGCACCACCAGCCGGTCGGTCAGCCGCGGTTTCGCCAGGCGTTCGTCGAGGGTCGTCATCGGGTGCCCCTTTGCACGTACTGGCCGACCTTGTCCACTGTGGATTTGTCGACCAGGTCGGGTCCGGTGAGCACCGGCTTGCCGCCGCCGACGACGTTCGCGTTGTCCCGGTACAGCTTCAGGAACTGCACCGGGAGATAGCCCTGTTCGTACTGCTGCTGGTCGACCGCGAAGAGCACGTCGCCCGCCTTGATCGCGGCCACGACGTCGGAGTTGAGGTCGAACGTGGCGACCTGCGCCTTCGAGTTCACCGCCTTGATCGCGCTCACCGCACGGGCGGCGACCTGCGAGTTCAGCGTGAGGACCGCGTCGATCGAGGAGTCGGTCTGCACCGCGCCGCGGATGCGCGACTCGGCGTCGGTCGGGTTGGAGATGTCCACCTGCAGGGTCTGGACGGTGCCGGCGAATCCGGTCTTCGCGCCGTCGCAACGCTGCGCCTGTCCGACGTTTCCGGCCTCGTGGATCACGCACAGCAGCTTGTGCTTGCCGAGGTCCTTGAACTTCTTCCCGGCTTCCTGACCGGCGATCGACTCGTTCTGCCCGACGTGCGTGAGCGCCCCGTACGCCGCGCTCTTGTCCTCGCCGGAGTTGATGGTGATCACCGGGATCCCGGCGCGCACGGCGGCTTCGATGGACGGGCGCAGCGCTTCCGGGTTCGCCATCGACACCACGAGTCCGCCGGTCTGCTGCGCGACTGCGTTGTCGATCAGCTTCGCCTGTGCGCCTGGGTCGCCGTCTGACGTGTATTCGACTTGTACGCCAAGGTCTTTGCCCGCTTGTTCGGCGCCGTTCTTCACCACGTTCCAGAACGCGTCGCCCGCGGTGCCGTGGGTGATGACCGAAACCTTCAGCGGTCCGGACGGCGTCGGGGCCGCGGCGGGCGCGGTCGTTTTCGGCTCGGCGGCCGGGCCGGTGCACGCCGTCAGCAGCAAGCCCGCGGCCAGCAGGCTCGCCACTGAGCGGCCCGCGCGCTTCCAGCGATGGGACATCGTTGTCTCTCCTCGCTTGGTCAACCGGTGATTTTCCGCAGGTACGAGAGGCTGGCCGCGACGTCCTGGCCGGGCCGGTCGATCGGGCTGTCGTCGCTCAGCGCGGTGTCCTGTTCCAGCACGTACCAGCCGTCGTAGCCCGCCCCGGCGACGGAGCGGACCATGGCCTCGATGTCCACGTCGCCCTCGCCGAGCGGCACGTAGAGACCCTTGCCGACGGCTTCGGTGTACGGGAGCTTTCCGGTGCGGACGGCTTCGGCCAGTTCGCCGCGGACGTCCTTGAGGTGCAGATGACCGACGCGCCCGGGGTGCCGCTGGGCGAGCGCGACCGGGTCAGTGCCGCCGATCAGGAGATGGCCGGTGTCCAGGCAGAGCTGGAGATCGGAGTCGGCGAGGAAGCGTTCGACCTCGGCCTCGGTCTCCACGTGCGTTCCGACGTGCGGGTGCAGAACGGTGCGGAGGCCGTGTTTCTCCGCTGTGTCACGGATCTTGCCTGCCGTGCTGACCAGAGTGGACCACTCGGCCTCGGTGAGGGTGGGCCGTTTGTCGTAACCGTCGAGACCGGTTGCGGCGGCCAGCACGAGCATTCCGCCGCCGCAGGCAGCGAAGAGCGCGGCCGAGTCTTTCGCTTCGGCGACGGCCGCGTCCGGATTTTCGTGCAGCGGCACGGCAAGGAAGCCGCCGACGAGTTCGAGCCGGTGGCTTTCCAGGAGCGTCTTCAACTCGGACGGTTCTCGCGGCAAATAGCCAGGCGGGCCCAATTCCGTTGCGGTGACGCCCAGTTCGGTCATTTCGCTGAGCACGACAGGGGCTTCGAGCACTCGGCCCCAGCCGGGCACCTCGCAGACCCCCCACGAGATCGGGGCGGCGGCGACGCGGATCTTCGCGGTCATGGATCCCTCTCCGGTCGGGGGACAGTGCTTCGGTGCCCTTGATTAGAGCGCTCTAATCTTGTAGCGTCCGACCCGTCGCGTCAAGCGCTTCTCCGGGGAGGTTTTCGGATGGGGAAGCCCACCATGGAGGATGTCGCCGCACGCGCCGGGGTCTCCCGGGCGCTGGTTTCGCTCGTGATGCGCAACGCGCCGAACGTCTCGGCGCAGCGGCGCGCGGCGGTGCGGAAAGCGGCTGACGAGCTGGGTTATTCGCCGCATGTGATGGCACGATCGCTGGCGAGCCGGACGTCGACGGTGCTCGGCGTGATGGTGAACGACCTGCGCAACGCGTTCTTCGCCGATGTCGTGGAGGGTCTGGACGCGGCGGCCCAGGCGGCCGGTTTCGACTTGATCCTCAACACCGGCGGCCGGATCCCCTCGCGGGAAGGTGCTGCACTGCGCAGCCTTTTGTCCTTCCGTCCCGCCGGTGTGGTGCTGTTGTCGCCAGTGGTTCCTGCCGCCGCGATCGAAGCCGCGGCACGGCAGTGTCCGGTAGTGCTGGTGTCGCGGACTTCTCGACTGTCCACTGTGGATACAGTGAACGACGACGGCGAGGCTGGCGCGGCGTTGGCCGTCGAACATCTGGTACAGCTGGGGCATCGCCGGATCGCCCACCTCGACGGCGGGGGAGCGGCTGGTGCCGCGGCTCGGCGTCGAGGCTTCCGGCAGGCGATGCGGGCGCACGGTCTGGAGCCGATCGTGGTGCGCAGCGAACACACCGACACCGCGGGCGAAAAGGCGGTGCAGGAGCTGTTGTCTTCGTATTCCCCGGCACCGACCGCGCTGCTGGCAGGCAACGACTTCAACGCCGTCGGTGCGATCTCGGCGCTCGAAGAACACGGTTTGCGAGTGCCGGAGGACGTTTCGGTGGTCGGCTACGACAACACGTCGCTGGCTTCGTTAAGGCACATCTCACTGACCACAGTGGACCAGCCGCGCACGGAAATGGCACGGCTGGCCTTTGACGCGTTATTGGAACGGGTACGGGGTGAACGCACTGAACCGGTGCGGCATCTGCTTCATCCGTCCCTGGTCGTTCGGGAGACCACGGGGCCGAACTCAGGGGAGGCACAGCGATGAGGTTGGGACTGGCAGGGGCCGGGCGGATCGGCGCCGCGCACGCGGAAACGCTGGCGGGCTTCGACGAGGTCACGTCGGTGGTCGTCGCGGACGTGGATCCCGCGCGAGCGCGGTCGGTCGCCGCTCGGCTCGGGGTCGAGGCGGTTGACGGTATCGACGCGCTGTTCCGGGCTGGTCTCGACGGCCTGGTCATCGCGGCGGCCACGGACGCGCATCCGGAGCTGATCATCCAGGCGGTCGACGCGCGGGTGCCGGTGTTCTGCGAAAAGCCGGTCGCCGCGGACATCCCGGGCACGCTCGCGGTGATCGACCGGATCGCGGACTCGGACGTCCCGGTGCAGATCGGCTTCCAGCGCCGGTTCGACGCGGGCTACCAGGCCGCGCGGGTCGCGGTGGAGAGCGGGGAACTGGGCTGGCTGCACAGCGTCCGGGCGACCACTTTGGACCCGGCCCCGCCGCCCGCGGCCTATATCGCGCATTCCGGCGGCCTGTTCCGGGACTGCGGGGTGCACGACTTCGACATCCTCCGCTGGGTGACCGGCCGGGAGGTCGAGGAGGTATTCGCCGTGGGGCGCAACAAGGGCGAGCAGTTCTTCGCCGACGCCGGAGACGTCGACACGGCGGCGGTCGCGATGACCCTCGACGACGGAACCCTCGCGACGGTCTCCCTGACGCGCTACAACGGCGCGGGCTACGACGTGCGCTTCGAGGCCCTCGGCTCCTTGGGGAATGCCGTAGTGGGCTTGGACGAGCAGGCTCCGCTGCGGTCGGTGGAACCGGGCTTCGGGCCGTTGCCGGGACCGGCTTATCCAGGGTTCATGGAGCGGTTCCGGACGGCTTACGCCGCTGAGCTGCGCGCATTCCTGGACGTGGCGGCCGGGCGTATCGCGTCGCCCGCGGGGGCGGCGGATGCGTTGGAGGCGTTCTACATCGCGGAGGCGTGCGAGGTCTCGAGGCGAGAGAACCGCCCGGTGCGGGTTGCGGAGGTGCGGCGGTAGGTCAAGATCGCGGACGAAGAAGCTTCTCCACCAACGTATCCACCAAATCCCCCGGCACCGCAGTCCCCGTCAGTGCACAGTAGACAATCGGCCCCAGCAGAGCGTCCATTGTGGCTTCCGGATCCAGCACCGGGGAAATCTCGCCCGCCTCGGTGGCCGTCGTCAGCATCTCGCGTTCGGCGATCTGCCGTGGTTCCAGATAACGTTCATGGAACCGCGCCGCAGTCCCGACATCGTGCTGCGCCTCGGCCAGCAGCGTGAGATGACATTTCCCCGCCGGGTCCTCGGTCAGGAAATCCGCGAAATCACGCAGGTACGCGCGAATGCTCCCCGCCGTAGGGAGTTCCGTCGGCACCGGCAGGCGTTTAGCGCTGTCCTCGATCAGCGTGTCCAGCAGGATTTCGACCTTGGACGGCCACCAGCGGTAGATCGTCTGCTTCGCGACCCCGGCGCGGCGCGCGATCGCTTCGACGGTCAGCGCGCCGAAGCCGTGCTCGACCAGGAGGTCGTCGGCGGCGTGGAGCACGGCCAGGCGCGCGGTCTCGTCCCGCCGGTTGCCGGAGCGTGCCCTGCGGGGCTGGGAATTCACTGCGGGCATACCGGACACCTTACCGTGCTACTGTCTAGACGTGACGTCTCGTCTAGACAAGGGAGGGGCCATGGCGGTACGCCGGGCATTGGTGGTCGGAGCTTCGCGGGGGCTGGGATTGGTGCTGGTCACCGAGCTGGACCGGCGCGGGTGGGAGGTCATCGCGACCACTCGCGACGGTGAGGCGCCGCGCGAAGGGATGCGGACTGAACGGCTCGAGATGACTGATGAAGCACAGATCGCGGCGCTCAGCGACAGAGTGGACGGTCCGCTCGATCTGCTTTTCGTGAACGCGGCGATCAACCAAGGGAATCTGCCGATCAGCGAAGTGCCGACGACGATGTTCGCCGAAGTCATGATCACCAACGCATTGAGCCCGTTGCGAGTCCTCGAAGGACTGCACGATCTGGTCGCGCCGGGCGGCACGGTCGCGGTGATGTCGTCCGAGCAGGGCAGCATCTCGATGAACGTCGAACCCGGATACGAGCTGTACAAGGCGAGCAAGGCCGCGCTCAACCAGCTCATGCGCAGCTACGCCACCCGCCAAGAGGGCGACGGACGGACGAAACTGCTCATCGACCCCGGCCACAACCGGACGCGGCTCGGCGGGCCGGACGCGCCGTTGCTGCCCGAGGAAAGCGTTCCGGCGGTCGTCGACGTGTTGGAAGCGCAGGCAGGCGAGCCGGGCCTGCAGTTCCTCGACCGCTTCGGCAAGCCGGTTCCCTGGTAACGACTGGGCCGATCGGGTAGCGCACGGCGGCTTCGCGTGCCAAGCTGCGGGGCGTGCCTGGATCCGGAGAATCCGAGATCGTGCTGATCCCGCTCGACGAGCCGGGGCTCGAGCGGCTTCTGGAAGCCGCGGTGGCCGACGCCGAACCGACCGAGGTCATGCCGCCGGTGGACGGTCCCGCCGGCTGGACCGAAGCCCGCCGCGAAGCGTTTCTCGCGTTTCACCGCCGCCGATCGCTCAACCCGGACACCGCGATCGAGACGACGTGGGTCGTGGAGGTCGACGGCCGGGTCTGCGGGGCGGCCCGGCTGCGGCCGGTGTCCGGGCGGTCGGCGCTGGAGGTCGAGGCCGGGGTGTGGCTCGGCCGTTCGGCGCGCGGACGCGGGATCGGCCGCAAGGTGACCGCGGTGCTGCTGGACGCGGCCCGCGACGGCGGCGCGGCGAAGTTCGTCGCGACGACCACTGTGGACAATGCGGCGGCCCGGCGGCTGCTGAGCGGAACCGGCGCGGAACTGGACGTCCGCGGTGCCGAGATCGACGCGCACCTCGACTTCTGACCGCTCGCCCGGCACCGCTCGCGCAAGCACCCCAATGTGGCATTGGGTGCGTCAGACGCACCGAACGCCGCATTGGGTGCGTTGCCCGCTGCTCCCACTGACGTCTGTGAGGGGAACCCTCAGGGACTCAGAGTCCCTCAGGGTTCCCCTCACGGATCTCCGCAGCGCAGGATCAGGTGCATCGGCCGGGAACCTCGGCGTCGCCGACCCGGAACCCGCTGCTGAAAGAACCCCAATGCCGCATTGGGTGCACAGGACGCACCGAACGCCGCATTGGGTGCATGACACGCAACCAATGCGGCATTGGGTGTGTCAGACGCACCCAATGCCACATTGGGGCGGTCCGGGGCGAGCGGGTCAGTCGAGTTCCAGTTCCGGCGAGTACATGTCGAACCAGTGGTGCAGGTCCAGCGCCCGGTCCATGCCGACCCGTTGCGCCTGGCTGATCGCCGCCGGGTCGGTTTCCGCCGACTGCCGCAGCCACTCCTTGCCGACCATCTGGAACATCGGGTTGTCCTTCTGCGCCAAGGCTTCCTTGAGCTGCTGCTGCAGCGCGATCGCGTACCCCGGGTCCTGAGTGGACGGATACGGGCTCTTCACCCGGTCCCGCACCGACGCGGGCAGCACGTGCTTCGTCGCGTGCCGCAGCAGGCTCTTTTCCCGGCCGTCGTAGGTCTTCAGCGACCACGGCGTGTTGTAGACGTACTCCACGAGCCGGTGGTCGCAGAACGGCACGCGCACTTCCAGGCCCACCGCCATCGACATCCGGTCCTTGCGGTCGAGCAGCTGCCGCACGAAACGGGTCAGGTGCAGGTGGCAGATGACCCGCATCCGGGACTCCCGCTCGGATTCGCCGTCCAGCAAGTCCACTTCGGACACCGCGGTCCGGTACTGGTCGGCGATGTAGGAATCCAGATCCAGCTTCGCAGCGAGGCCCGGTTCGAGCAGCGAACCCCGCTCGTCCATCAGGCTGTTGCGGAACGCCAGCCACGGGAAGGTGTCGGCCTTCACGGCGGCCTCGTCGTGGAACCAGCGGTACCCGCCGAACACCTCGTCGGCCGATTCGCCGGACAGCGCGACCGTCGACTCGCCGCGGATCGCCTTGAACAGCAAGAACAACGACGTGTCCATGTCGCCGAGGCCGGACGGGATGTCGCGGGCGCGCAGCACCTTGCGGCGGACCTCGGGGTCGCTCAGGTCGGCCGGGTTCAGCATCACGTCCTGGTGCGCGGAACCGACGAGCTTGGCGACGTCGCGGATATACGGCGAGTCCGGGGTGTCGCGCATCTCGTCGGGCTGGAAGTTCTCCTCCTGCCCGAAAAAGTCGACCGAGAACGTGCGCAGCTGCTCGCCCTGCTCGGCCAGCCGCGCGGCGGCGAGGCCGGTGACCGCGCTCGAGTCGAGGCCGCCGGACAGCAGCACGCAGCGCGGGACGTCGGCGACCAGCTGCCGGTGGACGATGTCGGTCATCAGCTCGCGCACGCGGGCGACCGTCGTCTCCTGGTCGTCGGTGTGCTGCTTCGCGTCGAGCTTCCAGTAGGTGCGGGTGTTGATGCCCTCGCGGGTCACGGTCACGACGGTGGCCGGGTCGACCTCGTACATGCCCTTCCACAGCGACCAGCCCGGCCGCTTCGTGAAGCCCATCAGCTCGCGCAGTCCGTCGCTGTCGACCACCTTGCGCGCCAACGGGTTCGCCAGGATCGCCTTCGGCTCGGAGCCGAACAGGACGCCGTCGCGGGTGGGGTAGTAGTAGAACGGCTTGATGCCCATCCGGTCGCGGATCATCACGAGCTTCTGGTCGCGCTCGTCCCAGATCGCGAACGCGTACATGCCGTTGAGGTGGTCCACGACCTCGGTGCCCCACTGCAGGTACCCGTGCAGCACGACCTCGGTGTCGCTGTCGGTCTCCCAGCGGTGGCCCAGTTTGGTGAGTTCTTCACGAAGTTCGGAGAAGTTGTACGCCTCGCCGCTGTAGACCATCGCGACCTCGCCGTTCGGCGTCTTGACGCTCATCGGCTGCCGGCCGCCCGGCAGGTCGATGATGGCGAGCCGGCGATGACCCAGCGCGACCGAGCGGCGGACCCACGTCCCCCGGTCGTCGGGTCCTCGGCAGGCCATGGTCTCGGTCATCGCGTCCGCGATCTCTTGGCGCTGCGTGAGATCGGTGTCGTAGGAAACCCAGCCCGCGATTCCGCACATACGAGACCTCCCGGAGTTTAGTTAGTTAGTTGATACAACTATTGGTTACTCAGGTGTAACACGGACCCCCGATTTTTGTCTGCCCGAATTGCACTCTCTGTCCTTGATCCACTACCAGCTGTGCCGCAAGTCACCCACCAACTACGGACAGTCACCCACCCCCGCTGACCCGAATGGCGCTTGACGTAGTGGCGCGGGTCACCGGCCGTCAAGATCGCGTAAACGCCCCCAGGTCACCGCGTCAAGGAGGCGTCAGACGGGGGTGCTCACCCTCCGCTACGACCGCACAGTGGCACTCGACCGACGGTCACCCGTGCCGGGTGACCCTTTCTGAGAGGTGCCTCGTGGCGGATTTGCTGTACGCCCTATTGCTCATCGGCGTTTTCGCGGTGCTCGCCGGTGTCCTGCGCGGGCTGGAGAAGCTGTGAGCGGCGCGGGCACCGTGGCCAACATCGTCGGCGGACTGCTGGCGCTCGGCCTTCTCGGCTACCTGTTCGTCGCCCTCGTGAGGCCGGAGAAATTCTGAGATGAGTGACGTCGCGGCCGGCTTCCTGCAAGCCGGCGTGCTCCTGGTCGCCCTCGCGGTGGTCTACAAACCCCTCGGCGACTACCTCGCCCGCGTCTTCTCCGCCGAGAAGCACCTGCGGGTCGAGAAGGCCCTGTACAAGATCGTCCGGGTCGACCCGAACACCGAACAGCACTGGAAGACCTACGCCTCGGGCGTGCTCGGCTTCTCGTTCGTCTCGGTGATCCTGCTGTACCTGCTGCAGCGCTTGCAGTCGATCCTGCCGTGGAACTTCGGCCGCGGCCCGGTGTCGCCCGCCGTCGCGTTCAACACCGCGGTTTCGTTCGTGACCAACACGAACTGGCAGTCCTACACGCCCGAGACGACCATGGGCCACTTCGTCCAGATGGCCGGGCTCACCGTGCAGAACTTCCTGTCCGCGGGCGTCGGGCTGGCCGTGGCGATCGCGGTGACGCGCGGGTTCGTCCGCTCGCGCACCGACCGGCTCGGCAACTTCTGGGTGGACCTCACGCGCGGCACGATCCGCGTGCTGCTGCCGATGGCGTTCGTGTTCGCGCTCGTCCTCGTGGCGCTCGGCGTGGTGCAGAGCCTGCGTTCCGGCGTCGCGGTGACGAATCCGGACGGCAGCACCAGCACGATCGCGCTGGCCCCGGCGGCGAGCCAGGAAGTGATCAAGGAACTCGGCACGAACGGCGGCGGCATCTTCAACGCCAACTCCGCGCATCCGTTCGAGAACCCGAACGTCTGGACCAACGTCGTCGAGATGTTCCTGATCCTCGTGATCCCGGTCTGCCTGACCCGCGCCTTCGGGCAGCTGGTCGGCAACCGCAAGCAGGGCTACGTCCTGCTGTCGGTCATGACGGTCCTCTGGGGCGCGATGCTCGCGGTGATCTGGACGTCCGAGGCGCGCACGAACAGCCCGTCGGCACTGGCCGCGGGGGCGAATCTCGAAGGCAAGGAACAGCGGTTCGGGATCGGCGGCACGTCGCTGTTCGCCGACACCACCACCGGCACGTCGACCGGCGCGGTCAACGGCGCGCACGACAGCCTGTCCGGCCTCGGCGGTGGGGGCACGATGCTGAACATGCTCTTCGGCGAGATTTCGCCGGGCGGCGTCGGCACCGGGCTGTACGGGATTCTCGTGATGGCCGTGATCGCGATGTTCCTGGCCGGGCTGATGGTCGGGCGCACGCCGGAGTACCTGGGCAAGAAGCTCGGCAAGCGCGAGGTCACCTGCGCGGCGATCTCGATGCTGGCGATGCCCGTCGTGGTGCTGCTCGGCTCCGGCATCGCCTTGATGATCCCGGCCACGCGAGACGCGCTCGGCAACTCGGGCCCGCACGGATTGTCGGAAGTCCTTTACGGCTACACGTCCGCGGGCAACAACAACGGCAGCGCGTTCGGCGGTCTCACCGCGACCAGCGACTGGTTCCAGGCGTCGCTTTCGGTGGCCATGCTGATCGGCCGGTTCGTGCCCATCGTCGCGGTGCTCTGCCTGGCCGGTTCGCTTGCCTCGCAGAAGAAAGTTCCCGAAACCGCGGGCACGCTGCCCACCACCGGGCCGCTGTTCGGGACGTTGCTGACCGGCACCGTCGTCCTCGTCGCGGCCCTCACGTTCATCCCGGCGCTCGCGCTGGGGCCGATTGCAGAGGCATTGGCATGACCATCACCCAGGAGCGGACTCCCGAAGAGGAGACGCAGCACCACGTGGAAAACGCCGGACGCGTCGGAGCGGGCGTCTTCAGCCCGAAGCAGCTGTGGTCGTCCATGCCGGACGCACTGCGCAAACTGCACCCGAAGCATCAGCTCAAAAACCCGGTGATGTTCGTGGTGTGGGCCGGTTCGGTCCTGACCACCGTCTTCGCGGTCACCGACCCGAGCGTGTTCTCGATCCTCATCGCGGTGTGGCTGTGGTTCACCGTCGTGTTCGCGAACCTGGCCGAAGCCGTCGCCGAGGGGCGCGGCAAGGCGCAGGCGGAATCGTTGCGGCGGACCAAGAAGGAGACCGTCGCGCGACGGCTCACCGAGGACGGCTCCGAGGAGCAGGTGCCCGGCGTGGATCTGCGCGTCGGCACCCGGGTGGTGGTCGAGGCCGGACAGGTGATCCCGGGTGACGGCGACGTCGTCGAAGGCATCGCCACGGTGGACGAATCGGCCATCACCGGCGAGTCGGCCCCGGTGATCCGCGAGTCCGGCGGCGACCGGTCCGCGGTGACCGGCGGCACCACGGTGCTGAGCGACCGGATCGTCGTGCGGATCAGCACCAAGCCCGGCGAGTCCTTTGTGGACCGGATGATCGCGTTGGTGGAAGGCGCTTCCCGGCAGAAGACGCCGAACGAGATCGCGCTGACCATCCTGCTGTCGACGCTGACCATCATCTTCCTGCTCGCCGTGGTGGCCCTGCAGCCGATGGCGGCCTACTCCGGCAGCGAGCAGTCGGTGATCGTGCTGACCGCGTTGCTGGTCTGCCTGATCCCGACGACGATCGGCGCGCTGCTGAGCGCGATCGGCATCGCCGGGATGGACCGGTTGGTGCAGCGCAACGTCCTCGCGACTTCCGGCCGGGCGGTCGAGGCCGCCGGAGACGTGTCGACGCTGCTGCTGGACAAGACCGGAACGATCACCTTCGGCAACCGGCGCGCGACCGAACTGATTCCGGTCGGCAAGTCCACTGTGGAGGATCTGGCGCGCGCGGCCCGGCTGTCCAGTCTCGCCGACGGGACGCCGGAAGGCCGCAGCATCGTCGAGTTGATCGCCGAGCAGCACGGGCTGCCCGGTGCCGCGGACGAGAGCGAGAAGCTAGCCGAGTTCGTGCCGTTCACCGCGCAGACCCGGATGAGCGGCGTCGACCTCGACGGCTGCGAAGTCCGCAAGGGCGCGACTTCGGCGGTGCGCCAGTGGGTCCGCGAGCGCGGCGGCGACGTCCCGGACGAGACCGAACGCGTCGTCGACGAGATCAGCCAGCAGGGCGGGACCCCGCTGGTGGTCGCGGAAGCCGCCGGTGGCACGGCGAACGTATGCGGCGTGATCCGGCTGTCGGACGTGGTGAAGCCGGGCATGAAGGAGCGCTTCGAGGAACTGCGCTCGATGGGCATCAAGACGGTGATGATCACCGGCGACAACCCGCTCACCGCGCGCGCGATCGCCGAGGACGCGGGCGTCGACGACTATCTCGCCGAGGCCAAGCCCGAGGACAAGATGGCGCTCATCAAGAAGGAGCAGGAGGGCGGGCGGCTCGTCGCGATGACCGGCGACGGCACGAACGACGCGCCCGCGCTCGCGCAGTCCGACGTCGGCGTGGCGATGAACACCGGGACCATGGCGGCCAAGGAGGCCGGCAACATGGTCGACCTCGACTCGAACCCGACCAAGCTGATCGAGATCGTCGGGATCGGCAAGCAGCTGCTGATCACCCGGGGCGCGCTCACCACGTTCAGCGTGGCGAACGACCTGGCGAAGTACTTCGCCATCCTGCCCGCGATGTTCACCGGCATCTTCGCCCAGCTCGGCGCGCTGAACGTGATGCACCTGGCGACGCCGAAGTCGGCGATCCTCTCCGCGGTGATCTTCAACGCGCTGATCATCGTCGCGCTGATCCCGCTCGCCCTGCGCGGCGTCCGGTACCGGCCGTCGTCGGCGTCCGCGCTGCTGCGCCGCAACCTGCTCGTCTACGGCCTCGGCGGGATCGTCAGCCCGTTCCTCGGGATCTGGGTGATCGACCTGATCGTGCGCCACATTCCAGGGATTGGCTGACATGAACGTGTTGCTCAAGCAGACCTGGGCGGGCCTGCGCCTGCTCATCGCGATGACCGTGCTGCTCGGCGTCGTCTACCCGCTGGGCGTGTGGGCGGTGTCCCGCGTCCCCGGCCTCCAGGGGCACGCCGAGGGCTCGGTGGTGACGCAGAACGGCCAGGCGGTCGGCTCCTCGCTGATCGGGATCGACCCGGTGCCCGCCGACGCCGCGCACGACCCGTGGTTCCACAACCGGCCCTCCGCCGGTTCGAAGGACGTGCTCGGGCCGGGCGACCCGTCGACGTCGGGGCCGTCCAACAAGGGGCCGTACAACGAGGATCTGACCAAGGCCATCGCGCAGCGGCGGGCCCTGATCGCCCAGCGCGAGGGCGTCACCCCGGCGGAGGTGCCCGCGGACGCGGTGACCGCCTCGGGCTCGGGCCTCGACCCGGCGATCAGCGTCGCGTACGCCGATCTGCAGGTGCTTCGCGTGGCCCGCAACACCGGGCTGAGCGAGGAGAAGGTGCGGCAGCTGGTCGCGGACAACACCACCGGCAACGGGATCGGCGTGCCGGGCGTGAATGTGCTCCGGCTCAACCTTGCCGTGCATTCGGCCGCTCCTGGCGCACACTGACACAGTGAGCACCTCTGACACACCCCCGAAGCCGCGCCGAGGCGAACTGCGGATCTACCTCGGCGCGGCTCCGGGCGTCGGCAAGACCTTCGCCATGCTCGGCGAAGCGCGCCGCCGCCTCGACCGCGGCACCGACGTGGTCGTCGGCCTGGTCGAGACGCACGGCCGCAAGAAGACCGCCGACCTGCTCGACGGGCTGGACGTCGTGCCGCGGCGCACGGTCAGCCACCGCGGGCACGAGTTCGCCGAAATGGACCTCGACGCGGTGCTCGCCCGCGCGCCCGAGGTCGTCGTCGTGGACGAGCTGGCGCACACGAACGTGCCCGGCGGGCGGCACGAGAAACGCTGGCAGGACATCGACGAGCTGCTCGAAGCGGGCATCGACGTGCTGTCCACGGTCAACGTCCAGCACCTGCAGAGCCTCAACGACGTCGTCGAGCGGATCACCGGCGTCACCCAGCAGGAAACCGTGCCGGACGAGGTCGTGCGCCGCGCGGAGCAGCTGGAGCTGGTGGACATCACGCCGGAGGCGCTGCGGCGGCGGCTCGCGCACGGCAACGTCTACCCGGCCGAGCGCATCGACGCCGCGCTGGGCAACTACTTCCGGCCCGGCAACCTCACCGCGTTGCGCGAGCTGGCGCTGCTGTGGGTGGCCGATCAGGTCGACGTCGCGCTGCAGCGGTACCGCGCCGAGCAGAAGATCACCGATACGTGGGAGACGCGCGAACGGGTGGTCGTGTCGATCACCGGCGGTCCGGAAAGCGAGACGCTGATCCGGCGCGCCAGCCGGATCGCCAACCGGGCGGGCGCGGAACTGCAGGTCGTGCACATCCTGCGCGGCGACGGTCTCGCCGGGCTCGGGCCGACCGCGATGGCCCGGTGCCGCACGCTGGCCGAGGAGGTCGGCGCGACCTTCCACGCGGTGGTCGGCGACGACGTGCCGACGGCGCTGCTCGATTTCGCGCGCGGGGTCAACGCGACCCAGCTGGTGATCGGCACGTCGCGGCGGTCCCGGGTCGCGCGGCTTTTCGACGAGGGCATCGGCGCGATGGTGATCCAGCAGTCCGGGCCGATCGACGTGCACATGGTCACGCACTCCTACGCCGGCGGACGGCTGCGGGCGCGGCTGGGCACGAGCCCGCTGGCGCCGTCGCGGCTTGTGATGGGCTGGGTGCTGAGCATCCTGCTGCCGGTCGTCGCGACCGGTCTCGGTGTGCTGTTGCGCGACGCGGTCGAGTTCTCCACCGACGTGATCCTCTTCGTGCTCTCGACGGTCATCGTCGCTTTGGTGGGCGGGCTCGGCCCGGCTCTGGTGGCGTCGATTTTCGGTGCTGGGCTGCTGAATTTCTTCTTCACGCCGCCGCTGTACACGCTGGACGTGCACAGTCCGCAGAACGTCGTGACGCTGATCGCGATGATCGTGGTGGCGGTGATGGTGGCTTTGGTCGTCGCTTCCGCCGCTCGGCGGGGGGTGGCGGCGGCTCGGGCGCGGACGGAGGCGTCGCTGCTGGCGTCGTACGCGCGGACCGTGCTGACCAATCCGAACCCGATCGAGCGGCTGCTGGAGAAGGTGCGGGAGAATTTCGGCCTCACTTCCGTGACGCTGCTGGAGAAACGCAACGGCAAGTGGGACAACGTCGCTTTGTCCGGCGGCGAGCCGTGCGCTGATCCGGACGAGGCCGATGTGGACATCGCGGTGACCGCTGACGTGCATCTGACACTGCGCGGTCGCGCCCTCCCTGCGGCAGACCGTCGAGTGCTCGAAGCCGTTGCGGGACAAGCTTTGCTCGCCTTGCGACAACAGCGGATGGCCGCGGCCGCGGCGGCCGCCGAGCGGAAAGCCGAGGCGACCGAACTGCGCACGACGCTGCTGTCCGCGGTCGGGCATGATCTGCGGACACCGCTCACGTCCATCAAGGCCGCGATCGGCAGCCTGCGCGCGCCGGACCTTTCGCTGTCCGATGAGGACACTGAGGAACTGATGGAAGCCGTGGAACTTTCGGCGGACCGGCTCGCCGGGCTGATCGACAACCTGCTCGACTCCTCCCGGCTGGCGACCGGTGCGGTCACCCCGCACCTGCGGCCGGTCGGCTACGACGAGGTCGTCGCACACGCATTGTCCAATGTGGACAACACGCAAGGCGTCCAGGTATTCGTGGACGCCCGATTGCCCTCGGTGCAAGCGGATCCGGGCTTGCTGGAACGGGTGATCGCGAACGTCCTGGACAACGCGCTGCGGCACGGCGGCGGCGACGTTTCGGCCCGGGCGAGCGCGCATTCGGAGTTCGTGGAGCTGCGGATCGTCGACCACGGCAAAGGCCTGCGGAAGGGCGCCGCGGAATCCGCGTTCGCGCCGTTCCAGCGGCTGGGCGGGGACCGCGACTCGACGCCGGGCGTGGGGCTGGGGCTGTCCGTCGCGAAGGGTTTCACCGAGGCGATGGGCGGTACGGTTCGCGCCGAGGACACTCCAGGCGGAGGGTTGACGGTGGTGATCTCGCTGCCGGCCTGTACCGGCCGGGAATTGGTGGAAGCTGAATCGGCTGAGGAGGGCGTGGCGCGATGACTGCCGACCCCATGGCGACGGTGCTGGTCGTCGACGATGAACCGCAGATCGTGCGGGCGCTGCGGATCAACCTCAACGCGCGCGGGTACAAGGTGATCACCGCACACGACGGCACCGCCGCGCTGAAAGCGGTCGCCGAAACGAAACCCGACGTGGTAGTGCTGGACCTCGGCCTGCCTGATCTCGATGGCACCGAAGTGATCGCGGGCCTGCGCGGCTGGACCACGGTGCCGATCATCGTCCTGTCCGCGCGCGGCGATTCGGCGGACAAGGTGCAGGCGCTCGACGCGGGCGCCGACGATTACGTGACGAAACCGTTCGGAATGGACGAACTGCTGGCGCGATTGCGGGCCGCGGTGCGACGTTCGTCGGTGGCGGGCACGGACGGCGCGGAAGCCGTGGTGGACACCGGATCGTTCACGATCGACCTGGCGGCGAAGAAGGTCCTGCGCGAGGGCCGCGAGGTGCACCTGACCAAGACCGAGTGGGGAGTCTTGGAACTGCTGGTGCGCAACCGGGGCCGGTTGGTGGCGCAGAAGCAGCTGCTGCACGAGGTGTGGGGGCCGTCGTATGAGACGGAATCCCATTATCTGCGGGTGTATCTGGCGCAGTTGCGGCGGAAGCTGGAACCGGAACCTTCCCGGCCGCGGCATTTGCTGACGGAGCCGGGGATGGGGTACCGCTTCGAAGCCTGACCTGGCCGAAAAGCCGTGAGGGGAACCCTGAGGGAATCAGATTCCCTCAGGGTTCCCCTCACGACTTTCAGCGGGTTGTGGACCTCGTCGGGCCGGAGTCCGAAGTGGACACGCTCGGCGAGGACGACGGCTCGCCGCCGGTCGAGCTGCTGCCCGGCGGGGGCTTCGGCGACGTGCTGTCCGAGGACGACGGCGGGGTCGGGTCGGACGAGGTCGACGTCGGCGGGGTCACCGTGTGCGTCGGCGGCGACGTCGTTCCGCCGCCCGGGTGGGTCGGCGGGTCGCTGCGTTCGGACGTGGTGCCGCCCGGCGGCGGAACCTGGCCGCCCGGTTGCCCGCCGGGCTGACCGGCGTTCGGCGGCGGAGTGAGCACGCTCGTGGTCGGCTTCCCGTCCGGACCCACGCCCACCACGGTGGTCGGCGTCGGCGAGGCGGTCTGGCCGGGCGTCGGCGAGCCGGGGACGGTCATCGGGCCGCCGGGGACGGCGTTGCCCGGGACGACGACCTGCGAGCTGCCCTGCAGCCCGCCCTGGCCGCCGCCGGTGCTGTTCGTCGCGGTGTCGGTGACCGAGCCGGGGCCGGCCAGTTCGGCGACCGCGGCGAAGGCCGTCGCGACCACGAGGCCGCTGACGCCCAGGATCGCGTAGCCGGAGCGGCTCAGCCGCCCGCTCGCGCCCTTCGGCGGAGCGGTGGGGGCAGCGCTCACCGCGATCTCGGGCGACGCTGAGCTTGGTTCAGGCCCGTCGGGACGGGACATGCAGGCTCCTTAGGAGAGTCAACGCTCAAGTCGAGGGGCGGCACGGGGGAGCGGGGCTCCGGCCCCGGATGCCAGGCGGGAGGTTATCACTGCTCAGGACCCGTTCGCGCGACCGAGGGACCGGGCCGTCACGGTCCGCAGCCGGGGGCGTGCGGCAGGATGGGGCCGGTGAACGAGCAGGAAACGCCCGTCCGGCTGGCAGCCTGGGTGCACGGGCAGGTGCAGGGAGTCGGTTTTCGCTGGTGGACCCGGAGCCGGGCGCTCGAGCTCGGGTTGACCGGATTCGCCAGGAATCTCCCGGACGGGCGTGTTGAGGTCGTCGCTGAGGGTAGCCGGGACCACTGTGGGCAACTGCTGGCCGCGCTGCGCTCGCGAACCTCACCCGGACGAGTGGATCAGGTAGTTGAACGCTGGACCGCCGCGAAGGGCGGGCTCGAAGGATTCCTCGAACGCTGAGCCGGGCGGGGCGGCTGCGGCTGATGGGGTGCTTGGGGTTGCCGGGGCGGTCGGACCTGTGCTAGGCGCGCCCGGGCGGCCTGGCCTCCCGCCGCGCTCGAGAACCCCCGGGTAGCCTGTCCCGAACCGGGGGAACCGGTAGCCATCCAGTACCCGTGGCCAAGAGGGGTCGGCAGCACGTGCACCTGAAAAGCCTGACGCTCAAGGGCTTCAAGTCCTTCGCCTCGGCGACCACGCTGCGCTTCGAACCCGGCATCACCTGCGTGGTCGGCCCGAACGGCTCCGGAAAGTCGAACGTCCTCGACGCGCTGCGCTGGGTCATGGGCACCCAGGGCGCGAAGGACCTGCGCGGCGGCAAGATGGAAGACGTCATCTTCGCCGGCACCGCGGGCCGCGCGCCGCTCGGCCGCGCCGAGGTCACGCTCACCATCGACAACGCCGACGGCGCGCTGCCGATCGAGTACGCCGAGGTCTCCATCACCCGCCGGATGTTCCGCGACGGCGCGAGCGAGTACGAGATCAACGGCGACCGCTGCCGCCTGATGGACGTCCAGGAACTGCTGTCGGACTCCGGCATCGGCCGCGAGATGCACGTCATCGTCGGCCAGGGCCAGCTCTCGGCGATCCTGGAGTCGAAGCCCGAGGAGCGGCGCGCGTTCATCGAGGAGGCCGCCGGCGTCCTCAAGCACCGCAAGCGCAAAGAGCAGACCCTGCGCAAGCTCAACAACATGCAGGGCAACCTCGACCGGCTCACCGACCTCACCACCGAGCTGCGCCGCCAGCTGAAACCGCTGGGCAAGCAGGCCGAGATCGCGCGCAAGGCCCAGTCGGTGCAGTCCGACCTGCGCGACGCCCGGCTCCGGCTGTTCGCCGACGACCTGGTCACCCAGCGCGAATCCATCCAGCGCGACGAGGCTGACGAACGCACCGCCCGGCAGCGTCGCGCCGAAGTCGAGCAGGCACTGGAAATCGTGTCCGCCGAGGAAACCGAGCTGGAGGCGTCGCTCGCCGAGGACGCGCCGCGGCTGCAGATCGCGCAGGAGACTTGGTACAAGCTGTCGGCGCTCACGGAACGGCTGCGCGGCACCGTGCGGCTGGCAGTGGAGCGTCAGCGGCACCTTTCTTCCGACGTCTCCGCGCCCACTGGCGGCCGCGACCCGGAGGAGCTGCTCGCCGAGGCTGAGCAGGCCGCGGAGCGCGAGCAGGAGCTGACCGAGGCGGTCATGGAGGCCCGCGAACTTCTCGCGGAAACCGTGCTGCGCCGGGAAGATCTCGAACAGCGGGTGCAGGCCGCGGAGCGCGCGCACTGGGCCGCGGTCCGGGCGATCGCCGACCGTCGTGAGGGCATGGCGAAGCTGACCGGTCAGGTCGAAGCGCTGCGCAGCAAGAACGGCGCGACCGCGGAAGAAGTCGACCGGCTGACGGTTGGTCTGCAGGAAGCCGCCGAGCGTGCCGAGATCGCGGTCGAGGAGCTGGAAGAAGCCAAAGCCGTTGGCGGCACGGAGGAATCCGACGACGCCGACCTGCAGCAGCGCCACGACCGCGCGGTGGAGGCGAACAACGCCGCCAAGGCCCGCGTCGAAGAGCTGGTGAAGGCAGAGCGCGGTTCGGAGCGCGAGATCGCGTCGGAGAAGGCGCGCGTCGAGGCGCTGTCGATGGGGCTCAAGCGCAAGGACGGCGCGGGCGCATTGCTCGGTGCGTCCGCGGAATTGCCGGGCCTGCTCGGTTCGGTCGCCGCTTTGCTCACTGTGCAGCCGGGCCATGAGGTCGCGCTGGCTGCCGCGCTCGGGCCGGTGGCCGACGCGGTCGCGGTGTCCGGCGGCGAGAACGCGCTGTCGGCGCTGAAGTACTTGAAGGACACCGATTCCGGCCGCGCGGGGATCGTTCCGGTCAGCGCTGGGTCCACTGTGGACACCAGCTCGTGGCCGATGCTGCCCTATGGCGCGCGCTGGGCTCGCGAGGTCGTCAACGCGCCGGAGCAGCTGCGTCCCGCGGTCGAGAAGGCGCTGGACCGGCTCGCGCTGGTGCCGGATCTGGACGTCGCGCGGCAGCTCGTGGCCCAGCACCCGCAGGTGCGAGCGGTCACCGCCGAGGGCGATGTCTTCGGGGCCAACTGGATCGCCGGTGGTTCCGCCGCCCGCGAGAGCGTGATCGAGGTCCAGGCGGCGGTCGACGAGGCGCAGGAACGCTTGCGCACGGCCGAACGTGCGCTGGAGCAGTACTCCGCGGAGCTGGAAGGCGCGCGCGCCGAGCAGCAGTCTCGGCGCGAAGAGGTCGGCCAGGCGAAGGACGCGCTCGGCGACGCCAAGGTGCGCAAGGCCCGTTCGTCCGAGCGGCTCAACCGGTTGCAGCAGGCCGCGCGGTCCGCGCAGGCCGAGGTCGAACGGCTGACCCAGCAGCGCGCGAAGGTCGAGCAGAGCCGCGAGCACGCGCTGGAACAGTTGGCAGAGCTGGAAGAACGGCTCGCCGCGGTCGCCGAGCAGCCGGTCGAGGACGACCCGGACACCGCCGAGCGCGACGAGGCCGCCGAGCAGCTCGCCGTGGTGCGGCAGGAAGAAGTCGAAGCGCGGCTCGCGCAGCGCACCGCAGAGGAGCGCGCGCGCAGCATCGCCGGGCGCGCGGAATCGTTGCGCCGCGCGGCTTACGCCGAGCAGCAGGCTCGCGAGCGCGCGGCCAAGGCCCGGGAAGCGCGCGAGCGCGGCGCGGAAATCGCGAACGCGGTCGTGAACGCCGGTGAGTTCGCGTTGGAGCGCATCGAGATCTCGGTGCAGCGCGCGGCCGCCGAGCGCGACGAAGCCCAGGCACAGCGCCAAACCCGCGAAACCGCGCTCACTGCGGTGCGCGCGAAGGTGCGCGAGCTGTCCGGCGAACTGGAGAAGCTGACCGACGCCGTGCACCGCGACGAGGTGCTGCGCGCGGAGCAGAAGCTGCGGCTGGAGACGCTGGAAGCCAAGATCGCCGAGGACTTCGGCATCGGGCTGGCGGACCTGGTCGAGGAGTACGGCCCGGACGTGCCGGTGCCGCCGAGCGCGGGCGAGATGGCCGAGTACGAGGCGGCCAAGGAGCGCGGCGAGGACGTCACGCAGCCGCCGCCGATGCCGTTCGACCGCGACACCCAGGCCCGCCGCGCCAAGCGCGCGGAGAAGGACCTGACGCTGCTGGGCAAGGTGAACCCGCTGGCGCTGGAGGAATTCGCGGCGCTGGAGGAGCGGTACAAGTTCCTGTCCACCCAGCTGGAAGACCTCAAGGACACCCGCAAGGACCTCGAGGCCGTCATCAAGCAGGTCGACGAGAAGATCCTGGAGGTCTTCGCCTCGGCCTACGCCGACGTGGCGCGCGAGTTCGAGACCGTCTTCGGCGTGCTGTTCCCCGGCGGCGAGGGCCGGATGGTGCTCACCGAGCCGAACGACCTGCTCGCCACCGGCGTGGACGTCGAGGCGCGCCCGCCGGGCAAGAAGGTCAAGCGGCTGTCGCTGCTGTCCGGTGGCGAGAAGTCGCTGGTCGCGGTTGGCATGCTGGTCGCGATCTTCCGTGCCCGCCCATCGCCGTTCTACGTGATGGACGAGGTCGAGGCGGCGCTGGACGACACCAACATGCGCCGGCTGATCGGCCTGCTGGAGCAGCTGCGCGATTCGTCGCAGCTGATCATCATCACGCACCAGAAGCCGACCATGGAGATCGCCGACGCGCTGTACGGCGTGAGCATGCAGGGCGACGGCATCACCAAGGTGATCTCGCAGCGGCTGCGCGCGGCGGACGAGGAACCGGTCCCGGCTTCCTGAACGGGGTTGCGCCGTCCGGGGCGATCCTGCCCGAACGGGCAGGCCTGACCGGACAGCCGTCCGATCGGCCAACTGCCGCCCTGCCCGCACGTCTTCAGGGGTGTTCGAAAGCAACGCATCCTGGAGGGGATTCGACAATGCGCACCATGGTGGCCCGCACCCTGATTTCCGGTTCGATGCTCGGCGTTGCGCTGGCAGTCGCCGCGTGCGGCGGCGGTTCGCAAGCCGGGCAAGCCGCGGCGGTGCAGAGTTCGCTCTCCGCCGCGCCGACCGCTTCGTCGGTGGCAGCACCGAGTTCTTCCGCCACGCCCGCGCCGTCCACTCAGGCGCAGGCGCCGACGCACGCGAGCAAGCCCAAGCCGCACCCGACCCCGGCCAAGCAGCAGCCCAGCGACCGCTTGCCGGGCAAGGGCGAACTCGGCAACGGCGCGGACTGCGGGCCGATCGACGGCCCCGGCGGCAAGGTCGACGTGGTGACCGAGGCGATGCCCGCCGGAACAGTCGGCTGCACCGAGGCGATCGACGTGATGTCCGACTACCTCGCCCAGGCGCCGACCAAGGCGCAGGGCACCGGGCGCTTCCTCGACGTCGACGGCTGGAACTGCGGCTACGACGGCGGAAACGGCGGCAGCAAGCAGATTTTCTGCGGCAGCAAGGGACTTTCGTTCCACGGCAAGGCTGTCTGAGCGAGGTCCGTTTCTCTCGCACCCCGGGTACGAACGGGTAGAAGCGGACGCGACGAGTGTCCAGGCGAGGCCCGCTGCTGGCACGGTCGATCTCGTCCGGCGGCGCGGTTTCCCGCGGGCCGGGCTCACCTTCAAGGCAGCACTGGGAGAAAGGTTCCACAGCGATCATGCCTTCACTCGTCAAGAGACTCGCGATCGGCGGCGCCGCGGCGCTCGCGCTGGCCGTCACCGTTCCGGCCGGTCAGGCGTTCGCCACCGACCGGGTCGCCTGCAACGGCCGCACCGACTTCGTCCAGCTGCGCCTCGCGGGCGGAAACCCGTGGGACGGCAGCGATGTCGCCTGCTTCGCCAATTCCGGCGCGGTGTACGTGGACCTGGGCGGCGTCACCCGGGTCGACTCCGGCAACAACTCGGTCACCCTGTACTGGGACGGCGGCCAGGCCAGTCTCGGCCACTGGCAGGGCGCCGACCTGAACTTCGTGCACGTGCGGCAGGTCGTCATCCGCTGACGGATTTCCCGCGACGGCCCGGCTTCCCTCGGGAAGCCGGGCCGTTTCGCGGAGAATCGCCGCCACACTGCCGTCCCGGGTGTCACCGATTAGGGTGATCTTGGCCGATCGGCGGCTGCCTCAGGGAGGACTGTGTTCATGCGGTTCACGCGCACGATGGTTGCCGCGGCGTCGATTCTCTCGCTGGGCGTGCTGGTCGCGGCGTGCGACGGGAGCGCTGACCAGGCCGGTTCCGTCTCCTCTCCGCCGTCGGTCCCGCTCACTGTCACGTCCGCGCAGTCGAGCGCCCCGGCCGCGTCCCCGGGCAAGACGGCCAGCCCCGACCCGTCCGCGAGCAGCGGCCCGGACACCGGCGAAACGGTCGGCCCGCCGGTCGACTGCGGCCCGATCGACGCGCCGAACGGCAAGGTGGGCCTGATCGCCACCGAGACCAAGGCGGGCCGTCCTGGCTGCACCGAAGCGATCGACGTGATCACCCAGTACTTCCAGGACGCGCCCAAGAAAGCCGAGGGCACCGCGCACGTGTTGAACGTGAGCGGCTGGCGGTGCATGGCCGACACCGGCGCGCAGGGCAGCGGGCGGATCGGCTGCGACAAGGACGGCCTGGTCTTCTACACCCAGCCGTAACGACCTTGTGCGCGCCCCAATGTGGCATTGGGTGCGCTCAACGCACCGAACGCCACATTGGGTGCGTCAGATGCACCCAATGCCACATTGGGGCGCTCGCCACCGCAGGCAGTCAGCACGGTGTCCGCGCTAACCGGCCTAGGTACGCACAAGCCGTCACGCCGCGCTCTCCGCAGGTTCTTCGAGCTTCTCGACGTTCGGGTCCGCCCCACGCCGCCGCAGCGACAGCAGCCCGCCCACCACCAACGTGATCAGCACCCCGGCGAACGTGTACCAGTACGTCGCCAGCGGCACGAGCGTCTTCGTCGCCGCGCCGAAGTGGATGTGCACCTCGGTCGTCGCCTTGTCGAATTTCACGAACAGGATCAGGAACGCCATCCCGACCACCGAGCAGGCGAACGCGATCACCGCGTCGGACTGGCGGGCCTTGCGCACCAGCAGGCCGAGGAAGAACGAGCCGAGCAGCGCGCCGTAGGTGTAGCCGACGATCCCGAGGCCCTGCTGGATCACCGGGTCCTTCGAGTTCGTGAACATCGAGGCGAAGACCGCGAACACCGCCGCCCAGATGAGTGTCCACATGCGACCGTGCCGGAGCAGCTTGGCGTCCTCGATCGACTTGTGCGTGAACCGCTGGTAGAGGTCGGCGATGGTGGAGGTGGACAGCGCGTTGAGCGCGGACGCGAGCGCGCCCATGGTCGAGGCGAGGATGCCGGCGATCAGCAGCCCGGCCAGGCCGACCGGCAGGTCGTTGACGATGAAGTTGGAGAACACGTCGTCGCCGGACATCTTCCCGGCCGCGACCGCGGTGGCCGTCGAGCCGGTCTTGCCGCCGGTGTAGACCCACAGCATCGCGCCGACGAGCAGGAACAGCGCGAACTGGATGAACACCACGATGGACGAGCCGATCAGCGCGCGCTGGCCGTCGCGCAGGTTCCGGCACGACAGCAGCCGTCCGACGATCAGCTGGTCCGCGCCGTGCGAAGCCATCGACAGGAACGCGCCGCCGACCACCGCGCAGAGGAACGCGTACGGGTTGGTCAGCAGGTTCGACGCGAAGTCGGTGAGCTGGAACCGGCCCTGGCTCGAAGCGATCTGCGTCCAGCCGGACGGCAGCTTCGTGGACAGGAAGATCACCGCGCCGATCGCGCCGAGGATGTAGAGCGACCACTGGATGACGTCGACCCAGATCACCGACTTGATGCCGCCGACGAACGCGTAGATCACGGTGAGCAAGGTCAGCAGCACGACGATGTGCCAGTACTCGGTGTGGATGCCGTAGTGGCTGAGGATCGCCTTGATCGGGATCGCCCCGGCGAACAGCCGCAGCCCCTCGGCGAGCAGCCGCGTCACCACGAAGGTGACCGACGCGGTGCCCTGCAGCCCGCGCCCGAAGCGGCGGCCGAGGAATTCGTACGCGCTCACGTAGTTGCCGCGGAAGTAGCGCGGCAGCAGCACGAACGCGGCGATCACGCGGCCGATGATGTAGCCGAAAGCCACTTCCAGGAACAGGAAGGCGCTGCCGAACACGAGCCCGGGCGTGGAGATCACGGTGAGCGTGGACGTCTCGGTGGCCACCACGGAGAGCGTGACCGCCCACCACGGCATGCTGCGCTCGCCGACGAAGTAGTCGTTCGCGGACTTCTGTCTGCGCCCGATCAGCACGCCGATGACCGGCATCGCCGCGAGATACACGATGACGATCACCAGATCGACTGGATTCATGGGGTTCTCCTACCGTGATTGCCCGGATTTCGCGACCCGGAGCCGGGTCGCGGCGCCCCCCAGCGGGGCGGGGAGATTCAGGGGAGCCGCGCCCGGCGTCAGCGCGCCGAGCAGGCGGGGACCGCTCGCGCCGGTGGCAGAGGGCAGCGTCGCGGGGACGCCGCACCAGCTCAGCCAGCCGAGCAACGCGGTCAGGTAAGCCTCTTTGCCGGAGCCGGGGAGGCCGAGGTCGTCGCTGGTGCGGAGCGCGCCGTCGGGCAGAAGCCGGGCCAGCGCGGCCATCGTGGCCGGATTCGCGACGCCGCCGCCGGACGCGATGACGGTCGCGACGCCGTGCCGCCGGCATTCCGCGGCGACCGTCGCGGCAGTCAGTTCGGTGAGCGTGGCCAGCAGATCCTCCGGGGACAACGGCGGCAGTCCGGACAGGGCTGCGTCAAGGTATCCGCCGTGGAAGTGCTCTTTGCCAGTGGATTTCGGGGCAGGGGCGGCGAAATAGGGGTCGGCGAGCAGCCGGTCGAGCAGGTCTTTCCGGACTGAACCGGCGAGCGCGAGCCGTCCGTCGACGTCGGCGGACAGCTTGCCGTCGCTGACATGGGCGGCGGCGAGATCGAGCAACGCGTTGGCCGGGCCGGTGTCGTACGCGAGCACCTTGTCGGTCTGCGTGACCACGGTGATGTTCGCGATGCCGCCGAGGTTGAGCGCGGCCACCGGAGCACCGGTCTCCTCGGCGAGGCCGCGCAGCCACATCGCGTCGAGCGTGCTCGCCAGCGGTGCGCCCTGGCCGCCCGCGGTGATGTCGCGGATGCGGAGGTCGGCGATCACCGGCACCCCCGTGCGCTCGGCGATCCACGCCGGCTGGCCGAGCTGGAGCGTGCCGAGCGCGACGCCGTTCTCGACCCAGTGATAAACGGTCTGGCCGAGCGAGGCGATCACGTCCACCGGCCCGTACGCGGCGATCCCGCGCGCGGCCGCGTCCGCGAACGCCTGGCCGACCCGGGTGTCGAGGATGGTCAGCTGCCGCGCGCTGCTCGGCCGCGGCGGGAGCGCGTCGAGGAGATCCGTGCGGAGGTCGGGGGGATAAGGCACGTCGAGTTCGCCGAGCGGGGTGAGGACGACTGTCCCGTTGTCGTCGCGGATTTCGGCGACCGCGACGTCGATCCCGTCCACGGACGTGCCCGACAGCAGCCCGAGGACGCGGAAACAGTGGCCGGCGGGGGTGGTCATCCGATGTGGTCTAGTCAACGCCGAAGGGGTGGCGCAAGACGCTTCGTGGAGTCTTGGCCGAATCGGAACCGTTCGCGTTACTCGTTGGCCTCCAGGTGGGGTGTCCCGTGGCTTGTGCACGCGGATGACAGGATGGTCGCGTGTCGAGTTCCTGGTTCTGGATCGTTGTCGTCGCCGTCGTCGTCCTGGTCGCCATTCTGGTGTCCGGGCTGCTCATCGCGCGCAAGCGGCGGATCAGCATGGCCGAGCGGCGCGAGGTCGAGGAGAAGCCGAAGGGCGGCGGGTACGCCGCGAGCGGCGGGATCTCCTTCGCTTCCGGCGGGACGGCCGTCGAGGCCGAACCCGAGCCTTCGCCTGAACCCGCTCCCTCCCCGGAGCCGGTGGTCGAGCACCCCGTCGAGGACCGCACCGAAGTCGACGGCCAGCCCGCGGTCGGCGACGACGCCGCAGTCCCGCGCGACTCCGACCAGCGCACGGTGCGCGACGTCAAGCTCCCCGAGCCGGTCGAAGAAGAGGCCCCCGAGGCAGTCGTCCCGGGAACGGTCGAGCCGATCGAGGAGATCGAGTCCCCGGCCGGTCGCCTCGAGCGCCTGCGCGGCCGTCTGGCCAAGTCCCGCTCGGTGTTCGGGCAGAGCCTGCTGGGCCTCCTCGGCGGCGGTGACCTCGACGAAGATTCTTGGCAGGACGTAGAAGACACGCTGCTGCTGGCGGACCTCGGCGCCGCCACGACGACCCAGATCGTGGACCGCCTGCGCGACGAACTGAACCGCCGCGCAGTGCGCACGTCGGACGAGGCGCGCGAACTGCTGCACGAGGTGCTGACCGCGGCGCTGTCCACGGACGCCGAGCGCGCGGTCCGCGCCCTGCCGCACGAGGTGGACGGCAAGAAGCAGCCCGCGGTGGTCCTCGTCGCTGGAGTGAACGGCACCGGCAAGACCACGACGACCGGCAAACTGGCGCGAGTCCTGGTGGCACAGGGCGGAACCGTCGTCCTCGGCGCGGCCGACACCTTCCGCGCCGCCGCCGCCGACCAGCTGCAGACGTGGGGCGAGCGCGTCGGCGCGTCGGTCGTGCGCGGCAAGGAAGGCGCGGACCCGGCGGCGGTCGCGTTCGACGCGGTCAAGCAGGGCATCAGCGAGGGCGTGGACACGGTCCTGATCGACACCGCGGGCCGCCTGCACACGAAGACCGGCCTGATGGACGAACTCGGCAAGGTCAAGCGAGTCGTGGAAAAGCAGGCGAAGGTGGACGAGGTGCTGCTCGTGCTGGACGCCACGACCGGACAGAACGGGCTCGCGCAGGCGCGGGTGTTCGGCGAGGTCATCGACGTGACGGGAATCGTCCTGACGAAGCTCGACGGCACCGCGAAGGGCGGGATCGTGTTCCAGGTCCAGCGGGAGCTCGGGGTGCCGGTGAAGCTGGTCGGACTGGGCGAGGGGCCGGACGACCTGGCGCCGTTCGAGCCGGGTGCGTTCGTGGACGCTTTGCTGGGCTGATTCCCCTGGCCGGGTGAACAAGGGTTAAAGCGGACATTCCTTGGAGCGTGGCCTGCCACGGTGGGTAGCGGCACGGCTACGACCACGAGGGGTGGGCATGTCGGGCGGTTTCCGCTGCCCGCCCTCGACCTGCGCTGCGACCTTCTCGACCGCATCCCGAATTCCGTCTGGCACTAGGAGAAAACCCGTGCACCGCCCGATTTTTCTCGCCGCCGGTGGACAGAAAGTCGGGCGCACGGCCAAAATCGGTGCGGTGAACGGCACCGATGTGAAGTACCAGGTCCAGGTCGATCAGAAACCGATGAATTGACCCGCGTCACGCTCCGTCTGCTCACCGAGGCCGACCGAAGCAGGATCCACGAGATCCTCTCCGCGCCGGAAGTGGCGCAGTGGTGGGGCGAAGCCGACGAGGAAACCGACGGCCTGCTCTCGAAAGAAGGCGACCAGCACGCCTACGCCATCGAGTACGAGGGCCAGACCGTCGGCGTGATCCAGAGCTGGGAGGAGCTCGATCACCGCTACCGGCACGCCGGAATCGACCTCGCGGTGCACCCGGACCACTACGGACTCGGGCTCGGCGCGGAGGCGATCCGGATCCTGGCCCAGCGCCTGTTCGACCAGGGCCACCACCGGCTCACTATCGATCCGGCGGCGGCCAACGTCCGCGCGATTCACGTGTACGAGAAGCTCGGCTTCCGGCGCGTCGGGATCCTTCGCGATTACGAGAAGGGACCCGACGGGACCTGGCACGACGGACTGTTGCTGGACCTCCTCAAGGGCGAACTCAAGTAACCGGCAGCTGCTGCGAAAGCCGGTCCGCGATCTTCTGCACCACCGGCGCGATGTGGCTCACCGCGTCCGCCGTCAGGCGTCCCGACGGGCCGGAGACCGACACCGCCGCGGGAACCGGCGCGCCGGGGATCGCGACGGCGATGCAGCGCACCCCGAGTTCCTGTTCCGCCTCGTCCAGTGCGTAACCCTGTCCGGCGATCTTCTTCAGCTCCACCGCCAGTGCGTCCGCATCCGTGAAGGTGTGCTCGGTGTACGCGGGCATGCCGGTGCGTTCCAGCAGCGACGCGACCTCGTCGGCGGGCAGTTCCGCCAGCATCGCCTTGCCCACCCCGGTGCCGTGCGGCAGCAAACGCCGGCCGACCTCGGTGAACATGCGCATCGAGTGCTTCGACGGCACCTGTGCGACATACACCACCTCGTCGCGTTCCAGCACCGCCAGGTTCGCCGTCTCGCCGACCTCCTCGACCAGCTCCACCAGCAGCGGCCGTGCCCACGCGCCGAACTGCATGCTCGCGTTCTCGCCCAGCCGGATCAGCCGGGCGCCGAGCGCGTAGTGCCGGTTGGTGTTCTGCCGGACGTAGCCCAGCGACACCAGCGTGCGGATCAGCCGGTGGATCGTCGGCATCGGCAGCCCGGACAGGGTCGCCAGCTCCGACAGGCTGGCCTCGCCGCCCGTGTCCGCCAGGTGCTCCAGCAGCTCGAACGCGCGCTGCAGGGACTGGACGCCGCCGTCTCGTCCGCTCTTCTCAGCCGCCACCAGTGGTCCTCCTCACAGACCCGATTGATGTTCCGCTATGCAGAAACTATAGTCCGTCAGGTAAAAACCGTAGGGACGTTATCCAAAGCACTACTCGGGGTGTTGCGCATGTCTGAGGTCCAGGTTCTCGGCGGGTCCGTCGAGCGTGGGGACGAGATTCTGACGCCGGAAGCCCTCGCTTTCGTAGCGGGCTTGCACGACGAGTACGCCGCGCGGCGCGACGAACTCCTCGTCGCGCGGGGCAAGCGGCGCGAGGAGGCCCGTACTACCGGCCGCCTCGATTTCCTCGCCGAGACCAAGGAGGTCCGCGAGAGCGACTGGCAGGTGGCCGGCGCTCCGGCCGCGCTGCGCGACCGCCGCGTGGAGATCACCGGTCCGACCGATCGCAAGATGACCATCAACGCCCTCAACTCCGGCGCCAAGGTGTGGCTCGCCGACTTCGAGGACGCCAACACGCCGCACTGGGCGAACGTCGTGGGCGGCCAGGTCAACCTGTCCGACGCGATCCGCGGCACGATCACGCTCGACCAGAACGGCAAGCACTACGAGCTGAAGCCGGACGTCGAGCACGCCACCATCGTGGTCCGCCCGCGCGGCTGGCACCTCGACGAGCGCAACCTGACCTTCGGCGGCCGCAAGGGCGTCGGCGCGCTGGTCGACTTCGGCCTGTACTTCTTCCACAACGCCCAAGAGCTGCTCAACCGCGGCAAGGGCCCGTACTTCTACCTGCCGAAGATGGAAAGCCACCTCGAAGCGCGGCTGTGGAACGACGTGTTCACCCACGCGGAGAAGGCGCTCGGCATCCCGCACGGCACCGTCCGCGCGACCGTGCTGATCGAGACCATCCCGGCCGCGTTCGAGATGGAAGAGATCCTCTACGAACTGCGCGAGCACGCCTCGGGCCTCAACGCCGGGCGCTGGGACTACCTGTTCAGCGTCATCAAGTACTTCCGCGACGCGGGCGAGAAGTTCGTGCTGCCGGACCGCAACTCGGTCACCATGACCGCGCCGTTCATGCGCGCCTACACCGAACTGCTGGTGCGCACCTGCCACAAGCGCGGCGCGTTCGCGATCGGCGGCATGGCCGCGTTCATCCCGAGCAAGGACCCGGAAGCCAACAAGGGCGCCTTCGACAAGGTGCACGCCGACAAGTCGCGGGAGGCCGGGGACGGCTTCGACGGTTCGTGGGTCGCGCACCCGGGCATGGTCGCACTCTGCAAGGAAGAGTTCGACAAGGTCCTCGGCGACCGGCCGAACCAGCTCGAGCGCACCCGCGACGAGGTGAGCGTGACCGCCGACCAGCTGCTGGACGTCGCCTCGACGCCGGGCAGCGCCACCGCGGCCGGTCTGCGCGCGGCGGTCGACGTCGGCATCCGCTACCTGGCCTCGTGGCTGGGCGGCAACGGCGCGGCGGCGATCCACAACCTGATGGAAGACGCCGCCACGGCCGAGATTTCGCGGTCGCAGGTGTGGCAGTGGGTCAAGAACGGCACGAAGCTGGACAACGGCGAGACGGTCACCGCGGAGCTGGTGCGCGGGGTCGTGGCCGACGTCCGCGGCGAGCTGTCGGCCGAGGTCTCCGACGACCTGCTGAAGCCCGCGGTCGAGCTGTTCGAGCAGGTCGCGCTGGCCGACGAGTTCCCGGACTTCCTGACCCTGCCGGCGTACGAGCACATCCAGTAATGGGCGGCGGACGGCTCGCCGAGGACGTCTACACCGACGCCGACGCGCGGTTGGCCGAGGCCGACGCGCGCGTGGCGGCGCGGTATCCCGGCGAGTCTCCGGGCCGTCGTCCGGTGCACACGGTGTACGTGCCGGCGTCGCAGTACCGCACGCGCCTGGTCGCCGATTGGGGCAAACAGGCGATGCGGGTCTTCGTCGAACACGGCGACCTGCTGAACCTCGACCCGGCGGTGGCCGAGCGCGTCCGCGAGAAGCTCCTCACCGAGCCGATCGAGGACCTCCGCATCGATTTCGAGGACGGCTACGGCCATCCCGGCGACGAAGCGGAGGACGCGGCCGCGGAGGCCGCCGGGCGCACGCTCGCGACCACCGGCGGTACTCCGTTCGTCGGAATCCGGTTCAAGAGCTTCGAAGCCGCGACGCGACGGCGGGGCATCCGGACGCTCGATCTGTTCCTGTCCGGGTTGCTGTCCGAAGGATCGCTGCCGGACGGATTCGTGGTGACGCTGCCGAAGGTCACCGCGGTCGAGCAGGTCGAAGTCGCCGCGGAAGTGTTGGGGCGACTGGAAACCGCGTACGGACTGGCGGACCGCGCGCTGCGGTTCGAGGTGCAGATCGAGACCGCGCAGTCGATCCTTTCGACCGACGGCACGGTCTCGGTGGCGCAGATCATCCAGGCCGCCGACGGCCGGTGCTCCGGGCTGCATTACGGGACCTACGACTACAGCGCGGGTCTCGGCATCAGTGCGGCGTACCAGAGCATGGCGCACCCCGCGGCCGACTTCGCGAAGCAGTTGATGCAGGTCGCGGCTGCCGGAACGGGCGTGCGGCTGTCCGACGGTTCGACCAACCGGCTCCCGGTGGGCGACGACCTGCCGGGCGCGTGGGCGGAGCATCTGCGGCTGGTCCGGCGGTCGTTGGAAAACGGCTTCTACCAGGGCTGGGACCTGCACCCGCACCAGTTGCCGACCCGGTACGCGGCGACGTACGCCTTCTACCGCGAGGGCGCCCCGGCGGCGGCCAAGCGGTTGCAGGACTACGCGTCGAAGACGGCCGGGGGAGTGCTGGACGAACCCGCGACGGCGGAGGCGCTGGCCCGGTATCTGCTCGGCGGCTACAACTGCGGGGCGTTGGCGGAAGCGGAGTTGCCGTTTGAACCGGCGCGGCTGGACGCGTACGCGCGGCGGCAGGCCTGAATGATCGCGAGTGCCCGCGCTACTCGGCGCAGGCACTCGCGATCGCCGCGGTGTCCCAGTAGAACGGGTGCACCTCGGCGATCCGCCCGTCCTCGATCCGGAGCGCCTGCAGGATCGGGAACTCCAGCTCCCGTCCGGTCGCCCGCGCCCGGGCACGGACTTGGGTGCGCACCACCGACGTCGCGCCGAGGGCGAGGAACTCCTGCTCGCCGATCTCGAACGACTCCCAGATCCGGCTCATCTCGAGGAAGAACTTCTCCAGCCCGGCGTGGCCGTGCCAGTCGCCGCCGAACGGCAGTCCGTCAGCCTGGTGAAGTACGACATCCTCGGCGAAATACGGGGCCAGCGGGGCAAAAGAAGCCGAACCGGGGCCACCGGCGGCGAAATACTCAGCTTCGGCTCGGTACATGCCGTTGAGCACGGCAGCGGGATCAGTCACGGTCGCCAGCCTGGCCGGGCTCCGACGGCTCCGCTGGCGGCAATCGGACTTCGCGGTCTCCGCACGTTTTGTCGTACGCGCTCGGTAGACTTCAACCCGGTCTTTTGAGGGCGGGAAAGGAAACACTAAAGCCATGGCTGAGGAAACCGGGACGGTCGAGACGCTGGAGTTCCAGTCCGAGGCGCGCCAGCTGCTGCAGCTGATGATCCACTCGATCTACTCGAACAAGGACATCTTCCTGCGCGAGCTGGTCTCCAACGCCTCCGACGCGCTGGACAAGCTGCGCCTGGAGACGTATCGCGACAAGGATCTGCGGGCCGAGACCGAGAACCTGCACATCGAGATCCTTCTCGACTCCGAGGCGCGCACCCTCACCGTGCGCGACAACGGCATCGGGATGAGCCGGGACGACGTAGTCAACCTGATCGGCACCATCGCGAAATCCGGCACCGCCGACTTCCTGCGCAAGCTGAAGGAGTCGAAGGAATCCGCGGGCCAGGACCTGATCGGGCAGTTCGGCGTCGGCTTCTACTCCAGCTTCATGGTGGCCGACAAGGTCACCCTGGAGACCCGGCGTGCGGGCACCGACGAGGGCGTCCGCTGGGAGTCCAGCGGCGAGGGCACCTACACGATCGAATCCCTCGCCGACGCCCCGCAGGGCACCTCGGTGACGCTGCACCTCAAGCCCGCCGACGACGAGGATCACCTCTACGACTACACGTCGCCGTGGAAGGTCCGCGAGATCGTCAAGCGCTACTCGGACTTCATCACCTGGCCGGTGCAGATGGCCAAGGAAGGCACTGCGACCGAGGAAGAAGACGACGCTGGCGGTCTCGAGACCGTCAACTCGATGAAGGCGCTCTGGGCGCGTTCGAAGGACGAGGTCTCCGACGAGGAGTACCACGAGTTCTACAAGCACATCAGCCACGACTGGACCGATCCGCTCGAGACGGTCCGGATGCAGGCCGAGGGCACCTTCGAGTACCAGGCGCTGCTGTTCCTGCCCTCGCGCGCACCGGTGGACCTGTTCATGCGGGACGCGAAGCGCGGCGTGCAGCTGTACGTCAAGCGCGTGTTCATCATGGACGACTGCGAAGCGCTGATGCCGAACTACCTGCGCTTCGTGAAGGGGGTCGTCGACGCGGCGGACCTGTCGCTGAACGTTTCGCGCGAGATCCTGCAGCAGGACCGGCAGATCCGCGCGATCCGGCGGCGGCTGGAGAAGAAGATCCTCTCGACGGTCAAGACGATGATGACCGAGGAGGCCGAGAAGTACGCGACGTTCTGGCAGGAGTTCGGCCGCGCGGTCAAGGAGGGCCTGATCGACGACCCGGAGAACCGGGAGCAGATCCTCGAGATCTCGTCGTTCGACTCGACCAACCACGCGGACAAGCCGACCTCGCTGCGCGACTACGTGTCGCGGATGAAGGACGGCCAGGAGCACATCTACTACCTGACCGGTGAATCGCGCACCGTCATCGAGAACTCGCCGCACCTGGAAGCGTTCCGCGCCAAGGGGTACGAGGTGCTGATCCTCACCGACCCGGTCGACGAAATGTGGACCGAGTCGGCGAGCGGCTTCGACGGCAAGACGTTCCAGTCGATCGCGAAGGGCGAGGTCGACCTCGGCGACGAGACGTCCGAGGAGAAGAAGGCCGAATACGAGGACCTGCTGAAGTGGATGTCGGCGACGCTGACCGACACCGTCAAGGAGGTCCGGCTGTCCTCGCGGCTGACGACGTCGCCGTCCTGCATCGTCGGCGACGCGGGCGATCTGACGCCGACGCTGGAGAAGATGTACCGCGCGATGGGGCAGGAACTGCCGCCGGTGAAGCGGGTTCTGGAGCTGAACCCGGAGCACGCGCTGGTGACCGGCCTGCGCAAGGCGTTCGCCGAGCACCCGGAGGACACCTCGCTGGCCGAGACGGCGGAGCTGCTGCACGGCATGGCGTTGCTGGCCGAAGGCGGGGAGCTGAAAGACCCGAGCCGCTTCTTGGGGCTGGTGGCGGATCGCGCGGCCAAGGCGTTGTGACTCATGAGTGGCGGCGCCGGTTAGAACCGGCGCCGCCACTCACGAGCTTGAGGAGGTTCGCATGAGGACAGTCGTCGAGAACGCTGCGATCGCCACAGTCAGCGGCCCCGAGCACCGCAACGGCCACGTCCTCATCGAGGACGACCGCATCGCCGCCGTCGGCGACGGCGCCTTCGCAGGGACGGCGGACGAACGCGTAGACGCCGCTGGCTGCCTCGTCACGCCGGGCCTCGTGAACACGCACCACCATCTGTACCAATGGGCCACCCGAGGCCTAGCCGCCGACCACACGCTGTTCGAGTGGCTCGTCGCGCTGTACCCGGTGTGGGCCAAACTGAACGCGGAGATCACGCACGCCGCGGGCTCCGCCGGAATGGCGCGGCTGGCGCTGACCGGCTGCACGACGGTCGCCGACCACCACTACGTCTTCCCGGCCGACGGCGGCGATCAGGTGGCCGCGCTCGTCGCCGCGCGGGAGCGGATCGGCCTGCGGCTGCACCTGGTCCGCGGCTCGATGGACCGCGGCGAATCGGACGGCGGGCTGCCGCCGGACAGCCTCGTCGAGACCGCCGAAGCCGCCCTTCTTGGCACCGAAGCCGCGATCGACCGCTACCACGACGCCTCGCCGGGCGCGCACGTGCAGATCGCGGTGGGCCCGTGCTCGCCGTTCTCCGTCACCGAGCGGCTGATGGCTGAGTCGGCCGAACTGGCTCGCCGCAAGGGCGTCCGGCTGCACACGCACCTGGCCGAAACCCAGGCCGAGGAAAAGCAATGCCTCGCCGAAACCGGCCTCACGCCCGCGGAGTACGCGGACAAACTGGGCTGGCTGGCGTCGGACGTCTGGCTCGCGCACACCGTGCACCTCGCGCCCGACGCGATCCGTCGATTCGGCGCGACTGCTACGGGTTCCGCGCACTGCCCGACGTCGAACGGCCGCCTGGGCACCGGAATCGCTCCCGTGCGGGACTTGCTCGACGCGGGCGCTCCGGTCGGATTGGGCGTCGACGGCGCGGCTTCCAGCGAATCCGGCGGGTTGGCGGAGGAGCTGCACCAGGCGTTGCTGCAGGCCCGGCAACGCGGCGGGCCGACCGGGCTGACCACGCGAGAAGCGTTGTGGCTAGGCACGATGGGCGGCGCGCGCTGCCTCGGCCGGGAGCGTGACATGGGCTCGGTGGAGGTCGGGAAGCTCGCGGATCTGGCGGTGTGGGACCTGAGCGGCCTGAACTACGCGGGGATCGATGACCCGGTCGCGGCGTTGGTGCTGGCCGCGCCGCCGCCGTTGCGGAGGCTGTTCGTGGGCGGGAAAACGGTGGTGGCCGGGGGACAGCTGAAGTCCGCGGACGAGACCGCGATCGCGGGCGAGCTGGCGAAGGCGAGCGCTCGGCTGCGGGAAGACCGGTAGGCCGCCCTCCCGGGCGACCCACCGGTTCCGCGATCAGGCTCGTTCCACGGTCCACAGCGCGGTCGGCGCGTGGCAGATCCGCACCCCGACGGCTTCGGGGCTGCCGCCGCTGTTGTTCAGGCAGAGCCCGGTCTGCACGTTCTTGAAGTACTTGTTCGTGGTGGACGAGGTCGTCCAGTCAGTGGTGTTGGACGAGCAGGACGTGGTGAACACGGCCGTTCTGCTCGCGGCGAGGCAGGCGTTGGTCTCCAGGTTCCGGAACTTGCCCGGGGCGAAGTTGGTCCACACCTGGTTCCGCCCCTCGTTGCACTTGAGCGTGTAGACGTCGCCCTTGGTGTTGCTGTCCAGGCAGACGCTGGTTCCCGCGCGCTGGATGTAGAAGTTCGCGATGGCGGCAGCGGATTGTTCCCCCGCGGAGGCGGTTCCGGACAAGGCGGCAGTCAGCATCGCCGCGGCCGCGCCGGCTCCGGCGAGCCGCAGCATTCCCCTCGATGACATGTCAGTCCTTTCGCAGTAGATGACCGGACGGGAGACACGCTGCCGGGGGTCGTCCCCAAGCCGTCCCCGTCTCGTCATCCAGCTCACTGCGGCCGTCTGACCAGCACCGTTCCCGCCTCCGCCAGCGGCGCCCGCACCGCCTGCACCGGATCGGTCGTGCTCGGCTTGCGCGCCGCGTCGGAGATCCGCAGCAGCAGCGCGACCAGGATGTAGTTCGCGAGCAGCGACGAGCCGCCCTTCGACAGGAACGGCGCGGTGATCCCGGTTTCCGGGATCAGCTTCGTCACCCCGCCCACGACCACGAAAATCTGCATCACGACGGTGAACGCGAGCCCGCCGCCGAGGAGTTTGCCGAAGCTGTCGCGGACGGCCAGCGCGTGCCGCATCCCGCGCAGCGCGATCAGCAGGTACAGCATCAGCACCGCGGCCAGTCCGAGGAAGCCCAGCTCCTCGCCGATGCTGGCGGTGATGAAGTCGGTGTTCGCCTCGGGGACGATGTCCGGCCTGCCCGCGCCGAGGCCCGTTCCGCCCATGCCGCCGGTGCCGAGGCCGAACAACCCTTGCGCGACCTGGTACCCGCCGCCGGCCTGGTCGTAGGTCGCGAGCGGGTCCATCCAGTTCGCGACCCGCTGCCGCACGTGGTTGAACAGGAAGTACGCCAGCACGCACCCGCCGGCGAACACTGTCAGCCCGGCGTACACCCAGATCACCCGCTCGGTCGCGAGGTAGATCATCACCAGCACGATCCCGAAGAACAGCAGCGAGGCGCCGAGTTCCTTCTCGAACGCCAGCACCGCCACACAGCCGAGCGCGGCGAGGATGATCGGCCCGAGGTCGCGCGCCCGCGGCAGTTCGACGCCGAGCACCTTCCGCCCGGCCACGCGGAACAGTTCCCGTTTCGCCACCAGGGTGGTCGCGGCGAAGACGATCAGCAGCAGCTTCGCGAATTCGCCCGGCTGGAGCGACAGCGGGCCGATCCTGATCCACACCTTCGCGCCGCCCGCTTCCGACAGCGACGCCGGCAGCAGCGCGGGCAGCAGCACAGCGACGATCCCGGTTAGCCCGGCGAGATAGCCGTAGCGGGTCAGCACGCGGTGATCGCGCACGAACCCGAGCACGGCCAGGAACAGCACCAGCGCCACGACCGTCCAGAGCACCTGCTGCCCGGCGACGGCCGAGTACACCTTGCCGCGCTGCACCGCCTGTTCGGCGAGCCCGAGGTCGATCCGGTGGATCACCACCAGGCCGAGGCCGTTCAGCAGCACGGTGCACGGCAGGATCAGCGGGTCCGCGTACGGGGCCCAGCGCCGGACCGCGAGGTGCGCCACGGCCGCGACCGCGGTGAACGACGCGCCGTAGCCGACGATCGAGAAGTTGATCTGCCCCAGGGCGTTCGCGTCCACGAGGAGGAACGCGAACCAGACGATCGCCACCGCGAGCAGGAGCAGCCGCAATTCCGTACCGCGCGCGGCAGGCATGAATTTCCCGTCTTTAGCGAGCAGTGAACGGCCGCGAGGGTAGTCACGATTTCTGGCAGGACGCTGAGAATGCACGGCAATTCGGCCAGACTGTCCGAAAGCGGCGAGTTCGCGGCCAGGATATGCTTCGGAAAATCGGACGGGCGGAGCGGAGAACCAGCGGTGGCGACAGAACTGACCCCGGCGCGGGTCCTGGCGCCGGCGCCAGCCCCGTCGGCGACAGGAACGAAACTCGCGCTCGGTGCGGCGGTGGCCGCGGTGCTGGTCGCGGCCGCGTTCCTGGTGGTGCTGCACGTCGACCGCTACTGGGGCCCGATCGACCCGGTCAGCGCGATGCTCAGCGACTACGCCTGGACTCCCGGCTGGTGGATGTGGGCGGCGGCGATGCTGCTGACGTCGGCCGGTTCGGTGGTGGTGGCGCTGGTCCTGCGCCGCCGGGGGATCCTGTACGGGCCGCTGACGGTCTTCGCGACGGCCGCCTGGTGCGCCGGGCTCGCGGCGGTGGCGTTGTTCACGAAGGACCCGCAGGGAAATGCGGTGTCGTGGGTCGGCAAAGTGCATCTGGCCGCGACCGGGATCAGTTGTGTGAGTTTGCCGTTAGCCGGCTGGCTGCTCGGCTGGGCGCACCGGAATTCGCCGCGATGGCGAGGCTTTGCGCGCTGGTCGCGCGTTCTGGCGCTGACCGCGGTGCCGTTCTTTCTGCCGTTTCTCATTCCGTTCGCGGCTAATGTCGCGTTCGGGCAGCATCTGCCGACCGTCGCGACCGGGCTCGTGGAACGGGCGATGGCGGTGCTGGAACTGGTCGAACTGCTCGTGCTGGCCGGATGGGCGTGGCGCGCGGCGGAATGATCAGGTGGCGTCGGGATCGACCGGCGGCCGCTCGTTGGCCCGCAACGGAACCGGAACCGGCGCCGGAGCGGGAGGGGGCGCCGGGCTGGCGGCCGGGGGCGTGTCGTCGAGCAGATACCTCGTCACGGCGGCCCGGGGATTGCCGATCCGCAGGGACTGCAGTTCCTGCAACGGTTTCCGCAGCTCCTGGTACTCCGGGCCGAGTTCCGCTTCGAGCTGGGCCTTGGTGCCCGCGGCGAACCCGCGGGCCCGTTTCACGGTCTGCGCGACCCAGCGCGCGGCCTCGGGCAGCCGTTCCGGGCCGAGGATGAACAACCCGGCGAGCAGCAGAATAACGATGTGGTCGATGCTGAGACCGAACACCGGCCACCTCCCGCGGACCCGGATGTTGGCTCCAGCTTAGCCGCCCCCGGTGCGGCGTTTCCCGTCGTCACCCAGTTCGGTCAGCAGCCGTCGCGCCACGTCGACCACCGCCGCGCCCGCGACCGCCATCGGTTCGGTCGTCCGCATGGAGCGGCACAACACGAACGCGCCCTCCAAGCTGGTCACCAAGGCGAGCGTGAGCGTGCGGGCGTGCTCGTCGGGAAGGCCGAAGGCGGAGAAACCCTTGGTGCCCGCCTTGGTCCACGCCTCGAACACGTCCGCGGTGGCCTTGCGCAGGGGTTCGTTCGTGGTCGCCACTTCGAGCGCGACGGTCGCGATCGGGCAGCCCTCGACGTAGTCCGTGTCGAGCAGCGTGGTGACCGCGCCCGCGAAGAAGCTTTCGAGGCCGGTGATCAGGTCCGGCGCCGGGGAGATGAAGACTTCGAACAGTTGCGCGTACTGCATCCCCGAGGTGCGTACCACTTCTTCGCCCAGCTGTTCCTTGCCGCCGGGGAAGAAGTGGTACACCGACCCGAAGGGCGCGCCGGCCTTCTCGACAATCTGCTTCATGCCGGTGCCCGCGTACCCGCCTTGCCGGAACAACTCCGCCCCGGCGGCGAGGATGCGGTCCTTGGTGCCAGTCACGCCACCGAGGATAGCTCCTTGACAGTAGAGCGTTCTATCAAGCGCGGCCGGAGCGCCAGGTTGAGCACCACCGCGGTCACGCAGCCCGCGCTGATCCCGGAGTTGAGCACGACCTGCAGCGCCGCCGGGAAGCCGGAGTAGAAGTCCGGCATGACGATCGGGATCAGCCCGACGCCGAGCGACGCGGCGACGATCGCGACGTTGATCGGATGCTCGAACGACGCCTTCGCGAGCGTCCGGATGCCGCTCACCGCGACGCTGCCGAACAGCACCAGCCCGGCCCCGCCGAGCACCGGCTGCGGCACCAGCGCGACGATCCCGCCGGCCATCGGGAACACGCCGAGCAGCACGAGCACCACGCCGCTGGCCGCGACCACGTACCGGCTCACCATGCGGGTGAGCGACACGAGCCCGATGTTCTGCGCGAACGCCGTGCAGGCGAACCCGCCGAAGATCGTGCCTACGGCGGTGGAAAGCCCGTCCGCGCGCAGGCCGTCGGCCAGTACGCGGCTGGTGGTCGGCCGGTCCACGATCTCGCCGAGCGCCAGCAGGTCGGCGGTGCTCTCCGCCATCACCACGAGCATCACGATGAGCATCGAGACGATCGCCGCGACGTCGAACGTCGGCGTGCCGAAGTGGAACGGCGTCACGATGCCGAACACCGGGGCCTGCCGGAGCGTCGACGTGTCGACCTGGCCGAGCGGCCACGCCGCGGCGGTGCCCGCGACCAGGCCGAGCAACAGTGCGATCCGGCTCCAGAACCCGGTCAGGAACCGGGTGAAGACGAGCACCGCGACCAGTGTGATCCCGGCCAGCACGAGCCCGCTGGGCTTGGCCGACTTGTGCTGCGCGGCGATCCACTGCACGGCGACCGGCAGCAGGGAGATCCCGATGAGCGTGATGACCGTCCCCGTCACCACCGGCGGGAAAAACCGCGTCAGCTTGGAGAAAAACGGTGCGGCGAGCACTACGAACACGCCGCCGGCGAGCGTGGCGCCGTACACGACGCCCAACGCGTTGCCGTCGCGATGCTGTGCCGCGATGGACAGAATCGGCGCTACGGCGGCGAAAGTGACGCCGTTGACCAGCGGCAGTCTCGCGCCGAAGCGCCAGAAGCCGAGGGTTTGCAACAGGGTGGCCAGTCCCGCGGTGAACAGCGCCGCGCTGATCAACAGCGTGAGCTGGCCGGGGGAGAGGCCGACGGCCGCGCCGATGACGAGCGGTGGCGCCACCACTCCGGCGTACATGGCCGCGACGTGCTGGATTCCTCCGAGGATCAACTGCGGCAGCGGAGGCCGCGCGTCCACGGGGTGCCGAGAGGGTCGTTCCTGTGTAACTGACATGCGCTCTCCCGGAGGGGACTCGGGGCTAGAGCACGGCGTCGGTCCAGGCCGGGCCGGGCTCTTCGGCTTCGTCGCGGACCACCGTGCCTTCGATGAGGCCATACGGTCGGTCTGCGGCGTAGAACACCTCGTTGTGGTTCTCGAGGCCGAAGGGGCTTAGATCGACGAGGAAATGGTGCTTGTTGGGCAGAGAGAACCGGATCTCGGCTACTTCCGGCCGTGCCCGCAGCACGGCTTCGCCCATCGCGTACAGGGTCTGCTGCAGCGAAAGACTGTGCTTGGTGGCGAACGTCTCCAGGAGCGTCTGCCGGATCTCCCGATGGCTCTTGGCCCAGTCGATCCCGGTGAATCCCTCGTAACGCCAGCGCGCGGTGACGGCGGTGGCGAGAATGCGGTCGTCGGTTTCGACGAGCGTGGTGTATTCGTCTTGCGGGTACCCGTGGAATTCGGACCCGGTGGACTTGAGCACCACGAGACCGTCCACTCCGGACACGACCCAGGCGCGGTCGGCGTGCACGGTGACGGTGGTGGTGCGGCGTTCGCCGCCGGAGCTGCTGAACGAGTGGGCGTGCGGCGCGCCGTCCACCGTGATGCGGTCCCACTCCTGCTCTTCGACGGAGACCCGCGCGCCGGTGATCTTTTCCTGCGTGTCCACGAACCGCCTGCCGAGCCGGAGGGCGAAGTCCTCGATCTCGCCGACGTCCTGCTGTTTGGCGAACGCGTACATCGTGTTCTTCTGCGTGTCGGTGGCCAGCACGGCGGAGTTGTCGCCGGTGAGATGCGTGGCCGACAGGTCGCCGCGCAGCGCCGAGGACACCGTGAGGTCGCGCAGGTGGTGCACGCCGCCGGTGCGCCGGACGGTGACGAGGCGGACCTCGGCCTTGCCGTACTGGTTGGGGCCCAACGAGATTCCCATGTCAGCTCCCGCGATAGGTGGAATAGGCGAACGGGCTCAGCAGCACCGGCACGTGGTGGTGCGACGTGCCGTCGACGATCCGGAAAGCGATCGTGACGTCGGGGAAGAACGCCTCCGGGCCGAGGTAGCCCCCGGTGTCGAAGATCAGCCGGTACACCCCGGGGTCGAGCGTGTCCGGGCCGAGGTCGCGGATGCGGCCGTCGTCGTCGGTCGCGCCCTCGGCGAGCAGCGAGCCGTCCTGGCGCTCGAAGCGCACGGCGATCCCGGCTGCGGGTTTGCCCGTGGCGGTGTCGAGGACGTGCGTAGTCACGAGGCTCATGCTGTTACCGCTTTCGCGAGGCGCAGTTGCGCGATCTTGGCCAGCTCCGCGCCAGCGACGTCGAGTTCGATCTCCGGGTCGTTGCCCAGCCGGGACCGGAGGTTCGCGAGCAATTCCTCGCCACTGCGGCCGCTCGCGCATACTAGGAACACGTGGCCGAAACGTTCCTCGTATTCGGCGTTGGCGGCGGCGAATTCGTCCGCATTGTCCACTCCGGACTGCTCCGAACGGGACCAGTCGGCGTCGCTGCCCTTGCTGGTGGGGCGTTCCCCGATTCTCGGGTGTGCGGCGATCGCGTCGCGGATCTCGTTGCGCCGCAACGGAGTCACGCTGTCCGCGCTCTTGCTCAGCGCGGCGAAATCGGCGTACGGGCGGCCGTCGAGCACGGTGTCGACCCAGCGTGGCACGGCCAGGCAGGCGGTGAGCGTCGGCCGGAGTTCGGCGGCGGATGCGGAGTTGAACTCGGCGAGTGCGAGCGGCAACGGAATCTCCTCCGGGGAGGTGGTGTTCCGCTGACCGTACGGCCGGGTCGAGCGTGCGTCAACACTTTGTTGAATCGCGGCTCGCGGCTCTTTCAGTCGGCTTCCCGGTTGAGGTAGTTGTAGACCGTGAACCGCGTGACGCCCAGTTCCTCGGCGACCGCCGAAACCGATTTCCGCAGGTTGAAGGCCCCGCGCTCGCGCAGCAGGCGGACCGCGCGCTGCTTTTCCGGGCGGTCGAGATCGCGGAGTTTCGAGCCGAGTTCGCGTTCCACGTCGGCGATCAATCGCGACAGCGCGCTGTTGAGTTCGACCGCCGGAACGGTGTCGGAATCGTCGGTCCGGCGCAGTTGCAGGGTCACCCGGGTGGCCCCGCCTTCGAGGGCGGCGCGGGCGATCGACGGCAACGCGGCGAACAGTTCGTCGGCGCTCCCGCGGGCCAGGGTGCCGAGCGGGCCGAAGTCGGTGTCGAGCCCGGCCGCGTCGGCGGCGTCGCGGGCGCGGACGGCGTGCTCCGGCGGTGCGCCCTCGCCGCGGAACGGCTCGCTGGTGAACTCGGCTTCCAACTTCACCCGGTGACCGTAACGTGGGAGGGACGGCGTTGACGAGCCGGGAAGGACGTGTCTAATCTCGGTGGGCGAAAGACTATTTCCGTAACGTGGAACTGGAGGGTGCCGTCGATGGACCTCGTGGTGCGGGCCGCGCGTGCGGTGACCCCCGCCGGTCTCGGCCCGGCGACGATCGGTGTTGAGCACGGCCGGATCGTCGCGGTCGAACCCGGTGTCGTCGAGATGGCCGGTGCGCGGGTCGTTGACCTGGGCGAAGACGAGGTGCTGCTGCCCGGTCTCGTGGACACCCACGTACACGTCAACGACCCTGGCCGCGCCGAGTGGGAGGGCTTCGAGACCGCGACGCGCGCGGCCGCGGCCGGCGGTGTCACGACGATCGTGGACATGCCGCTCAACAGCCTGCCGCCGACGGTCGACGTGGCCGCGCTGGAGGTCAAGCGCAAGGCGGCGAGCGGCCGGGTGCACGTGGACGTCGGGTTCTGGGGCGGCGCGATTCCCGGCAATGAAGGCGATCTGCGCGGTCTACACGACGAGGGCGTCTTCGGCTTCAAATGCTTCCTGCTGCACTCCGGCGTCGACGAGTTCCCCCCGCTGGACGCGGCCGGCCTGGAATCCGCGCTGCGCGAGCTGAAGTCGTTCGACGCGCAGATGATCGTGCACGCGGAGGATTCCGAAGCGATCGACGCGGCCCCCGATCCGCACGGCGAGAAGTACCACGACTTCCTCGGTTCCCGCCCGCGCGGCGCGGAAAACCTGGCCATCACGCACGTGATCGAGGCGGCCCGGCGCACCGGTGCCCGCGCGCACGTCCTGCATCTGTCCTCTTCGGACGCTTTGCCGCTGATCGCCAGCGCGCGCCGCGAGGGTGTCGCGCTGTCGGTGGAAACCTGTCCGCATTACCTGTCGTTCATCGCGGAGGAAATCCGGGACGGGGCAACGCAATTCAAGTGCTGCCCGCCGATTCGCGAGGCAGCGAACCGGGAATTGCTGTGGCAGGGTTTGGCCGACGGCACGATCGACACGATCGTCAGCGACCATTCGCCGTGCACGCCGGAGCTGAAACGCTTTGACACCGGTGATTTCGGTCTCGCCTGGGGCGGTATTTCCAGCCTGCAGCTCGGTCTGCCCGCGATCTGGACGCAGGCCCGCCAGCGCGGCTTCGGTCTCGTCGACGTGGTGCGGTGGATGGCCGAGCGCCCGGCCGCGCAGGTGGGGATGACGCGCAAGGGCAAGCTGGAAGTGGGCGGTGACGCCGATTTCTGTGTCTTCGCGCCGGATGAAGCCTTCGTCGTGGACGTCGCGAAGCTCGCGCACCGCAACCCGGTGAGCGCGTACGACCAGCGTCCGCTGGCCGGCGTCGTGCGCGGCACCTGGCTGCGCGGCGAGCCGGTGACCGGCGACGAGCCGAGGGGGACTTTGCTGACCCGGGGCAATTGCTGAAAAGATGGAGGAGCACGTGTCCGACCGTCCGGAGTGGACTACCCAGCCCGATCTGGCCTCGCGCCTGTTCGGGGGCACCGTGATGTGGGCGAGCGACGAACTGTTCGCCGAGAAGGAAAACCTGGTCAACCCGTGGCGGCCGGCGCACCGCGCCGAAACGTTCGGCCCGAAGGGCCAGGTGTACGACGGCTGGGAGACCCGGCGGCACCGCGAACCCGGCGACGACCACGCCCTGGTCCGCCTCGGCCTCGGCGGCGTGGTGTCCGGCGTGGTGGTGGACACGGCGTTCTTCAAGGGCAACTACCCGCCGTTCGTGTCCGTGGCGGCGACGTCCGTCCCCGGCTACCCGAGCGCGGCGGAGTTGCAGGACGCGGACTGGGACGTCCTGGTCGACCACGAACCGGCGATCGGCGACTCGGAGAACTACTACAAGGTGACGTCCCCGCGTCGCTACACCCACGTACGCCTCACCCAGCACCCCGACGGTGGCGTCGCACGACTGCGAGTGCACGGTTCGCCCGTGCCGGACCCCTCGCTGCTTGACCCGCGCTCGCTGGACTTGGCAGCTTTGGAAAACGGCGCGGTCGTCACCGGATGCAGCGACATGTTCTATTCGTCGCCGAACAACATGCTGTCGCCGGGCCTCGCCGCGCACCAGGCGGAAGGCTGGGAAACCGCCCGCCGCCGCGACGACGGCAACGACTGGGCGACAGTGCGGCTGGCGGGCGCGGGCTTGATCCGGTTCGTGGAGCTGGACACCAGCAACCTCAAGGGAAACGCGCCCGGCTGGGCCTCGGTGAGTGGCCGCGTGGACGAGGGCGAGTGGGTGGAACTGTTGCCGCGCACCAGGTTGCAGCCCGACACCCGCCACCGCTTCGCCCTGGCGGACGACGGCCCCGAGGTAACGGAGATCCGCCTGGACATCTACCCGGACGGCGGCCTCGCCCGGCTGCGCCTCTTCGGCGAACTCAGCAAACGCGGCCGGGAAGCCGTGACGGCGCGATTCGCCGAGACGTCCGACTGAGTTCTTGGTCCGTGAAGGGCCCCTTGAAGGAATCAGATTCCTTCAAGGGGCCCTTCACGGCTGTTCCTGCCTCAACGGGGCACGACTACTCCCCGCCGCCCCCGTCAGCCGCGGGGTCCGGGTGCTCCTTGCGCCACTCCTCGTCGGAGATGTTCCAGGCTTCCTGCGCCTGCATCTGGATGTCGGTGATCGACTTGTCGAAGTTGACCGCGTCCTTGCCGACCCAGCCGGCGAAGTTCTTGCTGCTCTTGCCGTCGGCCAGGGTTTTCATGAAGGAGAACAGCCGGGGGTTCTTCTTCCACTGGTCCTCCGGCCACTTCATGACGTCCTTCCAGACGTTCTTGCCGCCGGTGAACTTCTTGATCTCGGGAAGGTCGAAGGCCGTCTGCATCCAGCCTTCGTGCTTCTTCATCCAGCTGAACTCGTAGGGCTTGAACGCGGACTGCGGGCCGGAGGAGCCCCCGCTCCCGCCGCCGCCCTGGTTGCCTTCTTGGTGGTTGTTACCGCCCGCGTTGTCTTCGTGGTGGTTGCCGCCGGTGTTGTTGTCGTGGTTGCTGCCGCCCGCGTTGTCTTCGTGGTTCGTGTTGTTGCCCGGCTGGTCTTCGTGGTGGTTGTTCCCGCCGGGGTTGTCTTCGTGATGGTTGTTGCCGCCCGGCGTGTCTTCGTGCGGGGTGTTGTTGCCGCCGGGGTTGTCCTCGTGGTGGTTGTTGCCACCCGGGGTGTTGTCGTGGCCGGTGTTGTTGCCCGGCGTGTTGTCGTGGTTGCCGCCGCCGGGGGTGTCCTCGTGGTGGTTGTTCCCGCCGGGGGTGTTGTCGTGGCCGCTGCCGCCCGGCGTGTTGTCGTGGTTGCCCCCGCCGCCCGGGGTGTCCTCGTGGTGGTTATTCCCGCCCGGGGTGTCGTGCGGGCGGTTGGGCGGCGGGTTGAAGTGCTGGTCCGCGGCCAGCCAGGTGTCGAACGGATCGTCCTCGTGCGGCTGGTTGTTCGGCCGCTCCTCGTGCGGGTTGTTGTTCCCGCCCGGCGCGTCTTCGTGATGGTTGTTCCCACCAGGGGTGTCTTCGTGGTGGTTATTGCCGCCAGGAGTGTCTTCGTGCGGGGTGTTGTTCCCGCCGGGGGTGTCCTCGTGGTGGTTGTTGCCGCCCGGGGTGTCCTCGTGCGGGTTGTTGTTGCCACCCGGGGTGTCTTCGTGGTGGTTGTTGCCGCCCGGGGTGTCCTCGTGCGGGTTGTTGTTGCCACCGGGAGTGTCTTCGTGGTGGTTGTTGCCGCCAGGAGTGTCCTCATGCGGCGTGTTGTTCCCGCCGTGGCCGCCCTGCCCACCGCCGCCCCCGCCGCCGTGGCCCCCGGAGCCCCCGGGGTTGAGGTCGGTCATCTCGTGGTTGTTGCCCCCACCGTGCGTCCCGCCGCCACCGCCGCGCGAGGGCTTGACCTTCTCCGCCAGCTGGGCCAGCCTGCTCGCGGTCCGCCCGCCGAGGCCGACCACCCGCGCGATCTTGGACGCCATCGTCAGCGCCAGCGAGATCCCCGACCGGATCACGTTGCCCACCCCGACCACGATCGACGCGCCGAACGTGAACGCCGCCATCGCGAGCGCGATCAGCATGGTCGCGATGACGTCGCCGAGGAACGTCGTGATCAGGTCGCGGATCAGCGACCGCACCACGGAGACCAGGGCCATCGTCGTCTTGACCACGTAGCCTGCGGCGTCGACCGCGTGCCCGGCACTGTCGATCTGGCCGCGTCGGTCGCCGATGTTCTTCTTGAACGCCTCGGCGCCGTCGCCCTGCCAGTTGGCGACCGTCTTCTGCAGCGTGGTGTCCAGGTCCTTCGCCGCGTTGCGCAGATTCTCGGCGGTCTTGTGCAGTTCCTCGGCCATCTTGTTGATCGCCTCGGGTTTGCCGGCGAGCTTGTCGAGGCCCTCTTTGAGGAACGAGATGTGCTCGATCAGCCAGCCGAGCCCGGCGGCGATGAGCTTGCCGAACGGGTCCATGACGAACGCGGCGGTGTCCGCGATCGCGCCGACGATCGACACGCCGATCTCGACGCCGACCGCGGCCGCGTCGCCGCCGTGCAGGTTCTGGATCTCCTGGATCGACGAGACGACGCTGTGCCAGCTGTCCGCGACGCCCGCGCCGGTCGTGCTGTTCGAGTCGGTGATGGGAACGACCGCGCTCATTTCACCTGCTCCGGCTTGAACTTGTCGAACGCCTTCGCGAGGTCCTGGTCGCCCTTGCTGTACTGCTCGCTGGCCTGGCGCGTCTTGTCCGCGCTGTCGGTCACGTCCTTCGCGACGCCGTGCAGGTTGTCGGACACGACCTTCAGCGCGATCCGCGCGGGAATGGCGAGCACCTGCGCGAGCACGACGCCGAACGCGTCGATGTCCCCGCCGTTGGCGTCGTCCACCGCCTTCGCGGAGTCGTTCACCGTCGGCACGGTCGTCTTGTCCATGTACTCGCTGAATTTGTGCAACTCGTCCGTGTGGACGGTGAAGCCGTTCCCTGCCACCAACACTCCTTCGCCTGCCGCGATCGGGCCGCGCCGAGTAGAGCAGCGGCGGCTGAACCGCAGGCGACGTCCGTGCGGACGAAGGTTGAACGAGAGTGCTTCCTGCCCGAGCGTCCGGGCCTGGCTGCCCTCGCGGGTCAGCCCCGGGCGCTCGGCCGGTTCAGATAAGCGGAGAAGGACGACAGCAGTGCCGCGACGCCGACGATCGCGGTGACCCACCACGGGCCGCCGCTCACCAGGTTGAACACGAACGCGGCAGCCATCAGGACGGCGGCGATGATGTTCCTGATCTGCAGCCCGGAGGGTTTCGCCATGTCCCCACCTTCTCATGGCGGCGGCGGGCGGGGCTTGTCCGCCGCTGGCTAGATTGCTAGCATCCTAGATATGGCCGGTGAAGAGGTCAAACAATTCAACGTCTACCTGCCGGTCGAGCTGATCAAGCAGGTGAAGTACCGGGCGATCGAGAACGAGCAGTCGCTGTCCGCGCTGGTCACCGCGGCTTTGCGGGCTTACCTCGATACCCCTTCCGCACAACGAGAGGACGGCTGACATGAGCGACGGCATCACCATGCTTTTCCTGGAGACGCACAACTGGGGCAAGACCGCGAAGTTCCTGCAGCGCGTGGGGTTCAGCCTCGATTTCGAGACCGACCACAACTCGGGCCAGCTGTCGAACGGCGACGGCGTGCCGGTGTTCGTCGCCGAGGTCCCCGAAAGCCAGGAGCCGCGCACGAGCGTGGTGGTCGCGGTGCCGGACGAGTCGGCCGACGCGGGGCTCGACGTCGTCACCCCCTTCGAGGACACCCACTACGGCACGCGCGAGATGACCGTGCGGGACCCGGACGGCCGGGCCTGGATCCTGCGGGCCCCGAAGTGAGCGAGCCGGACCACACCGCGGTGCGCGTCGCGTTGTGGCGCGCACTGCACGTGCTCGCCGATCCGCCGCCGCACGCGCTGGTCGACGAGATCGGCCTCCAGCTGGCGGATCCCGGCCCGGGCTGGCGGTCCCGGCCGGACATGGACCTCGGCTTCACCCAGCGGTTCCGCGCGGGAATCGCACTGCGCAGCCGGTTCGTCGAGGATCTGGTCCGCGAACGCGGGGTTTCGCAGTACGTCCTGCTCGGCGCCGGGCTGGACACGTTCGCGCAGCGGGAGCCGGAGCTGGGCGTGCGGGTGTTCGAGATCGACCAGCCGGGCACGCAGGAGTGGAAGCGGGAACGGTTGGCCGCTCTAGGGCTGCCGGCCCCGTACCGGTTCGTGCCGGTCGATTTCGAATCCGGCGAGCAGTGGCCGGAACGCTTGGTCGCCAACGGTTTCGAGCTCGCGAAGCCTGCTGTGGTGGCTTCGACGGGCGTCAGCATGTACCTGACCCGAGAGGCGAACGCCGCGACGTTGCGCGCGCTCGCCGGGTTCGCGCCGGGCACCGTGGTGGCGATGACGTTCCAGATGCCGGAGGAGTACCTGGACGGACCCGACCGCGCGGCCCGGGCAGCGGCGATGAAGGGCGCGAAGGCGGCCGGGACGCCGTTCGTGAGCTTCTTCGCGCCGGACGAGATGCTGGAGTTCGCGCGCGAGTGCGGTTTTCAGGACGTCCAGCACGTCAGTGCGGTTGAGTTGAACAAGCGGTATCTGTCCGGTCGTTCGGACGGGTTGGAGACGGCGGGGGAGGAGTTCCTGGTCGCGACGGTCAGCTGAACTCGGCTTCGCTGTACTCGACCGGAAACCCTTCGGCGGTAAGGAAAGCGTGCATCTGGGCGGCCAGGTCGTCTTTCTCCGCGCCAGCCTCCATCGAGGTCGTGACCGTGGCTTCCCACTCGCCGTACACGGAGTGCCGCCACGGCCGGATCGTCCACGCCAGTTCGACGCGACCGCCGGAGTGATAGGTCGCGGAGACGATCAGGTCGCGGTCGGCATTGACCCAGCGTCGCTCGCCTTCCCAGCCGCGGAAGTCGAGGTTGTCGAGGAAGCGGGCGAGGCCGCGACCCGTCACGAAGTTGGTGACGCCTTCCAGCCGGGCGTCGAGCCCAGGTGCCTGGACGCGTACGGTGAAGAACAGCCGCCGGTCGAGGTGGTGGGTCGCCGCGTGCCGTTCGCCGAAGCGCACCGAGACCGACTCGCCGACGAACACGACTTCGAGGTCGTCCAGGCGGGTCGTCTCGACCTCAGGGCGGTTCACGTTCACTCGCCAACCGTACTCAGGCCAGCACCCGGTTTACGGTGCCGTTTGCCGCCGGGAACTGATCACCCCGGTGTTGAACCCGGCGAGATGCAACCCGCCCGCGAACCGCGCGTGCTCGATCTTCACGCAACGGTTCATCACCACGTCCAACCCCGCCTCGCGGGCGCGGTCCGCCACCGGTTCGTGCCACAACCCCAGCTGAAGCCACAACGTCCGCGCTCCGGCGTCGATGACCTCCTCGGCCACCCCGGGGAGGTCATCGTGCTTGCGGAACACGCTCACCAGATCCAGCTCACCCGGCACCTCCGCCAGCGACGGATACACCGGCCGCCCCAGCAACGTGTCGAGCCGCGGGTTCACGAAGTTGACCTCGTACCGCGTCGAAGACAGCAGATACGTCGCCACGAAGTAGCTCGGCCGCGCGGGATTCGCCGACGCGCCCACGACCGTCACCGATTTCGTGCGCCCCAGGAGCCGCCGCCGTTCGACCGCGCCGACGTCGTAGCTCATGCGTTCACCGCCTTGTCGAGGGCCTGGTCGAGATCCCACAGCAGATCGTCGACGTCCTCCAGTCCGACCGACAGCCGGATCAAGTCCGCGCCCACACCAGCCGCGGCGAGCTGGTCCTCGGACAGTTGCGCGTGCGTCGTCGAGGCGGGATGGATCACCAACGTCCGCGCGTCGCCGACGTTCGCCAAGTGCGACAACAGCTCCACCGACTCCACGAACTTCTCGCCCGCCGCGCGTCCGCCCTTGACCCCGAACGAGAACACCGCGCCCGGACCCTGCGGCAGATACCGCGCGGCCCGCTCGTGATCCGGATGATCCGGCAACCCCGCGTACGACACCCACGCGACCCGCGGATCCGCGTTCAGGTACTCCGCGATCGCCCGCGCGTTGACGACGTGCGCGTCCATCCGCTGCGGCAACGTTTCCACGCCCTGCAGCAGCAAGAACGCCGAATGCGGCGACAGCACCGCGCCGATGTCGCGCAACTGCTCCGCGCGCAGCCGCGTGCAAAACGCGTACTCGCCGAAGTTCTCCCAATACTTGAGCCCGCCGTAGCTGTCGACGGTCTCGGTCATCCGGGGGAAGTTTCCGTTGCCCCAGTTGAAAGTCCCGGCCTCGACGACGACCCCGCCGAGCGTCGTGCCGTGCCCGCCGAGGAACTTCGTCGCCGAGTGCAGGACGATGTCCGCGCCGTGCTCGATCGGGCGGCAGAGGTACGGCGTGGCGAGCGTCGCGTCGACCACGAGCGGGATGTCGTGCGAACGCGCGAGATCGGCCAGCCCGGCGAGGTCCGCGATCGCGCCGCTCGGGTTGCCGATCACCTCGGTGTAGATCAGCTTCGTGCGGTCGGTGACCGCTCTGGCGTACTCCTCGGTGTCGCCGTGCACGAATGTCGTCTCGACGCCGAACCGCGCGAGCGTCCCGGTGAGCTGCGTGACCGTCCCGCCGTACAGCCCGGCCGCCGACACGATGTGGTCACCGGACTCCGCGAGCGCCGAGAACGTGAGGAACTCCGCCGCCTGCCCGCTGGCCGTCGCGACCCCGCCGATGGCCCCTTCGAGACTCGCGACGCGCTCCTCGAACGCCGCGACGGTCGGGTTGCCGATCCGGCTGTAGACGTTCCCGTACTTCTGCAGCGCGAACAGGTTCGCCGCGTCGGCCGCGTCCTCGAACACGAAGCTGGTCGTCTGGTAAATCGGCACCGCACGGGCCCCGGTGGCGGGGTCGGGAGTGCCGCCGGCGTGCAGGGCGCGGGTGCGGAAGCCCCAGGTACGTTCGCTCATCGACCGCCACGCTACCCAGTGCCTCCGCCGCCGACCATCCCTCCCGAAGAGTGATCCGGCCAAGGTTCGTGAGGGGAACCCTGAGGGAATCAGAGTCCCCCAGGGTTCCCCTCACGGACTTCGGCACGCCGCCATACGCTTACTGAGACCGCCAGCGTCACGTCCCGCCCCGCTGCGGCGTCGAGCCGCTCCCGCCGCCCGTCCCGGTCGAGATGGAACCCCGCGGGCCCCATCGCCACGACATCCCGCACCTGCGCCGTGCTGAACGGCTGAGTCCGGACCACCTCGACCTCGGACTCCCGCACGAACAACCCGCCCAGCGCCGCTTCGAGCCGTTCTTCCTTCCGCGAGTCCACCGCGAGCACCAGATCGCCCAGCTCCGCGAGGTGTCCCGGCAACGGCGACGCCACCACCAGCTTCCCGCCCGGCGCGAGCACCCGGCGGAACTCGGCGGCATTCCGCGGCGAGAACACGTCCAGCACCACCGACGCCACCCCGTCGCCTACCGGCCACGGCTCCCACAGGTTCCACACCGCCGCACCGAGTCGCGTGTGCGCCCGCGCGGCCCGCCGCAGCGCGATCGCCGAGACGTCCAGCGCGAGGCCGACCGCGTCCGGAGCGTCGTCCAGCACCCGCGAGAGGTAATAGCCCGGCCCGGCACCGGCGTCGATGATCAACCCAGGAGCAGAACCAGCAGCGGAAGCGACCGCGTCGGCCAGCGGCGCGTAAGCACCGGAGGACAGGAACGCCGCCCGCGCGTCCACCATCGGCGCGGTGTCGGCCGTCCCCGCCGGGATGCGCGCGTGCAGGAGGTTGACGTAACCCTGCCGGGCCAGATCGAACGAATGCCGCCGCCCGCAGCGCAGCGTCCGGCCGGTCAGCGAGACCGGCTCCGCGCACACCGAACAGCGCAGCGCTTCGATCACCCGGTTAGGTAATGACATAGCGTAATTCGACCATGACGTTGCCTAACCGGACACTTCGCCCCCACTCCCCGGAAACGTCCCCGTAACAACCACCACGCCGGAGTTCACGAGCGGGAAACGTGAATCGAAGCCCGGCGAAACACCGGGGGCCAACACTTCCTCAGCAGTTGCCCACGGCACGGGAGGACGATTGTGCTGAACGCCGGAGACACCGCCTGGGTGCTGATCAGCGCCGCGCTGGTCATGCTCATGACCCCGGGCCTCGCGTTCTTTTACGGCGGCATGGTCCGCGCGAAGAGCGTTTTGAACATGTTGATGATGAACTTCATCGCACTCGCGATAGTCGGGGTGCTGTGGGTGCTCTTCGGGTTCTCGCTGTCCTTCGGCAACGACGCTTTCGGCGGCCTGGTAGGGAACTTCGACTACGCCGGCCTGTCGGACGCGTTCGGCAAGCTCGTCGGCCTGGCGAGCGAAGGCCCGCCCGCGGTTCCGTGGCCGGGTCCGGACGCATTGCCGCTGCTCGCGTTCTGCATGTTCCAATTGATGTTCGCGATCATCACCCCGGCGCTGATTTCCGGTGCCATCGCCGATCGCGCGAAGTTCTGGGGCTGGACGCTTTTCGTGACAATCTGGGTGATTGTCGTGTATTTCCCGGTCGCGCACTGGGTGTTCTCGTTCGACGGTTTCACCGGCAAGGACGCGGTGGGCGGCTGGATCGCCAACCAGCTCAAGGCGCTCGACTTCGCGGGCGGCACGGCGGTGCACATCAACGCGGGCGCCGCGGGTCTCGCCCTCGCGCTGGTGCTCGGCAAGCGCAAGGGCTGGCCGAAGGACACCGGCCGTCCGCACAACGTCCCGTTCGTCCTGCTCGGCGCGTCGCTGCTGTGGTTCGGCTGGTACGGCTTCAACGCCGGTTCGGCGCTCGGCGCGAACGACCTCGCGGGCGTCGCGTTCACCAACACCACCGTCGCGACCGCGGCCGCGGTGCTGGGCTGGCTGGTCGTGGAACAGCTGAAATTCGGCAAGCCGACCACGCTCGGCGCGGCTTCCGGCGCGGTCGCCGGTCTGGTCGCCATCACGCCCGCCTGCGGTTTCGTGAGCCCGCTCGGCTCGATCGCGATCGGCCTGATCGCCGGGGTGCTGTGCGCGCTGGCCATCTCGCTGAAGTTCCGCTTCGGCTTCGACGACTCCCTCGACGTCGTCGGCGTGCACCTCGTCGGCGGTCTCGTCGGCACCATCCTGATCGGGTTCTTCGCCACCAAGAGCGTGAACTCGGCGGGCGCGGACGGCCTGTTCTACGGCGGCGGCTTCAAGCAGCTGGGCATCCAGGTGGTCGCCGCGCTTGCGGTATTGGGCTACTCGTTCATCATGACCTTGATCATCGGCTTCGCGATCAAGAAGGCCGGCGGGTTCCGCGTCAGCACCGAGCACGAGGTCAGCGGCATCGACGAGGGCCAGCACGCGGAGAGCGCCTACGACTTCACCGGCATGGGCGGCCTCGGCCACTCGGCGACGTTCCCGGTCAAGCCCGTCACGAAACTCGAGGAGACCAAGGCATGAAGCTCATCACCGCGATCGTCAAGCCGTTCACGCTCGACGACGTCCGCTCCTCGCTGGAGCAGCTGGGCGTGCTCGGGATGACGGTGAGCGAGGTCCAGGGCTACGGCAGGCAGAAGGGCCACACCGAGGTCTACCGGGGTGCCGAGTACTCGGTGGATTTCGTGGCCAAGCTGAAGATCGAGGTCGTGGTGGACGACGTCGTCGTCGAGAAGGTCCTCGACGCGGTCACCACCGCCGCGCACACCGGGAAGATCGGCGACGGGAAGGTCTGGGTGACGCCGGTGGAGACGGTGATCCGCGTCCGCACCGGTGAACGCGGCACGGACGCGCTGTAGCCGATGACCGACGGGGGCGAACTCGCCCGAGCCACTGCGCTGCTGCTCGAAGGACGGCACGGAGCACCCGCACTGCGGGCGTCCCTGGTCGATCTGTACGAGTTCTGGCTCGGGAAAGGAGCGACGGCGGCCGGCGTCGACACCGCGGACCCAGGTGTCGCGCTGGTCGCCGTAGGGGGTTTGGGACGGCGCGAACTGGTGCCGTGCTCCGATCTCGATCTACTGTTGCTGCACAACGGAAACTCCGGGATCGGAGAGATCGCCGACGCACTGTGGTACCCGCTGTGGGACGCCCGGGTCGGCCTCGACCACTCAGTCCGAACCCCCGGCGAGGCCCTGAAAGTCGCCGCCGAAGACCTGCGCACCGCGCTAGGTCTGCTCGACGCCCGGCACCTGGCAGGCGACCCAGGCCTCACCGAACGCCTGGCCTCCGCCGCCCGCGACCAGTGGCGGCGCACCGCCCGCAAACGTTTGCCCGAGCTCGCCGAATCCGTCCACACCCGGTGGCGGCGCAGCGGCGAGATCGCCCAATCCGCCGAACCAGACCTGAAACACGGTCGCGGCGGCCTCCGCGACTTCGGTGTCCTGGAGGCCCTCGCGGCAGGCCAGCTCACCGCCCGCCCGGGCGAAGAACTGTTGGCAGCCAAGCAACTCCTGCTGGACGTCCGCACCGAACTCCGCCGCGAAGCCCGTCGCGAACGAGACATCCTCAACGCCCCCGACGCCGACGTCGTCGCACACGAACTGGAACTCGGCGACCGATTCACCCTGGCCCGCAAGCTTTCCGGCGCGGGACGGACCATCGCCTACGCCGTCGACGTCGCCCTCCGGTCCATTGTGGAACAACCACGCCCACGCTTCGGCCGACGCCCAGTCCGCCGCCCGCTGGCCGAGGGCGTCGTCCTGCACGGCGACGAGGTCGCACTGGCCCGAGACGCACTCCCGGCCCGAGACCCGGCCCTCCTGCTTCGCGCCGCGGCCGCCTCCGCCCGCACCCGAATGCCGATCTCGCCAGGCACTTTGCGCACCCTCGCCGAATCCGCCCCCGAGCTGCGCGAACCTTGGCCCGACGACGCCCGCAACGCGCTCGTCGAGTTGCTGGGCGCGGGGGAGGGCCTAGTCGACGCAGTAGAAGCCCTAGACCGCACCGGCTTATGGTCGCGGCTGTTCCCCGAATGGGGCGCCGTACGCGACCTGCCGCCGCGCTCGCCAGTACACCAGTGGACAGTCGACCGGCACCTGGTCCAGGCATGCGTCGAAGCAGCAAAACTGACCACCACCGTGTCGCGACCAGATCTGCTGCTCATCGGTGCCCTGCTGCACGACATCGGCAAGGGCCGCGACGTCGACCACTCGGAACTGGGCGCGAAGATCTCCGCGTCCGTAGCGCAACGACTGGGCCTCCCGCCCGCGGACGTCGCGACGGTCTCCGCCATGGTCCGCCACCACCTGCTGCTCCCGCACACCGCGACGAGACGCGACATCGGCGACCCGGCGACCATCTCGCGCGTGGTGAAAACCCTGGACGGCGACGTCGTCCTGCTGGAACTCCTGCACGCCCTGACCCGCGCCGACTCGCTGGCGACCGGCCCCGGCGTCTGGACCGACTGGAAGGACCGCCTGCTGGCCGAACTGGTCAGCGGCTGCGAGGAAGCCGTGCACGGCAAGGGTTTCACGCCCCCCGAGCCGTTGGACGACGACCAGCGCGAACTAGTCGCCGAGGCCGCTCGCACCGGCGTCGGCCAAATCCGGATCTCCGCCCACGGCAAGGTCGTCACGGCGCTATTGGCCGTACCCGCGGACCGCGAACTGCTGGCACCCGCAGCCGGAGTCCTGGCACTGAACTCGTTGGAGGTCCATTCCGCGGTCCTGCGAGAACACTCCGGTCGCGGCCGAGCAGGTGTCTTCACCGCGTCACCGAAGTTCGGTTCCCTGCCGGATCCCGCGCTGCTGCGGGAACAGTTCGCTCGCGCAGTCGCCGGAACGATGCCGCTCACCCAACGCCTGGCCGCGAAGGAACGCGACTACGCCACCGCGTCACCCGTCGTGGTCAAGCCAGTAGTCAGATGGTTCGACGACGAAACAAGCGGCCCCGACGCAGTAGTGCTGGAACTGCGCGCCGCCGACCGAATCGGCCTGCTGTTCCGCGTAGCAAGCGCCCTGCGCCGTGCCGAAGCAGACGTCCACTGGGCAAAAGCCGCAACCCTGGGCGGCGCGGTAGTGGACTCCTTCGCCCTCTCGCCACGCTCCGGCCACGTCACTCCACAGTGGCGAACCACCATCACCGACGCCGTCCTGACCGCCGTCTCCTGAAGGTCCGTGAAGGGCTCCTCGAAGGAATCTGATTCCTTCAAGGAGCCCTTCACGGACAGCTGGCCAGGGCAAGCAGACGCGGCCGGATTGCGCCATCCGGGCTCACCCATCCGGGGTGTCGGCATCGACAACCCCCATCCCGATGGCAGGATGGCAGGTCCGGGCAAGGGGGCGAGGTGAACGAGATGCGAGGCCAAGAGAACCTCCCAGAACTCTCCCTGCCCCCCACGGTCGTAGCCGGACACCTCCGCACCTGCGCGGAAGAGCTCTCCGCCCTCCTCCGCGGCGACGGATCAGCCGCCACCCTCGGCGAACTGTCCGAAGTGGTCACCCAGCTAGTCGCAGGCCAACACGCGCTCTCCCACGCACTGGCAGGCCTCGCGGGCCGCATGGACGTCCGCAACCCCGCGCTGGCCACCGTCTCGCCGTCCGAAGTGGAAGTCCTCACCGAAGTCCTCCAAGCCGCCGCCTGCGCGGTGAGCTGCTCCGCCGAGGAACTCGCCGACGCGGAACCGCTCTTCGAGTTCGCCAGCGACTCCGCGGGACCCGACACCCGAGTTTGAGTAGTCCTACTCAGCCCGGATTGAGGGACTTCACGCTGCCGCGCGCGTGTCCCGGGACGGCAGACTTCTCCCCAACGCCGGGTGGTCGAGGGGGAACCGCTCCGCGTGCCCGCGGCGGAAGGCCTCCTGGGGAGGTGAGCTCTTCCGCCACAGTTCCGGGGACGGCCGTGGGGAGCGGCCGCCCCGGAACTCCCGGGCCTCAGGAATCCGCGATCCGCGCCAGCAGCCCGGCCGCGAGCCGGAGCAGCTCCTGTTCGGTGGGGCTCAGCGTCCGCTCGAGGGCCGCGGCCAGCCAGGTCTCCCGTGCGATCGAGTACTGGCGCAGCTCCCGCAGCCCGGCCGGGGTGATGTCGATCAGCGACCGCCGCCCGTCCGCCGGGTCCGGGGTGCGCGTGATCAGCTCGCGTTCGGCCAGCGAGGCCAGGATCCGCGTCAGCGACTGCGGATGGATCCGCTCGGCGTCGGCCAGCTCGCCCGGCGTGTGCGTGCCGCCCCGGTACAGCCGCGAAAGCACCGCCAGCACGGCCGGTCCCGGAGCGGGCGGGCCCGCCTCGAAGCGCATCCGCCAGTTCAGCCGCCCGACGCCCTCGCGCACCGTCCGGGCCAGCGTCGCCAGCTCATCGGCCCGGTCCACGTCGGGTTCGGTCTCCATACCGCCAGATTAGGCGGTTTCCCCTCGCACCAACGCGGCATACCTCCCGTCCGCGGCCAGCAACTCCGCGTGCGTGCCCCGTTCGACGACCCTCCCCGCGTCCAGCACCGCGATCTGATCCGCGTGCTCCACAGTGGACAGACGGTGCGCGATGGCGATCGTCGTGCGCCCGGCGGCGAGCCGGTCCAGCTCCGCCTGCACCGCCCGCTCCGTGCGGTTGTCCAGCGAACTCGTCGCCTCGTCCAGGATCAGCACCGGCGGATTGCGCAACAGAATCCGCGCGATCGCCATCCGCTGCTTCTCCCCGCCGGAAAACCGGTACCCGCGTTCCCCGACGACGGTGTCGTACCCCTCCGGCAGCGCGGCCAGAGTGTCGTGGATGTGCGCGGCCTTCGCGGCGTTCTCCAGCTCCTCGTCGGTTGCGTCCGGCTTCGCGAACCGCAGGTTCTCCCGCACTGACGCGTGAAACAGATAGGTCTCCTGCGACACCAGCCCAACCCCGGCGGCTAGCGACGCGAGCGTCACGTCCCGCACATCGGTCCCGTCCACGCACACCTTCCCCTCGGTCACCTCGTACAACCGAGCGACCAGATAGGCGAGCGTCGTCTTCCCCGAACCCGTCGTCCCGACCAGCGCCGTCGTGGTCCCGGCGGGCACGTCGAGATCGATGTCGCGCAACGTCCACGGACCGTCATCGTCGTAGCGGAACGACACCCCGCGCATCGAAACCGTCCCGCCGTTCAGGACCAGCTCACGCGCGCCCGGCCGGTCGCCGATCTCCACCGGCAGATCGAGCACCTCGAAGATCCGCCCGAACAACGCCTTCGCCGACGCGACGTTCTGTCCCACGGTCTGCATCGCCGTCGCAGGCGCGAGCAGCCGGTTCAACATGCTGGTGAACGCGACGACGGTGCCCAGCGAGACCGGTGCCGCACCGCCCGCGATTTCAAGCCCGGCCGCCCAGTAGACCAGCGCCGGGACGATCGTCAGGCTCATCGACCGCGCCGCCCGCTGCCACCGCCCGGCCAGCGCGGCGCTGCGCTCCAGCGCCGCGACCTCGTGCGATTCCTCGGCGAACCGGTCGCGCATGAGCTTCGCGTTGCCCATCGTCTTGGCCAGCAGCACGCCGGTGACCGAAAGCGATTCCTCGACGATCGTGGTCAGCCGGGCCATCCGCCGGGTCCGGCCGCGGGCGAGCCTCCGCTGCTTGCCGCCGAGCCGCAGCGTGAACAGCAGGAACAACGGCACGACGACCAGCGACAACAGCGCCAGTTGCCAGTCCATGACCAGAATCGCCACCGCGATCGCCAGCGCCGTCGTGCCGTTCTGCACGATCGACGCGGCGGTCCCGGTCACGACGTTGTCCACGCCGCCGATGTCGTTGAAGACCCGCGACAGCACCTCGCCGGTCTTGGTCCGGGTGTAGAAGCCCAGCGACATCCGCTGCAGATGGCTGTAGACGGACACGCGCAGCTCGTTCATCACCCGCTGGCCGATGGTGTTGGACAGCCCGGTGGTCCGCACGCTCAGCGCCCCGGACCCGAGCGCGGCGGCGATCATCCCCATCGCCAGCAGGCTCACCAGCAGGGCGTCGCGGTGCGGAAGCGCGGTGTCCAGCATCTCCCGCAGCAGGAACGGCGAGGTGACGCCCAGCCCGGCCTGCACGACCAGCAGCGCGCACAGCCCGGCCAGCGCCCGCCGGTGCGGCCGGAACAGGCCCGCGATGCGGCGGAACGGCGCCTGCTCTTCCTCGTCTCCTGCCGGTTCGGCGAGCGTCGGACGCCGGGCAGTAGCTGATGTCATACGCCTATGTTTACTTAATTCCCGAGCCGGTGCGAGCGGTTTTCGCGTGGTTGACCTGTTGTCGCCCGGCCGGTTAATACGTGCACGCGTAGTACCCTTCCCGTACCCGTGAAGGCCGGGCGGCCGGGGCGGCTACCCTCGGAAGATGCCGGGGGTGCCGAGCACGCCCGGCACGCGAACTTTCGACCCAGCTGGAGCGTGCACCCCCGTGTTCGACACCCTCTCCGATCGGCTCACCTCGGCCCTGCAGTCGCTCTCGCGCAAGGGCCGGCTGTCCGACGCCGACATCGACGCCACCGCGCGCGAGATCCGCATCGCGCTGCTGGAAGCGGACGTCGCGCTCCCGGTGGTCAAGGCGTTCATCGCGAAGATCAAGGACCGGGCGAAGGGCGCCGAGGTCTCCCAGGCGCTGAACCCGGCGCAGCAGGTCGTCAAGATCGTCAACGAGGAGCTCGTCGGCATCCTCGGCGGCGAGACGCGGCGGCTGAACCTGGCCAAGAACCCGCCTTCGGTGATCATGCTCGCCGGTCTCCAGGGCGCCGGCAAGACGACGCTGGCCGGCAAGCTGGCGATGTGGCTGAAGAAGCAGGGCCACGCGCCGATGCTGGTCGCCTGCGACCTCCAGCGGCCGAACGCGGTCAACCAGCTGCAGATCGTCGGCGAGCGCGCGGGCGTCACCACGTTCGCGCCGGAGCCGGGCAACGGCGTCGGCGACCCGGTCGACGTCGCCCGCCGCGCGATCGAAGAGGCCAAGCACGCGCAGTACGACATCGTCGTGGTCGACACCGCCGGTCGTCTCGGTGTCGACGAAGAGCTGATGAAGCAGGCCGCGGACATCCGCGAGGCCGTGCAGCCGGACGAAGTCCTGTTCGTGGTCGACGCCATGATCGGTCAGGACGCGGTCACCACGGCCGAGGCGTTCCGCGACGGCGTCGGCTTCACCGGCGTGGTGCTCACGAAGCTCGACGGCGACGCCCGCGGTGGCGCCGCGCTGTCCGTCCGCGAGGTCACCGGCCAGCCGATCCTCTTCGCGTCCAACGGCGAGAAGCTCGAGGACTTCGACACGTTCCACCCGGACCGGATGGCCTCGCGCATCCTGGGCATGGGCGACGTGCTGACCCTGATCGAGCAGGCTGAACAGCACTTCGACCAGGAACAGGCCGAACAGGCCGCGCAGAAGCTCACCAGCGGGCAGCTCACGCTGGAGGACTTCCTCGAGCAGATGCTCGCCGTGCGCAAGATGGGCCCGATCGGCAACCTGCTCGGCATGCTGCCCGGCGCGGGCCAGATGAAAGACCAGCTCGCCTCGGTCGACGACAAGCAGCTCGACCGGCTGCAGGCGATCATCCGCGGCATGACGCCCGCCGAGCGCGCCGACCCGAAGATGATCAACGGCTCGCGCAGGCTGCGCATCGCGAACGGCTCCGGCGTGACCGTCCGCGAGGTCAACGACCTGGTCAACCGCTTCTTCGAGGCGCGCAAGATGATGGCGCAGATGGCGGGCCGGTTCGGCTTCGGCGGCGGAGGCGGCGGAAGCAAGAACCGCAAGGGCAAGAAGGGGAAGAAGGGCAAGAAGGGACCCACGCAGCCGAGGATGCGCGGCGGGATGCCCGGCGGCATGCCGATGCTGCCCCCCGGCGGCGGGATGCCCGGCGGGATGCCGGACCTGTCCCAGCTCGGCGGCATGAACGACGTGCCCGGCTTCGACCCGTCCAAGTTCAAGCTGCCGAAGGACCCGAAGAACAATTGAGCCCGCTGCACCTTTCCGGCACCGTCCTGCCCGGCGGCGAACCGCGTGACCTCTGGATCCAGGACGGAAAGCTGTCGTTCGAGCCGGTTCCCGGCGCGGAAACGCTGTCCGCCGGCGGATTCGTGGTCCCGGGACTCGTCGACGCGCACTGCCACCCGGGCCTCGGCCCGCACGGCGGACTGTCGGCGGAGGAGGCCGCGGACCAGGCCGCGACCGACCGCGACGCGGGCACGCTGCTGATCCGCGACTGCGGCCTGCCGCTCGACGTCCGGCCGCTGCAATCGCGCGCGGACCTGCCCACGATCATCCGCTGCGGACGGCATCTGGCGCTGCCCAAGCGGTACATCCCCGGGTTCGCGATCGAGCTGGACGACCCGGCGCTGCTGCCCGAAGCGGTAGCCGAACAGGCCCGCGACGGCGACGGCTGGGTCAAACTCGTCGGCGACTGGATCGACCGCGGCGAAGGCGACCTCGCACCGCTGTGGCCGGACGACGTGCTCGCCGAAGCCATCCGCGTCGCCCACGACCTCGGCGCGCGCGTCACCGCACACGTGTTCGGCGAAGCCGCGTTGCCGGGCCTGATCGGCGCGGGCATCGACTGTCTCGAACACGGCACCGCGCTGTCGCCAGACCAGCTGGCCGAACTCGCGCGCCGCGACGTCGCGTTGGTGCCCACGCTCATCAACATCGAGAACTTCCCGGGCATCGCGGACAAGGCAGGCAAGTACCCGACGTACGCGGCACACATGCGCGCGCTGCACGCCGGTGTCGGCGAAATGGTGTCCTCGGCGGTTGAAGCGGGCGTAAGCGTCTTCGCGGGCACGGACGCCGGCGGCATGGTCGCGCACGGCCGTATCGCCGACGAGGTCGAAGCGCTCCATCGCGCCGGGATGTCGCGTACGCAGGCACTCGCGAGCGCGTCCTGGGAAGCCCGCGAATGGCTCGGCCACCCCGGCATCGAGCACGGCGCCCCGGCCGACCTGATCGTTTACGCGGACGACCCGCGCGCCGACCTCGCCGCCCTGCACCACCCGACCCACATCGTCTTGGGCGGCACGGTCTTCCACTGACCGCCCCAATGCCACATTGGGTGCGTCAGACGCACCCAATGCGGCGTTCGGTGCGTCACATGCACCCAACGCCACATTGGGGTTTTCCCGCAGTGCGCGGGTTCTCGTCCCTCCCTGCAGACCCGGCACGCGATGCCGAGGTCCGGCGCGGTTGAAGTCCGTGAGGGGAACCCTGCGGGAATCAGATTCCCTTAGGGTTCCCCTCACGGACGCGAGCAACGAGCAGTGAGCCACGGCTACGAGCGAGTGCGACGCGACCCCGCCTCGATGCGCCACAGCACAGGCACATAGCGTGAACCCGTGGCCGAAGACGGTGGGGGAAAGCGAATTCTGGGCGCCCATTGGGCCTTTGCCGCGTTCTTCTTCGGAGTCGCCGGCTACTACCTCGTCACCCTCCTCACCGCGGCCGCGTTCAACCGCCACGTCGGCGACGACGACCCGGTCGAGGCATACGCGGGACCGTTGCTGCTGCTGGCCTTCCTGCCGAACCTGATCCTCGGCCTGGGCCCGGCGATCGCCTCCCTGCGCTACGGCTCCGGGCTCGAACGCGACTTCGGGCTCCGCACGAGAGGCCGCGACCTCCGCATCGGCCTTGCCTGCGGCCTGCTCGCCCTCGTTGTCGGCTTCGTGCTGAACGCCGCCGAAATCGCCGTATTCGGCGGCGACGAGGTGTCCGACAGCCCGCTCACCGACCTGCCCGACGTGTCCGGCGGCAGCCCGGTCTGGCTCGTCACGACCGCGCTCGTGCTGGTGATCGCCGTCCCGCTCACCGAGGAACTGCTGCTGCGCGGGGCACTGTGGAACGCGCTGGCGCACTACAAGATCCCGCCGTGGGTGGTGCTCGTGCTCACCTCGCTGGTGTTCGCACTGCTGCACGGCGAGACCACGCGCACGATCGCGCTGTTCGGCCAGGGCCTCGTCCTCGGGCTGGCGCGGCATTACTCCGGCCGGACCTCGGCGAGCGTGCTCGCGCACGCGGCCAACAACCTGCCGCCCGCCGTCCTGCTCTTCACCGGGCACTGAGCGCGGGCGGGAAAACGCGGAAACCGGTGACCGGTCGAGTACTGTGCGAAACCATTTCGGCCGCTAGGCTCGACCGGTGAGCAGAGCGAGCACGGGGAGGCGGGCGTGACCACATCACAGCCCCGTGAACCCCTCCCCAGTGCGCTCTCCCCGGAGGACTTCGTGGCCGAACCGACCGCGTTCCCGCCACATCGCTGGGGATTCGGGGCGTTCCTGCTGGTCGAGGCGGTGTTGCTGGCGTCGGCCGCGTTCATCGGCGCGCTCGCCGGGCCGACGGCTCCCGGCCGGCCGCTGCCGATCAGCACGGTGCTGCTCGGCACGATGCTGCCCACCATGATCGCCGCCGGCGTCGCGGTGCTGGTCACCGTCGTCCGCGGCAACGGCCCGAAGCTCGACCTGCGGCTCGAATGGCGCTGGGCGGACGTCTGGACCGGGCTCAAATTCGGCATGCTCGGCCTCGTGCTCACCTCGCTGAGCGCCTACGTGTGGACCGAGCTGGTCGGCTCGGCGGACGCGACGTCGGCGATCAGCGCGCTGGTCGACGACCGCAAGATGTCCGTGCCCGCCGCCGCGGTGATGTTCGGCTACCTGTGGCTGCTCGGGCCGATCTGCGAGGAGATCATCTACCGCGGCCTGCTCTGGGGCGCGGTGGAACGGCTGCAGTGGCGCAGCGAGCGGTGGGGCCGCTTCGCCGCGTTCCTGCTCTCGACCGCGGTGTTCGCGGCCAGCCACCTGGAACCGCTGCGCACCACGCTCCTGCTGGTGATCTCGATCCCGATCGGGCTGGCCCGGCTGTCCACCGGGAGGCTGGCGGGCAGCATCGTCGCGCACGCGGTCAACAACTTCCTGCCCGCGGTCGCGATCCTGCTCGGGGCGCTCGGGCTCGCGTCGTTCTGACGCTGGTCGCGCACGCGTAACCGGGGCCTTGTGCGGGCTCGGCGACGGGCGTCTGGCAGAATGTTCGCTTGCCCGCTTCCGCCGGACCCTCTCGCCGTGTGGAAGCTCCTGACCTCCGGGCACCGCGAGCCTGTCCCCACGGGTTCCGCGCGCGCCCTGCACCACACAGCACTGAGGAGTACCCACACCCGTGGCCGTCAAGATCAAGCTGCAGCGCCTCGGCAAGATCCGTGCGCCGTACTACCGCATCATCATCGCCGACGCGCGCACCCGCCGGGACGGCAAGGCCATCGAGACGATCGGCAAGTACCACCCGAAGGAAGAGCCGAGCTTCATCGAGGTCGACACCGAGCGGGCGCAGTACTGGCTGGGCGTCGGCGCGCAGCCGACCGAGCCGGTCCAGCGCATCCTCGAGATCACCGGCGACTGGCAGAAGTTCAAGGGCCTGCCGGGCGCCGAGGGCACCCTGAAGGTGGCCGAGCCGAAGCCGTCCAAGCAGGACCTGTTCAACGCGGCGCTGGCCGCGGCCGGCGAGGAGCCCTCCACCGAGGCCACCACGCCGAAGAAGAAGTCGGCCCCGAAGAAGGCCGAGGCCGAGAAGGCAGAAGCCGCTGAGGGCGAGAAGTCCGAGTGAGCTTCCTCGCCGACTCCCTCGAGCACCTGGTGCGCGGGATCGTCGACAACCCGGACGAGGTCCGGGTCGAGCTGCTGACCACGCGTCGTGGCCGCACGCTCGAGGTGCACGTCCACCCCGACGATCTCGGCAAGGTGATCGGCCGGGGCGGGCGCACCGCGACCGCTCTGCGCACCGTGATGGGCGGCATCGGCGGCCGCGGCGTCCGCGTGGACGTCGTCGACACCGATCGCTGACCCCGAGATTCTCGGAAACGGTCAGGTATGGACGTCGTAGTCGGCCGCATCGCGAAAGCGCACGGCATCCGCGGCGAGCTCGCGGTCGACGTGCGCACCGATTCGCCGCAGCAGCGGTTCGCGATCGGTGCGGTCGTCACGACGAAGCTGCGCGACGGCAGCACGAGAGAACTCACCATCGCAGCCGCCCGCGAACACAGCGGGCGGCTGCTGGTGCGTTTCGAGCAGGTGCTCACCCGCGATGTCGCGGAAACCCTGCGCGGAGCCCTGCTCCTGGCGGACACGGACACGCTGCCGCCCACCGGCGACCCGGAGGAGTTCTACGACCACGAGCTGGCCGGCCTGAGCGCCGAGCTGGCCGACGGGACGGTCGTGGGCAAGGTCGTCGAGGTGGTCCATTCGCCGGCCGGGGAACTGCTCGAACTCGATCACGACGGGCGCTCGGTGTTGGTACCTTTCGTCCGCGCCATCGTCCCGGTGGTGGATGTCGCTGGAGGCCGGGTCGTGCTCGATCCGCCCGAAGGCCTCCTCGACGCTGATTGAGGGGGAGTTCGTGAAGTTCTGGACGAAGGCTGTCTTCGCAGCCGTTCTGGCCACCGCTTTCGCCGCGCCGCCCGCGCAGGCCGCTTCGCCGGTGTACGGCGACTTTTCGCTGATGTTCCAGCGCAGCGCGGGCCAGTACGCGCCGCCGGGGGAGAAGGCGTTCCAGTGGGCTTGGTCGCCGCAGTCGGCCACCGAATCGCAGATCACCTGGGGCGACCCGGTCACGTGGCCGCCGGCGACCGCTGAGCACTTCGTCCGCTCGGGCGACTGGGTGCTGCTCGACGGCTGGGACGGCAACGGCACGTACTACTCGCAGCGGGTCACCGAAGAGTCCGCCTGCGACGGCGCGACGTGCACGCCGATCCCGTCCGACGGCGGCCGCCAGCACTACGTGCGCTGGACCGTTCCGTCCACCGACTACCGGCTCGTCGCGCGCGGCACGATCACCGAGAAGAGCTCGGGCAAGGTCGTCCATTTCGAACATCTGCAGACCTGGGGCGCGCCCGCTCCGTGCTCGAACGCCCGCTTCGGGGCGCGCACCTGCGTCACGCAGACCGAGACGTGGTCGGACGACAACGGGCTGCCCGCCGGGTCGCCGATCCGCCAGACCCTGCACCGCAGCATCAAGATCGCGCAGGGGCTCGGCATGGCCTTCGCGATCGACCAGGACGTCCCGAGCCCGTGGCACGCCGAGGCCACCGAGTACTGGAACTGGTAACCGCTTGCGCATCGACGTCGTCACCATTTTCCCCGAGTACCTGGACCCGCTGCGCGCCGCGCTGCTGGGCCGGGCGATCGACCGCGGCCTCATCGAGGTCGGCGTGCACGACCTGCGCGACTGGACCCACGACGTCCACCGCGCGGTCGACGACGCCCCGTACGGCGGCGGTCCCGGCATGGTCATGAAGCCGCAGATCTGGGGCCCGGCCCTGGACGACGTGTGCGGCGAAGGGACCCGGCTCGTGGTCCCGACCCCCGCGGGCAGGCCGTTCACCCAGGAGCTGGCGCATTCCTACGCCGAGGAAAAGCACCTGGTGTTCGCCTGCGGCCGCTACGAGGGCATCGACCAGCGGGTCGTGGACGACGCGGCCCGCCGGATGCCGGTCGACGAGGTCTCGATCGGCGACTACGTGCTGGTCGGCGGCGAGGCCGCGGTGCTGGTGATCGTCGAGGCCGTGGTCCGGCTGCTGCCGGGCGTGCTCGGCAACGCGCGGTCGGCGGCCGAGGACTCGTTCTCCGACGGCCTGCTCGAGGGTCCCAGCTACACCCGCCCGGAGGTGTGGCGCGACCTGGCGGTGCCGGACGTGCTGCGCTCGGGCAACCACGCGCTCATCGACCGCTGGCGGCGCGACCAGGCGCTCGAACGGACGGCGTCGCGTCGCCCCGACCTGCTGGCCCAACTGCCGGAAGGCAGCCTGGACAAGCGGGACCGCGCGGTGCTCGAAGGGCTGGACGACCAGCCCGGATAGGCCCCGTGCGAGGTCCCCGGGGGCCTCTGCCATAATGGATTGGTTGGCGTGACGCGTAGTACTTGACAAGCGCTCACAGCGGCTGTCAAGCCGCGACGCCAGCCGTGAATGCCATCAGCCCCGGGCTAGTCGCAGTGAACTCCACTGCGCGCTCAAGCTGTACGTAAGCCACACGAATACGAGGACGGACCACCGATGAACACCCTGGACGCGCTGGACGCGCAGTCACTGCGTTCCGACATCCCGGCCTTCCGCCCCGGCGACACGCTCAAGGTGCACGTCCGCGTCATCGAGGGCAACCGCGAGCGCAACCAGGTCTTCCAGGGCGTCGTGATCCGCCGGCACGGCGGCGGCGTCCGGGAGACCTTCACCGTCCGCAAGGTCTCGTTCGGCGTCGGCGTCGAGCGCACCTTCCCGGTGCACTCGCCGAACGTGGCCGAGATCGAGGTCTTCAAGCGCGGCGACGTGCGCCGGGCGAAGCTGTACTACCTGCGCGAGCTCCGCGGCAAGAAGGCCAAGATCAAGGAGCGCCGCGAGAACCGCGAGACCACCTCTGCCCGCTGAGTGGCGAGTCGGTTACCGGTAGCCTGGCGACGTGGTCGAACCTGTGTCGCGGAACGCCGATGAGGACGGCCCCGAACGCCCGGAGGAGGACCAGGAACGGTCCGGCGGGCGTCGGGGGTCGCACCGGCGAGGCAAGTCCTCGAAAAAGCGGTCGTTCTGGAAGGAACTGCCGATCCTGATCGTGATCGCCCTGGTGCTCACGATCGTGATCCAGGCGTTCCTGGCGAAGGTCTACATGATCCCCTCGGGATCGATGGAGGCCACGCTGCACGGCTGCCCCGGCTGCACCGGCGACCGGATCCTGGTCGACCGCGTCACCTACGACTTCACCGACCCCTCCCCGGGGGACGTGATCGTGTTCAAGGGCCCGCCCGCGTGGACCGAGAACGAGATCGCGCCGCAGGAGTCGAGCAACATCGTCGTGCGCGCGCTGCGCGGTCTCGGTTCGCTGGTCGGCTTCGCGCCGCCGGACGAGCGGGACTTCGTCAAGCGCGTCATCGCCACCGGCGGCCAGACCGTCCAGTGCTGCGACGACCGCAACCGGGTGATAGTCGACGGCAAGGCCCTCGACGAGCCCTACATCCACTGGGAAGACAAGAACCACCCCGTTCAGGAGTCGTTCGCCCCGGTGAAGGTCCCGCAGGGCGCGCTCTGGGTGATGGGCGACAACCGCAACAACTCCGCCGACTCGCGCTACCAGGGCGGCGGCGGGCCCAACGGTGCCGTTCCCGTGGATGACGTCATCGGCAAGGCCCGCATCATCGTGCTGCCGCCGAGCCGCTGGGGCGGGATCTCGGACCACAATCCGCAGCAGAACGCTCAGCCGGTCGCGCTCGGCGCTCCCGCGTGGCAGCAAGGGCTGCCGCTCGGCATCGGCTTCGCCACCGCGGTGCCGACGCTCTTCGTCGGACGCCGGTTGAAGGCAGGCCTCCGCAAGGCGGCCGGCCGGAGACGGTAAGCGGTGCGCTCCGTCCGCGACTTCCGGGTGGTGCTTCGGTGACTCTCCCTCCTCCCCGCACTCCGGCGGAACCGCTGCGTCCGCCGCGCGCTGTGGTGCGCGGCGAGCTGTTCTGGGGTTTGCAAGGCGCTCTCGAACGACGTGGCCTCGGCCCGGTCGCCGGTGTCGACGAAGCTGGTGCCGGAGCCTGCGCAGGCCCGCTCGTAGTGGCTTCCTGCGTGCTCCGTCCGGGCGACGGTGCGCGATTGCCCGAGCTGACCGATTCGAAGATGCTCACCGCGAAAGCCCGGGACCGGGTGTACGACCGGGTCCTGCAACGCGCGCTCGACTACTCGGTGATCGTCATCCCTTCCGAGCAGGTGGACCTGTTCGGCATCCGGGTGATGAACCTGGAAGGCATGCGCCGCGCCGTCGCCGGCCTGCGCACCCATCCCGGGTACGTCCTCACCGACGGCTTTCCGATTCCCGGCATCCCCGCGCCGAATGTCGCGGTGATCAAGGGGGACCGCAGCGTCGCGAGCATCGCGGCGGCGTCGGTCCTGGCGAAGGTGACGAGGGACCGGATCATGGCCGGCCTGCACGAAGAGTTGCCGGCGTACGGCTTCGACGTGCACAAGGGCTACAGCACCTCGGACCATCTGGCTGCGCTGAGTGAGCACGGCCCGAGCCCGGTGCACCGCTGGTCCTACACGAATGTCGCCACCGTTGCCCTCGCGCACGGACTCACTGCCCCGCATCCGGTCGTGCTCACCTACGCTGCACTGGAGAATGCCCTGGAAAAAGCGGGCGGGCCGGTCCGTGCCCCGGGCCGCTCGGTGGGTAAGAATGAACGCTCCGCCGCCGGAGCAGGACGAACGCGAGGAGGGGCGCGGATTTCATGAGCGCAGAGGATCTCGAGAAGTACGAGACCGAGATGGAGCTCTCGCTGTACCGCGAGTACCGCGACATAGTGGGCCAGTTCTCGTACGTGGTGGAGACCGAGCGGCGGTTCTACCTGGCCAACGCAGTGGACGTGCAGGTGCGCGACGGCGGCGGCGAGGTGTACTTCGAGGTGCGCATGTCGGACGCCTGGGTGTGGGACATGTACCGCCCCGCCCGGTTCGTGAAGCACGTCCGGGTCATCACCTTCAAGGACGTCAACGTCGAGGAACTCGACAAACCCGACCTGCGGCTCCCCGAGGACGGCCCGTTCTCAGGCTGACCCCCGCTTCACCCACGAGGCCACCCGGCACCTGCCCGGGTGGCCTTCGTCGTCTCCGCCCCCGCACACCGCCCCGACAATTCCGCCGCGGTGTGCCTTCGCGGACCGGCCTCGATCCACAACCCCCCGGTTATCCACAGCTGACCGAAATCCCCCTGGCGCGGCTTCCGATCACGTTGCGATCGTGAAAGCACACGCACCGTGACCGACGGTGCTCACGCTGTCCGAGGGGGACACCATGAACGACGGCCCGCACCCCGGCGCGGCCTGGCGCCGGACGTTCGGCCGCTGGGGCGAGGACCTCGCCGCCCGGCACCTGCAGGCCGCCGGGATGGTCCTGCTCAGCCGGAACTGGCACTGCCGCGAAGGCGAACTGGACCTCGTCCTGTCCGAGGGCGACCGGGTGATCTTCTGCGAGGTCAAAACCCGCTCCAGCACCGAATACGGCAGCCCAGCCGAGTCGGTGACTCCCGAGAAGATCGACCGCGTCCACCGGGCCGCCATGCGCTGGCTGAAAGAGCATCGAGTCGGCTGGTGCCGCATCCGCTACGACGTAGTGACCGTCTACGCCCCAGCCGGCGAAGACCCGGTCGTGCGCCACCTGGTGGGAGCTTTCTGATGCCCCACGCCAAAACCTGGTCCGTCGCGCTGCTGGGCATAGAAGGCCGAGTAGTGGAAATCGAAGCCGACCTAGGCGGCGGCCTCAGCCGAGTCACCCTGGTAGGCCTTCCCGACGCCGGCCTGCGCGAGGCAAAAGACCGAGTCCGCTCCGCCGTCCGCAACTCCGGCCAATCCTGGCCGGACGGCAAAATCACGCTGGCCCTGTCGCCCGCCAACCTGCCCAAAATGGGCTCCGGCTACGACCTGGGCATCGCCGCCGCCGTCCTGGCCGCCATCGGCGCCGTCCCAGCCCGGAAACTCCTGCACACCATCCTCCTGGGAGAACTGGCCCTGGACGGCAGAATCCGCCCCGTCCGAGGCGTCCTCCCCGGCCTGCTGGCAGCCAAAGCCGCAGGCCACGAACGAGCCGTAGTACCCACGGAATCGTTGGTAGAAGCCGCCCTAGTGGACGGCCTGGAAGTCTCCGGCGTAACCCGCCTAGCCGAACTGATCGCCTGGCTAAAAGACGAAGCCGACCTAGAACCACCCGCCGCGCCGGTTCCGGCTGCCCCGATGGCAGTCCCCGACCTAGCCGACGTAGTAGGCCAACCGGAAGCCCGCTGGGCCCTGGAAGTAGCCGCAGCGGGCGGCCACCACCTCCTGCTGACCGGCCCGCCCGGGGTAGGCAAAAGCATGCTGGCCAAACGCCTCCCCGGCCTGCTCCCGGATTTGTCCCCGGCTGAATCCCTGGAAGTAACCGCCATCCACTCAGTAGACGGCTCCCTGTCGAAGTCATCGCCCCTGGTCACCGTCCCGCCCTTCGTCGCCCCACACCACTCGATCAGCCCACCAGCCCTCATCGGCGGAGGCACCGGCCTGGCGGCTCCAGGTGCCATCAGCCGCGCCCACCGAGGCGTCCTTTTCCTGGACGAGTCCAGAGAGCTGAATTCACACCGGAGGTATCGTGGTCAACATGACCCGCGTCTTGATCGTAGTCCGTCTGTCGAACCTGACAGACGAGACGACGAGCCCTGAACGTCAGCTAGGGGTCTGCGAGCGCTATTGCGCGGATCGTGACTGGACCGTAGTGGGGGTCGCCGAAGACCTAGACGTCTCGGCTAGCACTACGTCGCCGTTCGAGCGGCCGAGCCTCAAGAAGTGGCTGGATCGAGCGGACGAATACGACGTCATTGTCTTCTGGCGGGTCGATCGCCTGGTCCGTCGAGTGGTCCATCTGGCACAGATGATTGAGTGGTCCGAGCGGAACAGCGTCAACCTGATATCCGCGACCGAAGCTCACTTCGACCTGTCCACCTCGATCGGGCAGGCGTTGGCGATCTTCGTAGGCGTGTTCGCTCAGATGGAGTCTGACGCAACGTCCGAGCGGACCACGCAGACCTTTGCGCACAACATCCGGGCGGGCAAATACCGGGGCGGCTACCCGCCCTTCGGGTACCGCCCGGAGAAGGTCGACGGCGAGTGGAGGTACGTACACGACCCGGTTACCTCGGAACTGGCTCGATCTCTCGTCACCCGGGTTCTCGACGGCGAATTGCCGACGACGATTTGCCGGGATCTCAATGAGCGCAAGGTGCCGACCCCGCAGGACCACTTCAGGGCGCAGCAGGGCAAGCCGACGACCGGGGCCCTGTGGAGGACCAGCAACCTCGTGCGCGCCCTGCAGTCGCCGACGCTGCTTGGTCATGTCGTTCTCTCGGAGTCCGAGAAGAAGGGCGGGAAGAAGGTCTACACGGACCGCTCAGTCCTCCGGGGCGACGACGGCGCACCCGTGGTGCGTTCTGCCCCTCTAATCGACGCTGGGACGTTCGCACGGCTACAGCAGGCCCTGTCTGACCGGGCGGGCCAACGGACGCCGTACAAGAAGTCCAGGGCGTTGCTTCTCCGCGTCCTGTACTGCGGGGTCTGCGGCGGTCGGATGTACCAGAACAAGGGGCGAGCCCACGTCTACTACCGGTGCGTCTCAGCGTCGCTGGGGACCGCGTGTGGCAACGCCTCGATCGAGGTCGGGCAGGCGGACGACTTCGTCACCGGCCAGCTTATGGACGACTTCGGCGACGTGCAGATGACGCGGAAGATCTTCGACCCGGGCGAAGATCACGCGGTTGAGCTGGCGGACTTGGAGGCGGAGCTCATCGACGTGGCTGGGCTCATCGGGACCGGGGCGTTCCGTTCGGGCCCGGCGCGAGTCAGGCTGGAGGTACGGGCGATGGCGCTGGAGGACCGGAGGCAGGCGCTTGCCGCGTTGCCTTACCGGCCCGCGGGTTACAGGTTCGAGGCAACCGGCAAGACGTTCCGCGAGCACTGGGACTCATTGACAGGGCAAGGAAAAAACATGTTCCTCCGGGAACACTCGGTTCGCGCGGAAGCGCGGAAGCCAGAGGGGGAGGGGCTTTCATTGAGCGTGACGTTTGGGGAACTGCCGGAGTTAATTCGGGCGATCAATCCCGACTTGGCACCGCGCATTAAAGACGGCATGTCTTACCATGAAGTGCAAGCGGTCCTCGGGTCGACGGGTGGCGCGGAATGACAACCTACGGGTACGCGCGGGACACCGGTTCACCGCTGGCGACGGCCTACTTTTTCCGGCTCAGGAGAGCGCTGGAGGCCGTGGGATGCACGGAGATATTCTCCGAAGTGGACGTACGGTCAACCGGGATGCCAGGCCCCGAGTTCCGGCGGCTTGTCGACATGGTGCAGCGCGGTGACAAAGTGGTCATTCCAGACGCCACAAGGCTAACGCGGAAGCCTGAGACGCTGGACTTCATCGTCGGCGCGCTCAACGATTTGGGCGTAGGGGTCGAGTTCTTGCAAGCCCACTGGATGATCTGACCGCGCTGAAACGACGAAAAGCCCCCTCCCGGCCATGACGGCTAGGAGGGGGCTTCTTTGCGTTACGGGGTGTTCTTCGGCGCGACGCACGCGCCTACGGCTGCGAGCACGCCAGTGATGACGGTTGCCCACGCGGCCGGGAGACCGGGGACGAGGGTAGTAATCGGGACAGAGGTCAGAGCGCCGACGATCGCGCCGACGAGCTTGGAGTACTTGGACATCACGCGCACCACGCAGTGAACTCGTGATCTGCCGCGTACCGAAGACTCACGGTGCGGATGCCGCTGGGGAGCCCCACCGGACCCGGCTTGTCCGGGTCAATGTAGTTGGCGATCTTGATTTCCTTGTACTGCGGGCTGGCACCGGTGTCACAGATGCCCGTGACGCCAAGGATCTTGACCCGGCGGCCGTAGTGGGTGCCGATGAACAAACCCCCCTTCCCGTTGCACGGAACCGAGACAAAGTCGTCGCCCGTAAGGGTTCCGTGTCCGTCCGGCTCACAAGTGGCCTTAGCCTGTACTGCCATGTCGTCATCCTCGGTTTCTTGGGTGAGCGGGGCGGCGGAGCCGCCGATGAGCGCTGCGAGCTGCGCGCGCGTGCCGCGGAACGCGGAGGCGTCCAGCGGGGCGTAGCCGCCGATACGGGCGGAGCTGGTGAACTGGAGTAGGCCGACTTCCGCTCCGCCGTAGCCGTTCCAGTAGGACGCTGGAACCTGCGACCACTCGCTAGAGAGCGTGCCGACGAGGTTGTCTGGGTAGCGGCTGGACCAGAGCGGCGGAAGGCCGGCGAGCGAAGGGGAACCGAGCTGCTGCCAGTACCACCGCGGGATGTACACGAACGGAGTGCGGTACCCCTCCGCCTGGAGAAGGCGGAGAATCTCGCGAGTCAGCACGACGTTTCCGCCGTTGGCTTCTACGTCCATGATGACCGCGACGTCGCGCGGGACAACGGCCTTGATCTTTGCTACGTGCTGCGCGGCGCTCGCATTGGCGCGCTGGTACCAGTAGGCGGCAATCAGTTGTCCGGCGTCGCGCGCTTCTTGGAGGTTCGAGGCGAAGTCAGGGTCTACAAAGGACGAACCCTCGCCCGCCTTCAAGATTGCCAGCTCGCAACCGTCCGCGCGGGTGCGTGCGAGACTCAGCGACTTGTCTTGGTGGTGGCTGATGTCAACCGCGAAAGTGATGTCCACGGGACTCCTTAGGGCTTGACGATTGGCAAGACGACCGCGGCGATAGCGATAACCGTGGTAAGCACGAACATCGCGTTTGCCCGACGTAGCGCCCGTCCGGATTCGTCGTCGGCCTTCAGCTCATCGACTTCTTTGCGAAGCTGGGTGATCTCGGCACGGTGGGAAACGAGTTCTTCCGCGTGCCCGTCGAGCTTCTTTGAAATGCCGTCCACGGCCTCGAACAATCGGCGCAGCCAGTAGCTGGGTTCGTCTGGGAACTGGGGGAGAGTCACGTTGGTGTCCGTTCGTGTCAAGGCGTAGTGCCGTAGCCCTGGAGAAAATCGGATTCCGATGGGAAATCCGCGCGGGTTGCACCGCGGACAAAGTGAGCCCCGATCGGGAACGGCCCCCAGTACATTTCGCCCTGAGCGCCGTAGTACATGCCTGCGTCGGTGGTCCAGGTGTCTACGCCGAGGAACTCGGCGAGTTCCGGGAGGTTAGTGCCGTCCCACACCTCAAACCAGTTCAGCGGATAGCAAGGCGTCTTAGCCATTCGTGCTCTTTCTTAGGCTCGGTTGACGGTCACCTGGCACCAGTTGCGGGTACTCTTGGCCAAGGTTCCGGGAGTATTGGAAATGCCGCGCATGTACACGGTGGTTGCACCGGTTCGCGAGGTCGTATCGGTTACCTGGGGGATCTGGAACGCGGTCCAGGATTCCGGCATATAGCCCACGTCGAAAATGAAGGACGGCGTGTTGGTGGCTGCGCCCACCACAAACGAAATGTACCCGTATCGGGCCGTAGTGCCGCCGAATTGGATCGGGAAACCCGCGTTCATCGTGAGGGTGTACGCGTACCCCGGGTCGGGAATGGTCACGGTGTAGCACGTGACGTAGCTGGAGTAAGCGTTGAAAGCGCCGACGCCGAGTGTGACGTCCGTAGTCGAGGTCGCCCCCGCCCACGCCCCGGTGTAGAGCTTCGGGGCGACGCCGCGGGATTCGAGCGTGGAAACCCGCGAACCGAGCGCGCTGTTTCCGATGGTCCCGTCCTGCGTCACCGCGATCCGGGCGTCGTTGCCCTGGGCGATCGTGTTGGCCGCGGTGCCGTAGACCGGGGAAATCGTGCGGTTGGCGGAGAGGTCCCCGCCGCCCTGAAGGCCGGCCGAGGTCGCCACGGTGCGCGTGGTCGGGACCTTGCCCGACTCCACTGCGGACACTCGGGAACCGAGCGCCGCGTTTCCCGTTGTGCCGTCAAGGGTTCGGCCCTCAAGAACAATGGCGCGGGTGTTCAAATCGTTGAGGTTGTCCACAGTGGGATAGCCGTACGCCTCCCGGGAAACCTCGGGCCGGTCTACGGCCGTGTGGTCAATTGCCTTCCACGTCACTGGGTTCCTCCGGGTAAGGCCGACCCGGGATAAGCAGGTATCCCGGGTCGCCGTAGGTTTCTGGGGGTTGCGGGTCGCCCGGAGCTAGCTCCGCGGCAGCGGTATCAGGCATTCCAATTCGATTCCCATCCCTGGAGTACCGAGTCCCACAGAGCCGAACCGGGCGCAGCAAGGACGATCAAAGTCAGCGAGTCGCGGAAGCCCGCGGTAGAAAGCGTCGTGTCGATACCGACGATTTGCGCCGTGATGGTGCCGGTCAGCGTTGCGTCTCCGGTCAGCCCGATGACGTCGAACAGTTCGCGCGAAGGATCGTGTGGGAGCGTGATATTCGAGATCTGGATAAGCCCGTGCGTGTACGAGGTCACGAGGTTGAGCGCGAGCGCGGCGCACGACGCGTACGTCTGCCGCCAATCGGACTCGGGGAGCTTGTACGACTTGGTGCCGTAAATATCCGCGTCGGCTTGGGCTGTCTGCGTCTTCTGGATTAGCTGGACGTCGGAGTACTGCCGCCCGGCTACGCGGATGCTGGCTTGCTGCCCGCCCGCGTACGACCCGATGAAGACGGCTTCAGTGGTGTTTCCCTGCCCGAACAACGTAAAGCCGCGCTGTCCGTCGTACCCGCGAACGTTGAACGCCCAGCCGGGCCAAGCGGCTTGGCTGTTGTCCGATTGCTTGACGGCCGAAGCCGTCGAGAGCCGGACGTCCACGATGTCGGTGTTGGACGGGGGCGTGACGCCGACGGTCGAGAGCTTCTGGACAACCGCGGTGACGTTCGACAGCGGGTACGACGTGTTCCAGGACTGGTTAATCCCGGTCGGGTAGTCAAGCGCGCCTTGCGACCGCCACACGACGGTTTCAACCGCGTTGCGGAAGCGACCGGGCACGGTCACTGAGTTTCGCTTGGTGTCTGCCCGCGGAGTCAGCTCGATCTCACCGACTACGGAATCGTCGTACTGCGGGGTGTTCGGGCCGATCGAGTTGGACGCGGTCGCGGAGATTGTTGCCCGCGAGGCGACGTGAACCGTGCCGTTGCAATCCATCCAGAGCCCGCCGTACTCCGCGCCTACCTGTTCTTTCAGCGACTCCCACGCGCCGACCGAATGGACATCGGGAATCCAGGACAGCTCAGTCAGCGACCGGGTTAGCTGGACCATCGGGAAACCGTTGGGCAGCTTCGGCAACGTGATCTGCGAGGGCTGGACGAACCGGGCCGCACCGACTGAAGTCGGTGCCGACCAGATGGAAACGTGGTGCGACGGAAGCGAACCGACGAACCGGGCGAGGTTCGTACGGGCGTCGTCCGGATAGCCGCCTGAGCCCGACGCCGCGAAGTCCAACGTGTTCGCGGTGCCGCCCGTTGACGTCGGGGACACGGTGACGCCGTCGATCTGGATCGTGATGGCGATCGTGGTGGACAGGTCGAACACCGCGGCGTAGTGGTGCCAGCCGGCGGTGAGCGCCTTGGTGGACCGGTCCGCGCGGCGGAACGTCGGACTACCGCTAGCGGGCTGACCGGAGACCGCGGCAGCGGCCATAGAGCCATCCTGTCCGACCGCGAGCGCGAGCCGCATCCGGTTGTCCTGCTGGTTGACGTTGTCCAAGAGGTTCGTCTTTTCCAGGTACAGCAGGACATTCGACACGGTACCGGCGTCGCCGGTGGGGCTTACTTTGAACCAGCCGGACAGCCCGACAGATGTCGGAGTGTTGCCGGGGTTGGCCGACGTCGGGGCGACGATCGCGCTCTTGGTGGTGCACAAGGCGGTTGAAACGTCGCCCGGGGTGAGCGCGGTTCCCCAACCGAACGGCGCAGTGCCCTCGTAGAACTCCGGCTCGAACGCGGGCAGGTTGACGAACGGACCGGTTGCCCAGCCGTCCACCAGGCGGCCGACAGACGGCAGAAGCGAACCGGACATAGACCAGTGCGCCTGAGCGTCCGTGCGAATCGGCGGGGCGATCAGACGGCCCGCCTGGCGCAACGTTTCCTCCCAGCACCAGGACAGCAGAATGGAGCGCGCGGCCTTGGCGTTGCCGGAATCCCAAGTCGCGTAGGGGGAGTTGGTCCCGACGGCCCACAGGGGGAGCGTGACGTTGTCGTCCGAGATGTCGAGGTGATCGTTGGCAACGAGGGTTACCGTCCGCGCCTTGCGGCGCACGGTGAACTCCCGAACGAAGCCAGAGAAGATCCGCTGTTCCTGTGCGCCCGCCGAGGTAGCGAAGACCGCGAACGCCTCGATACGGCGATTCGTCAAGTCCTTGCCGTACAGGGGAGAGGTCGGCCCGGCGAACAGTTCGTACGCAGTGAAGCCGTCCCCGCCACCGAGTTCGAGCGTCAGTTCCCCGCTGCTGTAACCGTTTCCGCCTGCGTTGAGGTCTTCCGGGGAATACGTCGACGTGCCGCGGTTGAGCTTGACACTGGCCACCATCGAAGTGATGTCGGACTCCGGGTGGTCGTACTGGCCTGTGCCATTCCAGTCGCACACCACGCGGACCGATGGGGAGCGTTCGAGGCTGTCAACCGCCGCGCGGAAAGATGCGGGCAGGGTGAGCATTAGACCTCCGAGATGGTGACCGCGTTATCGCGGTAGGGCCATAGAAAAGAAGAGCGGTCCATTGAGGACACGTAGACCCGACAGACTCCGCCGCCCGGCCGCCACGGGGTAGCGGTCGCGCCCGCCTCAAGCTGAAGCGCCGCGGCCTGGAGCGTCGCGCCGACGGGCACAGAGAACATCGGGACGAGTGCGCCGGAGGACGACGTAGCAGACACCGTGACCCGCGTCCACGCGGACGGAGTTCCCGTGCTGCCCGCGCCGATCACAGAGGTTCCATCGGAGAGCAGGACCGACGCGTTCGCCGATGCCTTGACGTACACAGAAAACGTGTGGACGACGGGCCGCACCGGAACGGACGGAGACGACAGGATCTGTGTCGAGCCGGAGGCGTTCACCGACGTGAGCTGGTTCCGGTGACCCGGCATGACTGCGAACGGCGCAGCCGCGGCGACGATGTCCGCGCTGAGCCCGGGTGCCGAAGTCGTGAACGGATTCCGCCCGGGGGCGGATCCGGTCGTGGCGACAATGGGGGAGAGAAGATTGGTAGTCAGCGGGTCCACCAGATAAAGCGGACCGGCGAGAGCGCCGGAGAGCGCCATGGTGAGCATCGATTCCAGGTCCTCCGTCAGGCCCTTGTAATCGAGTTTCCAGGATCGCTTAGTGCCGAATCGCTCGACCGTCGCCGTTCCGTCAATGGACGAATTGACCGCCTGTACCGGAATGATGTCCGGGGTAACGGACTCCGCCAGCGGGATAGCCGTAAGCGCCCCTGCCGGGCCGAGGTAGTACGGGTGGTACGGAGCCGTCACGGCTATCTCCTCGTGATGGATGCGGGGTAACGTCTCCGGGCGGGAGTGCGAAGGGGGAGACATGGAACGAGTGCGCGTGCGGGCGCTGGCTGGCCTGGCGGCCGGCGCGGTGATGTTCGGCGGGACGGCCGTCATGGTCGTGGCGACGCTGATTGCCGCCCCGGGCAAACCGGCAACGGTCGAGGCCGTAGCGACCGGGCGGGACTACCAGGGGTATGCCGAGGCAAACGAGTTGCTGCGCCCCGGCTTCGGCGAGTACAGCGCCGCAATCGTCAACTCGGCCGGTTTCGCCGACGAGATGTGCGCGAGCATCAAGGGCACGGACAACCCGATCGGAGCGGCCCGCGGCTTGATGGCGGGCTATCACGTTGCCTACGACCGGCTCAGCGAGGCCGAGCTGTCGGGGATCGTAGGCAACGCGAAGGCGTTCGTTTGCTACCGCTGACTAGCGGACCGAGTTCAGCGCCGCGCCCCGGGTCTCGAGAGTCGAGATTCCGCGCGGGTCCAGGTTGATGGTCACCTGGGAGAATCCGGTCACCACTGCCGCCTGAAGCTGCGCGGAGAACGCTGCGAGCACCTGCGCCGGGACGTCGCTCGACCCCGAGGACTGCATTGGGATCACGATCCGCGGTGCCATCGAGCCCACCCACGCCCGGCCGCTGGTGACGTCCGACTGTAGGGCCGGGTCCGCCATGGCTTGCGCCAGGATCGCCCGGGAGCGAGCGGACCCGTTCGCGGGGATGTAGTACTCCGGATACCGGAGGTTGTCGCCCACGATGCGCCACGTGGCCGGGGCGACCCGCTGAGCGATGGGGCTCATCGGGCTGAGCTGCTGCCCGCTCGCGAGCCCGAGCACGCCACCGGACGCCATCGGCACGGCGACACCGCCCGCGGCGAAGTCCGCCCGGTTGGCTCCGCGCGGAAGCGTCGGAGCGCCGCGGACGTCGTACTTGACGGTAATCGTGGTGCTGCGCGGACGCGCGGCGTCGTTGATGGCGGCTTCAGCCGCGGCCGTGTGCGCGTCGAGGGTGGTCCATCCCCACGTGCCTTCGGCTGTCCGGACCCACGCCTGAACCTTCCCGGTAGCCGGGTCGATCCGGGTGTCTAGCGTGCTGTAGGCGTGGGTGCCGTCGGCTTGGCGAGTCCAGTACTGGAGCTTGCCGCTAGCCGGGTCTACCCGGCAGTCCAGGGTGGTGTACCCCGTGGTGCCGTTCGTGCGCTTCTGCCAGACAGTGACCGTCGTCTCCGCGGGTTCGTCTTCCGCCTGAATGTGCACGGTCCCGAACGTCGTGTCGATCGTCTTCTTGAAATCCGTAAGGCCCTTTCGGCCCTCGTCGGTATTCGCGAAAACCTGAAACTTCCCGTTCGGCAACTGGACGATTTGATACCCGAGGTCGAGCAACGTCTTCCGTGCGACGTCGGACATTACGTCAACCTGGATACCCTTGCTGTCCGGGAATTCCTTCAGCTTCCCGAGCAATCCCGAAAGCTCGGTTGAGGCGTCGTTATTGCCCTCTAGCCGGAGCTGAGTAACGATGTCCTTCGGGATCATCCCGTAGTGCTGGGTCAGGCTGCTGATTTGAGCTTCGGTGAGCCCGGCCGCCTTGAGCTGCTTAGCAAACTCGTCGTTCATCCCCGACAAGCGGGTCTGAATCTGGTCCGCCGGAACGCCCGCGTCCTGCCACGCCTGAGCCTGAGTCGCCCACGCGCGCGCCGTCTTCTGAACGGTGTCGTACAGCTTCGAGCCCGCTTCGGTTTGCGTCCGGATAGCGCCCGTGGCGTCTACAACGCCATCCTTGACCCCCTTGAGGTTCAGCCCCTTGAGGCTGGATTCAACCTCGCGGACAGCGTCGTTCCACCCCTTGGTGGCCTCTTCGACGCTCGGTGTCTCGCCGCGCAGCAGCCGAACCGCCAGGAGCAAGTCATTCGCCTTGGACGCTGCGTCTCCACCAGACTTGGCCAACGTGCCGAACGCGTCGGCCAGCGATCGAGTGGTCGTGTCCGCCGCTCGCTGTCCGTCGGAAAGCGTCTTGTGAGCGTCCGCCGCGCCTTGCATGGCAGCAGATTCCGCCCGCGCGGCGTCCGCGGCGTTCGCGAAGGTTCCGGCGTTGTCCTGCATGATGTTCAGCAGGTCCTGAGCGTTCTTCGCGGCGTTCGTCATGTGCTTCTCAGTCGAGCCGAGAGCCTGACCGTACGAGCCATAGGCGGCCTTGCCGGTGTCGGTACCGTCCCGGACGATCGCCTGAAGTGTCGCCTTCAGCTTGTCGCCGGCCGCCGCGTTGCCCAGGAACGCGTCCGTAAGCTGTTGTGCCCCTTGGGGGCCCGCGAGGTGGGTAACGTCCTGGATCAGGTTCCGGGTGCCTTCGTCCAAGACCTGGTACGCGCTGAGCGTCTTGACCGCAGAGGAACGCACGCTTTCGTCAATGACCCCGTTGGACGCCCGGAGGGCGTCGGTCAAGGTATTGACGCGGTTAGCTGCGTTCTGCGCGTTGAGCGCCATTTCCCTTTGGTGCTGGCCAAGGAGATCCAGGCCGACGCTAAGGATTCCGACCGCCAGAGCCGCCGGGTGCACCGCGCCGGAGGCGAGCCCACCAAGAGCGGACTTAGCCTGAGCGCTGGCTTTCGCGGTACCGGTCAGGTCGGTACCGGCCGCCCGGACCTTGTCGCCCAGTCCCCGCCACCCCTCGCCGATGTCGAGCCCGAACTTCGACGCGACCATAGCGGTAGAGGTGAGCGAACCGGCGAACTGCGTCACGCCGGAGGGCAGCAAGTTCAACACGGACACAACGCTATTGAGAATGGCGAGCATCCCGCTGGCAGACGAGGTGAAGCCGGAGAGGAACCCGGTTCCCGCCGCGCCCTGCTGAGTCAGCTTGATAAGCGCACTCGTGACGTTGTCCACCATGGCGCGGAGGTCGCCGAGCGGGCCGCCGCTGATGTTGGAAAGGTTGGCGAGCAAGGTGCCGAGACGGCCTAGGAGAAGCTGAACGACGCCACCGAGCTGGCTCATGCCCTGAGCCGAACTAACGGAACCGTTAGTCAGCTCAGAGAAAAAATCAGAGAGCCCGGAACCGGTCTGCGACAGCAGGGAAGCAAGACCTTCGACGGGCGGACCGGCCGCGGCCGTCGCCTTGGCGAACCCGGGCATCGCGTTCTCTGCAAGGTCGAGCACGCCCCGCGTCAGCGGAGCGACGTACGCAGTCGCGGTGCTCATGGAATTCTGAATGAGCGGGTTCACCCGCTCGAACGAATGCCCGATTTCGTCGATCGCGTCGGAAACCGGAGCCTCGAACTTCTGCCCGACGTCGTCGAACGACGATTCGATGTTGTTCACCATGCGGGTGAACTCGTTCGCGATATCGTCGTTCCGCGCGGCGAGGTAAACACCGAGTCCGGCGAACGCGGTAGCAATGCCGCCGATAGCAACGGCGGTGCCCGCCGCACCAATGGCAGCGGCGGCCGGGAGCCCGACAGAAAGCGCGGTGAACTTCAGCGCGTCGAACTGGGCATTGGCCCGCGAGGCGACGCGGTCTAGCTCGTCCCGGGTCTTCTTGCCGCCCTTTTGCTGTTCCTCGTACGACTTGCGGAGCGCTTCCTGGAACCGCTTCTCGGCCTGGGTCGAGTTCTCTAGCGCGGCGTCGAGCTTGCGGAGGTTGGTGTTGTGGTCCTCTTCGGCCGCGGCTAGCTGCGCCACGGTCGCCTTGGAGTTGTTGCGAACCTCTGCCAGCTTGGCTTCCGAAACCCGGGCCCGACCGGCGGCATCCTCGGCGGCGTCAATGGAGTTCTTAAGGTCGCGCTCCGCCTTTTCGAGGTCGCGGGTGACCTTCCCCGCTTCCTTCATTTTCGCGAAGTATTTAGCGATCTCCGCGTCGAGGATGACCTTTACTGTCCGGTCGGTCATTCGTGCTACTCCTTCAAGTGAACCGGCCAGAACATGAGCGCGCTTCGTTGCGGGGCATCGGCGTACGCCTCTTGCTGCTTGCCCAGGGCGTCACACCGGTGGCAACGGTGGGGCAGGTCGGCTTCGTATTTGCCTTCGTTGCCCGGGTCCGTGGTTTCCGGGATGAACCCGCCGCAACCACGACACGTAAGAGCCTCGTATTCGAGGAAAGCCTTGACCAGGGAACGGTCTTCGTTCGTCCACTCGGGACTACGAGTAGTGACCGAGCGGACCAGCCGACCGGATTTGTTGTACTCGTACTCGGTGACCTCGGCCGGTTCCTCGCCCGCGTAGCGCGAGGGCGAGATACCGAGTCGTACAGCCGCTTCTACTTCTCGTCTGAGCCGGGCATCAGTCGAGAGGCGGCCTGGCTGAAAACCGGGCCGTCCGCGTCCTTGCGGTTGAGGTTCCACGCAGCATCGGCCAAGAGGTCGAACTGTTTGGACGTCAACACATCCAGGAACGCGTCAAGCTGACCGCCGTCGAGTTCCGGCGACACCATGGATTCCCGTACCAGGGCCTCAAACATGCTGTCTGTGTTAAAGCCCATGATCTGGTCCGCGGGGCGATCCTTGCGCGGGGCGTTGTCGGCAACCAGCTTGAGCCACGGCTTACGGGTCAGCGCGCGGAAACGCACCTCAACGGTACTCTCCGTCATCTCAGCCTCAAGCGCCTTGATTCGCCGTGCCAGCTCCATATCCGCGTCTGACGGCGCGAGGGTTTCGCCCGCGGCCTGGTGCGCGGAAAGCTCGCGGTCGAGCGTTTCCCATTCGGACTGAAGGTCACTTCGGAGACACAGACGAACGGTGGTCTCAGGCAGCTTTGCCGCGGCCAAAAGGCTGTCAATACTCATTGGTCTTCTCTCGACTCGGGCTCGACTCGGAGGGGGAATGCGCCCGCCCGGGAGTCGAGGACCAGGCGGGCGCAAGCAATCACGCCCCGGCGACGACCGCGGCGTCATACGCCGGGGGAGCGGAGACAAACCACTTGCTCGCGAACTTCACAGCGTTGTTCGCTTCCGGCTTCTGGAGCTTCCGCTCACCAGCCGCACCCGGGAAGATGACGGGCTTGTCGCCGACCGCAAAAGCGGTCTTGGACGCAACGCCATACCGGATGACGAGATAACCCTTGGTGCCACGCAGAAGCGTGGACCACGCCTTGTCTTCCGCGACGTCGGTCTTCCGAACGCACGTCAGCTCGACACCGTAAGTCGCCCGGCCCGGGGCCTCGGCATTGCTGGTGTCGCAGAGCTTCGGGATCGAAATCTTCTCCTCGTCCACTGAGACGTCAAGGCCATCCGCGGTGATGAGGCAGGAAAGGTCAACGCCCGCGTTGAGCTCCGCAACGGTCGGCGCGGACGGGTCCGCAACGGTCGGAACGAACTGCACGCGGATCTGACCATCGGTGAGCATGTCAGACATAGGTCATTCACTTTCTTTTCTGCGGGGTCGCGCGGCTTTCCGGGGGAAAGCGGCGGGCTTAGGGCTGTCGGGAACGGGGCCGTCCACGGCAACCCATCCCTCGATATGGCCGAGTTCTAGTGCCGCTTTGGGAAGGGCAGCAATGTGCCCGGTCTCCGGACAGCGGGCACGAACGAAATCGCTGCCCATGGTTTCCTTTCAGTCCGCAAAAGAAGAGAAGTGGTACGTGTCAACCGCGTACATCGGATGCAAATCCGTGTTCGGGTTGGTGACCTCTTCCTGTGCGCGGACGGGAATCGCGGTCTCATGATCGATGCGGGTGCACACGCGGCCGGGCACGGCCGGGGCAACGTCGATTAGCTTTTTCCTCGCGGCGTCGGCGACAATCGCGACGCCTGTAGGCGACTCAGCAACCGAGGTGATCTGAAACCGGAACTCGGCGCGGTCGGACGAGCCCTCAAGTTTCGTAGCCGTCTCGGTGCCCGTGTCGAAATAGACGACCCGATACGGGTACGTCGGCTTGGGCGGCACCTGACCGTCGTAGAACGGAAGCGGCGCGAGAAGCGCGCGGATGGCGTCGTGGTGTTCGAGGATCATTAGAGGATGTCCTCCGCGACGTCGGCTAGAGCCCGCTCGAAACGCGGAGCCTCTTTGTCTAATGGCGGGTTGATGTTGAGAACACCGTTGGTGTCCTCCCGCCCGAAATACAGCAGGTTGCCAAGCGCACCCTGAATCAGGTCCTTGTCCGGGCCGATCTCCGCCCCGAGCCCGCCCTTGATCTCGCCATACGTGATCGACCGGGGGAAATGGCGATACGTCGGGTGGCCGGTCGCGTCGCGCCGCATGTCGTTCTTGATGTTCACCGCGCCCCGGCGGACGACCGGGGCGACATTTTTGCGGATGTCTTCCGCGGCTACGTCGAAATCTTCGGCGAGCTTTTCCACGTCGGACCAATCGACGCTCACCCGGTCACCTCTTCCACCTGTAGGCGGATAGCCGACTGAAGCGATTTCCGGTCGTCGGACTTGACCCGGAAAACCCTGCCGACGTTGTCCGACTCGATAGACGCGGTGATCCGGACGCGATGGTCCACGCTGATAGCCGCCGTGCCGTTGACCGGCACGTGAAGCTCAAGGCTTTCCAGCGTCCACAGGTGCTCGCCAGCGATCGGCGTCTGCGGGAAGCTGCCGCGCAGCCGCTGAATCTTGCACTTGCCCGCGTAGACCGGCGGGCCGTACGTCGGCGACACCGAGCCGTCCGGATTGGTGGTTCTCCCAGTGACGGCAACTACTTCGCACGTATCGGGCATCAGCGATTCAGCCGCGCGGCGAGCGCGGGCGACAAGCCCGCGGGTGTTCCTCATCGGAACCCCACGAACCCGGCCGCACTGCCGAAGCGCGCGCGGAGCCGGTTGCGGGTGGCGTCGGGGAGCTCGATAACCCCGGCCAGTCGGCCGGAAGCGGACGAGTTGTAACCCTCGCTGTAGTCGTCAATCCGAAGCTGCGTCAGGTCGCCCCGGGAGCTGTAGCCGCCGTCTTCGGCGTTCGCCATTGCCAGACCCACCAGTGAGCAAACCAAGTCCACGATGTCGGCGGGAACCGTTTCCAGACCACAGGTCTGGGTCACCGTGATGACGGACGGCTCACAACTGTGCGACCAGCCGAGCCGACGCCACAGACGGCCGTCAATCAGCTTGTAGTCCGTCACCGATACGCCGTCGATCGCCGCGGCGTCAACGGAAACGATCGGCTGAGCCGGGAGCGTGAGGTACTGCTCCGGCGTGCCCCCGCCGTCGAACGTGAACGTCCCGCGCGTGATCGGGACACCCGCGGCGTCCCGCACCGCCGCGGACACGGCGGTCAGAAAGGCGGCTGCGCCGTCGGTGCTCATCTTGCGGGCTTCGAGGTCTGCCGTGGTTGCCAAGTCAGGGAGCACGGCTCACCTCCGCTAGTTCTATTCGGTCTTGCGGGGACGGCCCGGCCGGCGCGGAGCGGGCTTGCCGCCCGGCGTCTCTGCGGGCGTTTCGTCTTCGGGCACAAGGGAGTAGCCCCGGGAGCCATCACCAACCAGACCGGTAGCGATGGCGTCCGGGACATCAACCACAAGCCCGTTAGGACCCGTGATCTTCATCAGGCGTTCGTCCAAACCGCGACGGCCTCCGGGAGGATGACCTTGCCGCCGTAGACGTGCAGGCCGCGGAGTCGGTCCGCAAACTTATTCTGAGCGCGAAGACCTTCGGTCTTCTCGATCTGCGACACGTACGCGATGGCGGGCTGATAGAAGGCCAGCGCCTGAGCCTTGTCGGTGTTCGGCAGGTTCTCAGTGCTGTAAATGTCGAAGTTCAGAAGGCGGCCGATGTGGGCGCTACGCAACGTCTGAGTGTCGCCCGCGGTGTTCGCGGCCATCAGCTTCGAGGACGCATCTTCCAGAAGCGCCTCAAACTCCGCATTGATCAGTAGAACTCGCTGAGTCTGCGGGATGTGCGCCTTGTTAAACGTCTTGCGAAGGTCGCGAATGACGTTGAAAGCTCCGTCACCGGTGCTGACAGCGGTAGTCGGAGTCGGGAGCACGTGGCCTGCGCCGGTCGCGCCCGTAGCCAAAATGAACTTGTCCGCGTCCTCCGCCATGCCGACGGACGCACTCCGGGTGTAGGCGTCCATCGAACCGGCGGCCTGCGCCTTGTCGATGTCGTCTACGAAAAAGTCGAAGTTCTTTTCCTGGTCGATCAGCAGATCGACCCGGGTGTCGGCGACCTCGTCCGCGGACGTGGTTCGACCGTTCGCCTTGTAGTCCTTGACCTTGACGTCCACAACGCCGGTGATGTGCACCGTGTTGCCCGAGGTCGCGTTACCCTCGTACTGGCGATTCACCAGGCCAGCCGCAATAACGGACTCGTGGAAATTCTCGAGCATCTGAGCGTTCCAGATCTCGGGAATAAAGTTCTTGATAGCCATTTACGGCCCTTTCTGAAAAACCGGCGACCGCCGGGTAAAGGTCAGTTGATCCCGAGAATCTTGTTAAGCCGACCGTCGGCGCGCGCCTTGTTGATCTCGGCGGCCGTCATCTTTTTCAGGTCGTCTCGGGTGAGTTGTGCCGTTGCCTTGCCGGGACGTGCTCCCTGGTCGGCAGTGCCCTCGAACCTCTTCCCCGTTGCGGTTGCGAGATAGGGCTTATCGCGGATGAGCTTTTCAATAGCCCCGGCGACCTCTTCCGCATCAACGTTGCCGTTGTCGTCAACGTCGAACTCGGAGATGTCGAGGTGGAGCAAGGCGTCAGCCGGATCGGTGAGCTTGCCCGCCGCCGCGGCCTTGATCTCCGCCTTCACGATCCGCGCGTTAGCGCGGGCGGTAGCGGCCTTGTCGGCTTCAGCGCGGATTGCCTCGGCGGTCGGCTCTTCGCCTTCGGCGGGAGCGGTCGCCTTCGCTAGCTGGTCTTCCAGTTCGCGCGCCCGCTTCTGCTCCGCCTTCCACTTGGCCTTCATGCTGTCGAGCGCTTTCTTGCCCGCGTCCCCGAGAGATTCGGCACCCTCCGGAGTGGCGTCGGTTCCCTCTTCGGTGCCCGCGGTGTTCTCTTCGCCTTCCGGCGAGGTGTTTTCCTGAGTGGTCGTGTCGGCCATTGCGGTCCGTATTCCTTTGCTCAGACTAGATATCCGTGCAACCGCAAAAGGCGGATTGCGTCCTCGCGCGACGTTGCGTCGCGGTAGATTTGCTCGGGCATAAGGCGGGGAGCGCCCTTGAGGCGTATCCCGGCGAGCCCGTGGCGGGTCGTGCCAATGCGGGTGAACTTTTGCCCACCCGCGACGTACATCCCGTTTTTCTTGTGGGCGTTGATCACCTGGGCGATATCCGCGCCGTCCCGGATTGCCCGGGTGTCGGCTTCGCTTAGCCCTTCGATCCGCCCGGCATCGAAAGCGATCCGGGGGTCGGTGGTTAGGTCGCCCGCGACGTCTTCCGTCGAAGGGATCATCGTGCAATCGCACTGCGGGTGACGCTTAAAGCCGGTGCTGTACTTGTAGAAACGGCCCGCGAGGATGGCGCAGCGGGGACACGAATCGCCCACCAGCATCCGCACGTAGCCCGTGCGCGGGCGGGCCGCGATGGCGATTCCGTCCGCCACGCGGCCGGCATCGGCAACTTGCGTCCGCGTGAGCATCTGGAGAGACGCACGGCCCGCGGCGTGTTGTTCGGCCCGAGTGCGCCCGTTTCTGGCGGCAATGCGGGCATGGGCCGCGGGCGTCCAGAGCAGACCAGCGAGCGAGCGCCCGTCGGACGCAACGCCGGACAGAGATCTCGGGTTGACCGTGCCCGCCGGTTCAGGCGAAACGCCCTGCGCCGACAGGACCTTAGAGGCGTAGGCGTCCGCGCCCTTCGCCGCTGTCATCTGTGCGGCCGAGAGGATCGCGAACGCCCGAGGCAAATGGTCCGCCCAAGCCTCTACGTAGCGCGGGTCAACCTGCGACCACAGGCCGAGCAGGGACCGAGTTACCCGGAGCCCGAACGCTTGCCGGGCCGCGGCCTGACGGCGAGCTATCTCCAGAGGCGTACGCATTCGAGCTGTCCTCCGGGGTCAAGCCGCGCGCCAAATCGGCGATCGGGTCCATAGCGGCCTGGCGCTTCTTCATCTCCAGAACGTCATCGATCTCTTGGGGCGTAAGCCCCTTCTGCGCCGCGAGCCACTCGAACGGGAAGCCCATCTGAGCGTCCTTGAGCAGCGAGTCAGAGAGTTGAGCTTCCGAGCGGAATTGCGGGTTGGTCCACAAGGTTCGACCTGCGCGGAGCGCCTTCGCCTTCGCGATGTTGTTCTGCGCCAACGCAATAAGCGCGTACATCTCGCGGAGACCCTGACCAAACCAGAGCTGTTTCTCCCGCGTGCGCTGGACAAGACCGGTTTCGGCAGCAATCAGGGCGTCCCCGGAAAGGTTCGCCATCTTGCCGATGAGATAATGCTGGGGCGTCCGCGTCTGCGCGGCGATGTGGCCTACGGCCACCTCGATAATGTCCGTGAACGCGTTCAGGTTCGCCGCGGACCACTCATCGATCTTGGCGCTTTCGCCCTCGAAAACCAGGACCTTGTCAACCGCGAGCTTGGCGAGATCGACAGCCTTTTCGCCGACAACCTGACCGTTGTGGTCGAGGATGGGGACAACCGGGCGCTCCGCGCCGAGCAACACCTTTTGCGGGAAGGCCGCGGAGTCGGACGCGGTGAACAAATGCGCCCAAAGCATGTTTATCGCGTCTTGCATCGCGATAACCCCGGCGACGTCCGATATCGGATCGCCGGTGAGCATCGGACGGTTACGCAGCTCGACCATGGGCACAACGCCCAACGGATTCGGGAAGACGCCCTTCTCAGTCGCGGTCTCCCGGAGAGACCAGCCGTCGAAAGCCTCGTCTACCGAGGACTCCTGAGGGCTCTTGGTCATCCGGGTAAACGGGCGCTCGAACTTCCACACCTCGTCAGGCAGGTACAGCGTCGCGAAAACCGAGTCGCCATCCTGCCAACGCTTGAGCGCCGCGCGGCGCTTGGTGCGGCTGCCCGGTTCGTAAGCGACGATGGCCTGCCCGGCGTCCTCAAAAGACACGATGGGCGTTTCGTCGTCGTCCGGGTCGCCCCAGACGAGCACGAACGACCGGCCCGCGGTGACAGCGCCGAGAAAGCCAAGCTGGGAGTCAGCCTCGAAACCGTTTACCTGGGCGACCCGCCACGATTCCTTATCGGCTTCCGTCTCGTCGTACGGCTGAATGCCGATGTTCGTTAGACGCTCTACCGGGCTGTCGGCGACAACCTGAATCCAGTTGTCGGCGAAGCCCGCGTACCGCTCGCCGTGAAACCGGCGGAATTCGTCTGACGCGAACTTCAGCGGCTGATCGCCGCGGTAGTACCCTTCATAAAGATCTGTCCAGGTCTGGCGGCGGAGTAGCTCCGATTCCAGGGCGTCTACCAGGCGGACGGCCTGTTCCATCGTCGCCATTGTTCTCCTAAGCCGAATAAAAGTAGTTCCGCTTCTTGGCGGCAAGACCCGCCGCGCGGACATCGCCAGCGGCCTCGTGCGTCAGCACGGACGTAACGCAGGCGTCGATTTTGAGTTTGTCGCTGGCTTTCACGAGCACGTATCGGTCAGCCGGGCGCGCAGCTGCGCGCGTATGCCCGACGTGAGCAGTCGTGATCTCGCAACCGTCGTGAGTGAAGCCTGAGTCAGCGGTCAAGACGTCTGTCTTCAGCCGCTCCGCGGCGTCGTGCATCTGCGCCGGACGCCTTGTGTACCAACGGATAACTCGCTTGGCGTCGAAGCTCTCGGCCCACGCGTCGATTTCGGATTCCCAGTACGGCGGGTCGCAGTACATCCGGACAACGTCGTACCGGGCGAACAACTCGCGTACCGCGGCGTCCACTTCGAGCCGCGGCACCTGGCCGTCAAAGTCGGCAGGGTTCCAGATCGTCTTACGGCCGTTCGGCCCGTACGTCGGAGTGAACTGGAAACCGTCCATGGTTTCGGCGCGAAGCGCGGTCCAGTCGTCAACGTCCGAACCGTCGAAGCCGAGCACGATCCGCGTGCGCGGCTTGACGACCCGGTCAGCCTTGTGGCTTTCCCACGCGGCGAGATCCAGCCACGTATCCGTACCAGCCGTAATCCGATTACCGAAAAATCGCTCAGCCTGCGCGGGATCGCGCGTGAGCAGCTCGGCGACCTCGGCCTCAATGCCGTCAAAGTCAATGTGGCTCGAACCGGCGTAGACAACCTTGTATATCTTCCGCCGGTCGGCTTTGTTCTTGAAAGACAGGTTCGCCGGGGCTTGCGGGAAGAACCGGAAAACGTCATCCACGGTGGTCTGATGGGTGAGCTGCGCGGTGGATTCCTCGGTCGGGTCCCACGCGTTCGTGGTCTCGATGACCCGGCCGCCCATACCAGCCGCGCCGCGGCGCTGAGTATCGGCGACCTTCACCATCTTGTTCTGTTTGGTGTAGGTACCGGTCTCGTCCTGGACCGCGAAGATAATCGGGTTACCGAGGCGCGATTGCGCCGACGAGGTAACGACCGTGATTTCGCCATCGCGGGGGAGCCGCGTGAATTCCTCGCCGACTCGGCAGACATCGCCGAGAGGGCCGAGCTTCAACATAGCTTTCAGCGGCCGGTAAACATTGTCTACCTGATCCTCCGACGTGGCCAGAAGCTGAATCAGCGGCGTCGTCCACGGGCGGCCCATTGGCTCGCCCGGTTCGTAGACGTACATCCAGCCGCACGGGCAACCCCAGTCGGCGCAGGCATAAACCTCACCGCCCGCGGCCCACCCGTCGAACACGACCGGGCCGAGGGCTTCCGCGATTGTCTGCGCCGCGGCAAACGGGCCCTTGCCGGACTTCTGTGGCATGACGATCTGCGACCGGCGGTAAAAGAACGCTGGGGCGAGCTGCCCGCGCTCAGCCGTCGGCTTCACACGGTAGTGGTTCGCCAGGCACCAGAGCTGCCACGGGTAAAGCTCAAGCTGAGCGCCCCGGGAGTCCCGGTCGGGGACCGGGCAATGAGCCTCGATCCAGTCCGGAACAATCCACAGAGTAGGGAAATCCACGGTGAACTCATCCACCGTGATCCCCCTGATTAGTCGTTTTTAACGACCCGCATCCGATTCTTTGCGGACGGCCGGGTCGGTTTGGTTTCCGTGGAAGCGGGGCCGGTTTCGGCCTCTTCGATCTTCCACCGGTTTCTGAGCATTCCCTGAACGGAGAGCCCGAGGGAATCGAGATACTGCCGGACGACTTTCTGAAGCTCTACGGACGCCTTCGGCAGTTCTGCCTCACAAAGCTTCCGGACGAACATCGCGACTTCAATCGTCTGGTCGAGCTGTCGCCACATGATCGCCTGCGGTCGCTGCCACAGGTCTAGCCAGAATTCGACCTCACGCGGCGACGCCTGAATAAGCGGCCATTCCGGAGGAGGCTGATACTCAGGCTCGCGGGGGAGCGTGGTCCAGCCCGCGGCGTCCGAAGGACGTTCGCGACGGAGAGCATTGGGATCGGGTGGCGGTCCGGAGACCGCGCGTGCGCCACCACTGGGCACGGGGCCTCCTTGGGTTGGAATGAGGTACGCGGACGGGATTCGAACCCGCGAGCGCGGGAGTATCGGGTTTCCGGACCCACCCCAGTGCTTTATCCGGTGTCAGCCTTAGGCCAGCCTCGGCAACCGCGTGTGCCGGTCAACGAATCCCGGCCCGCCCCTTCGCGTCGGGGGTTTCCGGGTAGCGACCCCGGCACGTTTGCGACCCGCCCTGGACTGCCGGGGGCAGCGGAACGGGTCTTGCTAACGCGGTAGCTCTGCCGATTGAGGCTTACAGAAGGCTTTCGCCAACCGGTGGGACTCGAACCCACACACACCGCTACGCCCGAACGCCAGGACTCGAACCTGGAACCGGCGGTTTTGGAGACCGCTGCTCTGCCAATTGAGCTACGCCCGAATGAAACCCGATACTTTTAGCCCGCGTCGAGGTACATAGCGCGGTGAGCTAGACACCCGATACCTAGGACGGGCGTCCGCGCTGATCTCCCTGGACTCGAACCAAGAACCGGCGGATTAACAATCCGCTGCTCTGCCAATTGAGCTAGAGACCACCAGGGCGAGAGCCGGTCAGCGGTCAAGTGGAGTCGCCACCCGTGGGTTGTGAGCCCGACCGGTTCTCGCTAGTGCCCCTCCCTGGACTTGAACCAGGAACCCGCCGAGTAAGAGTCGGCTGCTCTAGCCAGTTGAGCTAGAAGGGCATTGCGCTCCGTACGGGATTCGAACCCGTAACCTCCCGCTCGACAGGCGGGCGCTCTGGCCGTTGAGCTAACGGAGCAAGCGGACGCGGCCGTGCCGTTCGTGGCTGTCCTACGACTGTGTGCGAGGCGGCCAGCTGACGTGCTGGCACTTTCAGGGCATCCCACCTCGCGGCCCGTTTAAGCGGCGAGCGACCCGCGTCCCGGTTCATCGGCGGGACCACCCTCGCCGGATCTGAAGCGTGAAGGCACCAAGCCGCTTACGCCCGAAGGCTGGGTATGGCCACTTTTCTCACCGGCTAGCTTGTATAACGACGGTTACGCCTGGTCGCAGCGCGCTTTCAGCGCGCGGCCGTTATCTAAGGGACACCTTTTGAACCTGACGGACCGCGGAGAGACCTCCCCTGCGGTCCAGAAGTGGATCACCGAAGGGGTTACCCCCCATAGGTATCACGAATCCGTGAGCGAGAAACGGACCGCTCGGTATGCTTGGTGACCTGTCAACCGAAACTCGAGCCCTGGTTCAGCACGGTCTCCCGCGAGTGGCACGAGTGACACAAGCCTCGACCGCGCTCGGGATCGTTGGGGTCCAGGCCCTTGAGTGCGAGTTGATCCCTGCTCAGTGGCCAGTGGTCCGCGTGTGCTGAGCGTCTGCGTCGGCACAGCACGCACACTGGATCACGAGCGAGCACCGCACGCCTGAAGCCTTGGTGCCCGCGTCCGCCGTAGCCGCGGGCAGCGCTGGTGCCCCGTGCCCTGTCTGCCTGTGCTCGGTGGTCCTGACATCGGCCGCCGCGCTCGGTTAGCTCTGGGCACCCGGCCACCGTGCATACCCGGTAGCCCGGTCTCACGGGAGGGCGAACCCGCAGGGGACATCGTCGTCCCGGTCGTCATCCTCGGCTAGCTCGGCAACCGACCCGAGCGCGAGTGATACCGAGCTGTCCTCGCGGGCGAGGCTGAACGAGAAGACCTCCCGACCGAAGAGGCAGACGCAGATGACCACGGTGGTATCCCTCCGGGGGAGTAGGTAGGGGAGGCAGGGCGTCAGCCCTGCCGTACACCTAGCCGACCGGCCGGCCTTCGCGGGCCGGTTCGTTTATGGCTGGTGCCCAGTCAGCGCGGGGAGCTAGCTCGGTACCCACGATGACCGGGGGTTGTCATCCGTCTGTCAGCTCGGTGGTGCGATAACTCTTAGTCCACGGTGGACAGACGGAAGCTGAACCCGACCGGGGAGCACGGGGATACCGTCGATCGCTTGGCACACCAGCGGAGTGGAGGACGCTGGCGGTCGTCGGCTACTGCGGAAGCGGCTCGAACCCGGTCGGAAACCTAGTTAACGAGAGTCAACCTTGGCCGTTCGGCTGACGCCGACGGCTTAACTGTGCTGACCTCGGCGAACACGGCTAGCAAGCGCTGTGTTCGCTGTGTTCATCCTATAGACACTGTTCCAACGGCCAATGTGGAACACGAGGTGACCCAGTTCACTCGTATGGCCGATTCGGCCTGGTCCTCGCGGTCGCTCTCGGCGGCCCGTGAAGCGCGGAGGCGTGCCGAATCGCGAGCTTGCGACCTGCGTAAACGCTGAAAACTATCCCCCGCGTGGGGGAGTCTCCGATATTCGTACTTCACAAACGATCCGATCGTCTGTTAAGTTTCTCGTGTCAGGCCGAGAGGCCAGGCAAACCGGAGACACGGACTGCGCCGCGAGGTAGAAGCAGCGACGGTCACCGGGGAACCGTCGCCAAAGCGGAGAAGCATTTACCAGGGCCTGAGAAACCCGGGGGACTTCGCGGAGGGGGCGAGCGGGGCGGCGACTGTCGGGAGACAGATAGCGCCCGCTGAATAGGTAGCCATCGGCTTGGTAGCCGGGACTTCCGCAGGCTCTGTGTGGTACCGCGAACAGCGGACACCCTGTGGTGCTCGTGAGGGTTCGATTCCCTCGGGTGGCACTCGAAAAGCTTAGGAGCAAAAGGGGCAAGATCATGCAGACACTCACTTACGGTAACAGCAAGGTCCATCACGCGAGGTACTACGGCTTCCGCCACCGTTATGCGACGCTCTGTAGCAATGAAGGCAAAAGCGAGAATGCCCGTCTTCACGACAACGCCGAGGTGACCTGTAAGAGGTGCCTGAAGCTGGTGCCCCACAAGGCGGACGGGCTGAGCGACGACGAGCTGACCGAGATCCTCCGGTCGATCGTGCCCTACTGCTTGAGCGCCTCAACTACAACTTTCGATGATGGGCGTCGTCATAGTTCGGTCCACTACTGGGATACGAATCGGCTTGGACGCGACCTCGCGTCGAACCTGCCGGGCATTGAGGTAATGAACATCGGGAACTACAGCTATTTGATTTGTTGGTAGCACCTGAGAGGGCATGGTGATCATGATGGTTCGGCGTACGGCTACCCCGGCGGATATCTGGGTCGGGGCTCATGTGTTCAAGGGCAACGGCAAGACCCTGTACCGGGTGTGGGCGGTTCGGGGCGACCACGCCGGAGTGGTCAAGGCGACCACACGGAAGGACCCGACGCGGGGCACGTTCTACCCGATCGACACGTACACCGTGGAAGAGGGGGAGTTCTTCGATCCCGAGTTCGGCGCCAAGAATGAGACTGAGTGGTTGGCGGATCGGCTGTGTCTGGTCGCGTTCAACGCCAGAGACAAGCCGGGCCGGTTCAGCGGGAGCGGTGCGGTTGCCGCTCTGCTGCGCCGCCTGGCCGAGGTTCCGAACCTCACGCCGGAACTGCTCCGGGCTATGGCCGAGCGCGCCGAACTGGAAGACCGAATAAGCGGATGTTAGGGGACCGGCTTTGAGTCGGTCTCCTTTTTTAGGCCCACAAACTTAACAAACGATCACGGGAGCAAAAATGATCGACGTAGCTAAGGCGCTTGAGCTTCTGGAGCGCGCTGTGAAGGAAAAGGGCGCTGATTACGAGTACCAGCGCGTTTACGAGGGTAACCTTCCTGTCTGCGCTTACCAGCGCGGAGGGTGCCCCTCGTGCCTGGTCGGCACTGCGTTGGCCTATGCCGGGGTAACCGTGGACGAGCTCCGCGCCATGGACGCGGCCGGGTTCGCCGGAATCGGCGCGCTGTACATGGGCGACCGGTTGCCCATCGAGATGACCGACGACGCGGTAGACGTTTTCCAGGCGGCGCAGACCGCGCAGGACATCGGACACACCTGGGGAACGGCGCTGAAGCGCGCCCGGGAAGAGGCCGCGGAGCTGGAGGGGAAGCGGTGACTCAGAAGACGTGGCACGAGGTCAACGGGACCCTCTTCGGGTTCCCGGCCCTGCCACCAGATGAGGACTGGACCAAAGACCCGTACGCCAAGATCCTTGCCGGACAAGCGGCGATTCTCGAGACCGCGGCCAAGGTGAAGTACCGCAAGCCGACCAAGCCGCGCGGGTTCAAGGGACCCAAGCCGGGTGACGGTGTGTTCACGCCGGAGCGCGGCAAGCCGGGTTCGGTGCTGGAGGTGGACGGCAAGCGGTTCGAGGTGTGGGCCGACGCGCCCGCGTGGGGTGGGAGTAAAGCGATATGGGCCGTCTGTGACGGCCGGTACTACCGCGTCAACAAATACGGCGAGTACGCGGAGTTCGCCGCGGCGGGCTATCAGATCGGCGAGGCGCGCCGAGGCGACTACGCGGGCAAGGCTGCCGCATGAGCGGCACGGCCGAGCGGCGTTGCAAGCGGAATCACGAGCCGAACTGGCACAAGCCGCCCGGCGGTTGGCCGTACTGCCGGACGTGCAAGAACGAGAGCAAGGCGGCACGGCGCAAGCCGCGGTGCACCCACGACGGGCCGCACCTGATTGCCCGGGACGCCAACGGGCACCGCTACTGCCGCGTGCAACGGGCACAAGGGCTCCGCGCGGCTCTCGCTTCCCATGCCGACAAGACGGCGGCCGTCCCGGTTGACGGCCTGGAGAACGAATACGGCCCGTGCCCGCCGAGGGTGCCCGATCACGTGTGGGTTGACCGCGTGGCGCTGGAACGGCATCTAGCGGGCGAACCGGTGAACCTCACGGCCGGAGAACGGCGGGCGCTGGCGCTTCTGCGAGCGATCCGCGGGGAGAATGCGGAAGTGACCCGGGTCGCATGACAGCTGACCCGCGCGGGTTCCCCCGACCCCGTCAAGGCCGGCAACTGCCCCGGGCATTGCCCTCCGGGCACGGGTAGACCCTGGTGCAAACGGGTGACCTTTAACGATTGTTTACGCCGGAGTAGTGGCCGATTCGTTACCGTCACCCGGTAACGATGCAGGTCACAGCGCTGGGCCTGGGGATCTTTAGCCGCTGGTCTAGACCTCGCTAACCCGGTTACATCGGTCGCACACCTGTTCGACGTTACGCGTTGTTATTCGGTCGTTAGGTGACGCTCAACACTGTGTGAACAACTTTCAGATTCAACTAACGTGGATCTCGCTGGCCGAAGAGGGGGTGTTTAAACGGGTCGGCCGCTTGACGACGCTCTGATCGTCTGTAAAGTAGGGCGCACCAAAACCGGAGGGCGGCCCAATGCCACGCAGCGATCTTACCCGGGAAATAATTGTCGAGTTGCTTAAGCAGCCTGGCATAAAACAAGCCGATATTGCGCGCATGTATAACGTGAGCCCTGCGGCTGTTAGCCAGAAGCTTAAGAAGCCGGGGCCTCCGGCCCCTACGAAAGGGGCTTACAAGCTAACGGAGACGGTTCCGTGGAGCGTGGATCGGCAATACAGGGTGTCCCCGTTTTACCGGAAGCTTCTCAATCACCTTGAGTACATGGAGAACGGGGAGAAGGACCTCACGAGGGACAAGCGCAAGCGTCTGAGCCTGTTCTACAGAGAGTTAGAGGAATACAGCGTAGTAGTCGAGTTTGACCCGTCTATACCGCCGGGACCGGGGAATGCTGGCGGTGGGTGGAGGTACGTACCGCGCACCGAAGCTGACGGGGATCTCATTATCCGCGTGAACGAGCATACGGAGATGACGCCACGAGACTACACGTTGTGGAAAATGCCGAAGATTCGGCCGGTGTACGAGGGGTAGAAATGACTGGGGATACCGTCGTCTCTGAACGCGGGGTTATCAACGCCACCAAAGAAGGCGACGGAGTTTGGTTGCTTATCGTGGATCGTTCCATTCTGTGCGAAGAGGGCGACCCTCTTTTCGCTCCGGTAGCCAAGATACTTGAAAACTCGTGCACGAGCCTTGTCCTGGTGGGCGAGCGGGAAGACGAGAGTTTCCTTTTCAATCGAGCTGTGACCACGGTCTACCGAAGTTTCCAGGCTTGCCCGGGAAGCGGTGTGGGGCACAGGTGCCGCACCAGTCGCGGTGTAGACGAGGAGGTGAGGAACTATGACGGAAGCGAGTGTAAAGCGGCCTAGGTATTCGGTCAGTCAGCACAAGCAATACCGGCAGTGCCCGCAACAATGGTACCTACAGCGAAAGGTGCGGGCGTGGCAGCGTCCGGCCGCGTGGTTGGCTCACGGGACGGCCGTCCACGCGGCGGCTGAGTTCTGGGAGCGGTCGGTTCGGACGGCCAGTGTCGCCGACGCGCAAGCCGAGTTCGCCCGGGTGTACGCGGCGACGCTGGCCGAGGACATGGAGGAGACGCCGAACCTTGAGTATTGGTTCAGCTCGGGTCCGTACGGCGGAGCGGCGGACATCGAACGCCGGTTCGGCATCGGCCTGGAGCAGGTCGCCAAGTACATCGAGTACTACACGGGCAAAGGGAAAGACGAGGCTATCTGGATTACCCCGGACGGCACGCCCGCCATCGAACTTCGGTTCGATATCGAGCTAGACGGCGTGTCCATCATCGGCTATATCGACCAGGTGGTTAACGGTGAGGCGCGGGACATCAAGACCGGTCAGCCGCCGAAGGATACGTTTCAGCTCGGGACGTACAAAGTCGCCCTTGAGGAACAATGGGGCCTGAAGTCCGATCAGGGCTCGTATTGGCTGGCTAAGTTTGCCCGCCCGGTGCGGACGTTCGACGTGACCGACTGGACCAAGGAACGCGTAACCGACGAGTTCGGCCGGTTGCACGAGGACATCACCGCGGAGCGGTTCGACCCGGTTATTGGGGACCATTGTCAAAGATGCCCAGTGGCGAACGCGTGCCCTTTTTTTGCCCGCTAACTTAACAAACGATCAGATAGGTTGGTAAGTGGAGAGACGAATCATTGTGGGGCCCCTCGCCGTAGGGGCCCTTTTGCTTGCCGGGTGTAGCTCGATCACCTCGGGAACCGTGACCGGCAAGGCGTACGAACCCGAATCGAGCTACTACGTGTCTCAGTGCATGGCGTACGACACCAAGGCGTCATGCACGTTTTCGTACCCGGTGGAGTACGCCGACCCGGAGTGTTGGCGGCTCGACCTCGTGAGCGGCGAGGACACGGGGAGCGTGTGCGTCTCCCGCCAGGACTACGACGCGTACCGGTCCGGCGATCGATACCCGCGATGACACCCGTATTCGCGGTTTTCTTTGTGCTCGCGTTCGCTTTTTGGTGGGCGGCCGAGCGACCCGATAGAGAGGAATGAGGGAATGCTCAGCAAGGCCAACGATTTCGCGGTCGGCGACCGTGTTCGGTTCATCAAAGAGAACCCGGAACGCCGAGGACCCTGGTCGTCTGGCGAGGCCGGGACCGTTATCGGTCACCGGTCCTCGCGATCGGTAATGGTCCGATGGGACGGTGACCTCGGAGTTTACAACCACTGGGCTGACAATCTCGCGAAGATCGCGAAGATCGCGAAGACCGAAGGGGAGAAGATGACGCACAAGTTCGAGACGACGTACCGGGGTGTCAAGGTTCCGGAGGGGCTGACCAACAACCTCGGTACCCAAGAGGCGGCTTGGTTCAAGCGCGGTGTCGATGCTGCGATCGAGGCGCGGTCGGTGGCGCGGAGCGCCAATTTCGGTTGGCTGATCAACGATCGCACGCCCATTCAGCGAGCCGCGCTGTTCGCAGCATCCAACCCGTTCGCGTTCGCGCCCCCGGTGAGCGGGCCGCCCGCGCCGAAGTACCACTACTTCCGTACCCGGTCGCGGTCGCGGGCGAGCGGGCAGCACCACTACTGGCGGACCGCGGACGGCGCGACGGAGCTTTACTCGCTGTCGGATAAGCAGTGGCGAGCCGCGTCGGTCACTGTCGACGCCCTCCGGGCGGCCGCGCAGATTTTCGAGGTGGCATCCGTCGACGTGCCCGAGCACATCCGGAACGCCTCCAAGGCGACGAGTCCGAACACGCGGTACTTCCGCGTCACGGGCGGCCTCTACGGCTTCGGGACCTGGTACCGGTTTTCCGGCGGCAAGCTTGAGGTCTGGGGCGATCGGAACGGTTGGGAAAAGAGTTCGGTCGACCGCCCGGAGGGGCTGAAGGCGTTCTGGCCGGACCGCCATGTCAGCGAGGTTCAGTCTCGTGACGTCCCCTTCCGCATCCTGAACGCCAACTGAGATAGGGGAACAACGATGACTGATCACAACCTGACCTACCGGGGCGTCGAGGTGCCCGAGCGGTATTCCACGCTTACTCGGCCCGATGTGCTCGGCCTCCGAGCGTTCGCCGCGGGCGTTGATGCCGCGCTGGACAAGCCGACCGAGGCAGCCCCGGAGTACCGCTACTTCCACGACACGGACACCCCGGGTTACCGGATTTACTTCCGGGTGACGGCAAGCGGAAAGGCGGAATCGTTGTACGAGCGCGGTCGTCCCGTGCTTTGGCACTCCTCCTCGCGCACGATTGAGGAGCTGACGGACCCGGACAACTTCGCCGCGGTTCCGGCGGAACAGGTGCCGGAAAGCGTCCGCAATGCCGCAGTCGAGGAGTAGCGGCAAGCCGTGCAAGGACTGCGCGGCCGAGGGCTTGCCGCTCACTCGGCCCGCGGATTACCCGGGCCCGCGGTGCTACACCCACCACAAGGCGGTTAAGAAAGCCCGGAAGGAACGGGCTCAGGCGCAGCGGATCGAGCGCGTGTACTCGATCACCGAAGAGCAGTACCAAGAGCTGTACCGGGCGCAAGACGGCGCGTGCGCCATCTGCCAGCGGGCGACCGGGAAGACGAAACGCCTTGCGGTAGACCACGATCACTCGTGCTGCTCCGGCCCGGTCTCGTGCGGCAAGTGCGTTCGCGGCTTGCTGTGCGGCTCGTGCAACAAAGGCGTTCTCGGCCATCTGAGAGACGACGTACACGCGCTATGGCGCGCACAGGATTACCTACAGAACCCGCCCGCGAGGCGGGTTTTTTCGTGAGAGGGAGCGAATGAGCAAGGTCGAGGTTATCTCCGCCGGTTGTACCACGTTGGTGCTGAACGTCGCGGTAAAGACGCTGTGCGTCTGGGGCATCGTGGCGATTCTCGGTCTCTCGCTGGGCTTCTGGCCGCTGGTCGGTCTCGGGGCCCTGGTCTACGTGCTTCTGCCCGCGTCTTCCAACGACTGAAAGGAACGAACGATGTACCGCTATTTTCAGCACGAGCGCGGCGGCTTGTACCGAGTGGTCAGCGGGGCAGGCCCGGACGCCGGGGCCGAGTACTCGGCCCCGGCGTCCGGGTGGCGTCCGTCCTATTTCTACCCGACGTTCACCGACTTGTACGGGTCCGAGCGTGTCGAGGAGGTGACCGAGGCCAGCCATTCCGCGGGGAACAAGCGCGCGCCGCAGTTCGATTACTTCTCCAGTCGGCTGACGATTTGGCGATTCCGGCCCGGCAGCAGCCGCGGTGAGCGTATCGGAATCAGCTACGCGCGAGACCGTTGGACCCCGGCCGTTTCCACCCGGGAGACGTGCGAACGACCGTCGTCCGGCGTCCGACCGGTCGAGTACGGCGACCTGCCCGAGCACGCCAAGTAAAGGGGGCACCCATGAACCCGGCCGCTGAGGCCGCAGTCAGGTACACGGCGCTCGGGTATCGGGTGTACCCGGTCAATGTGTCCTACGTAGACGGGAAAAAGCGCCCCTCGTTCAAGGGGGGCGCTTGGGACCCGGCCAAGGGCGCGGAGTACCCGACGGAGCCGGACGAGATCCGGGAGCACTTCGAGGGTTTCTCCGGCGTCGCAATCAATACCGGACTGTCCGGCGTCGTCGGGATCGATATCGACCAGGGCAACGGGAAATCGGGCATGGACAACCTTCGGGCCGCCGGAGTCCAGCTCGACCCGACGCCCATGGTCGCCATGACGCCTTCCGGCGGGCGGCACCTGCTGTACCGGGCGCACCCGGACCACCCGGCACCGACCAAGAAGGACATCCCGGTTCCCGAGGTGGACGTACGTGGCGTCGGCGGCATCTTGTTCGCCTACCCGACCGCCGTGGGCGACAACGTCTACGGATTCGTCGGGGATGACTGGGTCGGTCCGGAGGACCTTCCGGTGATCTCGGAACAGTGGCTTGAGTTTTTCCGGGAGCGCGAGCAGACGTACGGCCACCGCCGATCGCTGCCCAGCGATCCGGGGGAGCTGCTACAGCGGGTCCGGGATCTCCCGCCCGGCGGTAGCTGGGATGAGCTGGGGCCGCTTTCGATGCGGTACGCGGCCGTCTGTCTCGGGCGGGGTCAGGATGACGACGAGATCGCCGCGGCGTTCGTAGACGCGTTCAGGGACCGGGGGACCGGCGACCCGAAGGACGCGGAGAACTCGATCCGGTCAGCGCTGAAGAAAGTCGAGCCGTGGGAGCCGGACGACGGAGAGGGAGCGTACGAGCGGGCCGTAGCCGACGAGTTGCAACGGCTCCGCGTCAAGGCCGAGGCGCTCCGGCGGCACCAGGCGGCCGAGGCACCAAAGGTAGACGAGGGGGCCGACGTCGTCTCGATCGACGGGCAAGACGAAGGCCGGCAATGGGTTGTCCCGGAGATGTTCCCGCGCGGGGACTTCATGATGATGTACGGGCCAAGCCGGGCGGGTAAATCGGCGCTTCTCATTGACCTTGCCTGCCAGCTCGACACGGGCGGGGCCTTCATGGGGCACCAGCTCAACCGTACGCGGGTGCTGTACCTCGCCGCGGAGTCGGCAAACGGTGTCGCGTCGAGGTTCCGCGCCTGGCAGGCGTACCACGGGACGCGGGTGGACGTGACGGTCCGGAAGAAAGGCGGGCTGTCGCTCGACAACCCGGCATCCGTCGAGAAGTTCGCCGAGTACGTCAAGGCCGAGGGGTTCGGCGTCGTCACCGTGGACATGGTGAAGCACGTCGCGGGGTCGCTCGAATTCGACAAGAACGCGGGCGCGAACGGCGCGCTTATCGCGCTGAACGACGTCGCCCAGTACACGGGCGCACTCGTCATCGGCACCCATCACAGCAAGTCGGCCGCGCCCAACCAGATGGAGGGCAACCACGCGGCACTGTACGGCACCAGTAACTACGTGATGCTTGTCCAGCGCGAAGAGCACGGCGAATTCACGGCCGAGTTGCTGAAAGACAAGGACGGCCAAGACGGACGGCAATGGACGGGGCACGTAGTCCCGGGCCCCAACGGGGTTCCGGTCTACGTATCCGATCGAGCCGTCGGGGGCGTGTTCCGCTAGGAAAGGCAAGCAATGTCAGACACGACTACCGTAGTAGTCCCGGACGCACAGATTCCGTATCATAATCGGAAAGCGCTCCGGGCGCTCATCGGCTTTATCGGCGACTTTCAGCCGAGCGCCGTAGTGAATATCGGGGACCTTGCGGACTTCCCCCAGCCGTCGCGCTGGAACAAGGACACCCGCGGTGAATTCGAGGGCAGCGTCTACCGGGACGCGGAGATCGTTGCCCGCGACTGGTCCGAGCCGCTCCGAGAGGTGTACTCCGGGCCGGTCGGGATTCACGAGGGTAACCACGATGAGCGCCCTCGGGTCTACCTGGAGAAGTACGCTCCGGCGCTCTCGGGGACCAAGGCGTTCCACATGGAAACGCTGCTCAGCTTCGACGCGTACGAATTCACCCGGCTACCCGAATTCCACGACATCGCCCCGGGGTGGCTCTCGACGCACGGGCACCGCGGCGGAATCCGGCTGACTCAGGTCTCCGGGATGACCGCCTTCAAGGCGGCCGAACGGTTCGGGCGCTCCGTCATCATGGGGCACACGCACCGACTCGGCAAGGTGTCCAAGTCGTACGGCTACGCCGGGGAGATCAAGAAGACCCTCACCGGGGTCGAGGTCGGCAACGTCATGGACATGAAGCGCGCGAATTACCTCAAGGGCGCTACCGCCAACTGGCAATCCGGGTTCGCCATTGTGCGGGCCGCGAAGAAATCCGTTCAGGTAGACACGATCGAAATCACCGGCGGCCGTTTCCAGGTCGACGGGGTTTCTTATCAGGTCTCGTAACTTAACAAACGATCAGAGGGGATAGAAAGTGTCGGAACATGGCGCACTTGTAGACGAGGTCAAGCGCGCCGCGCGGTCGGCGGCGCGTAGCTGGGACGGCGTCGTCGGCGCTGACGACGTCGAGCAAGAGATCTGGGTCCACCTTCTGGAGAAAGACCGCACGGCGACCGTGTCTGCGATGGACGCCGACGACCGCCGCAAGGTCCTCGGGCGCATCGCCGACCAGGTGGCGCGGCAGGAACGCGCTGACTACGAGGCTTTCCGTGGCAACTTTCACTACAGCACCGACGAGGTCCGGGCGATTCTCGAGAACGCCGGCAACGTGCTCGATCCGGATTCCCGGGCGGGCTCTTGGTTCGTCGCGTCCGGTGGAAAGGAAAACGTCGCGGACGCCGAGGACACCCCGGGCTCCGAGACTCACGCGGAACGGATGGACCTGGTGACCGGGCTCGCCCGGCTCCGCGAGGCCAACCCGCGGTACGCGGAAATCCTTGTGCGGCATTACGTCCACGGGGAAGAGGCCGCGTACCGGGTCGAGCTGACGCGTGCCCGGGACGCGCTCACTCGCGAGATGAACACCGCGCGACGTGAGGCGACGGCCGACCACGACGGCCCGAAGAAAGGAGGGCGCAAGCCGTGAGCGAAGGGGAGTGGGACCCGTTCAAGAACCCGGGTCAGCCGCGCCCGGCTAGCGAAGAACCTCCGGCACGAGACGTGCCGGTTGATGATCAGAAAGAGGGAGGGCCCGAGTTGGCCGAACTGCCGAATGGCAACGTCAAGGTGACCTTTAAGGCTACGGGGGGCTATGAGGCCCCTTGGGTTGTCGCCGAGGGCACGGCGGGCTATCTCGCTGGCTTGTTCGCAATCGAGAGCTTCGACGGCAAGATTTCCACCCTCATGAAACAGGCCATCGCCATTGACGCGTACTACAAGAAACAGTACGTGAAGGCGGCGGAGACCAACCCAAAAGCCTAAAGCCCGGTCAGCCCCCGGGCAGCGTGGAACCGCCCGCGTGGGCGGGAGAAGCGCCGGTGTGCGAGCACGGTGTACAGCGTCGGTACAAGACGGTCGTGAAGAAAGCGGGCGGCGTCTCGCACCTCTTCGAGTGCGTAGCCGTCCGCTACCCGGACCCCAGACAGTGCGACGCGAGTTGGATCAATCCCCCGAAGAAAGGAACCAAATAAATGGCGTGGGAAACGGTCGGCGGTAACGGCGAGTACGAAGAGCGCGAGACGCTCTCCACTAATATCGGCGAGAAGTTCGAGGGGACTTACGTCCGCCGTAGCAAGCTGATGCCGTCCAAGTTCGGCGGTGACTACTGCTACGTGGACATCGATCTCCCGGACGGCACCAAGGGCACTTTCCCGGCTGCGGGCATCTTGCTGGAGCGGGTCGAAGAGGCGGGCATGATCGGCGGTGACGCGTTCCGCGTCGAGTTCTTCGAGTCCGAAAGCAAGGCGGGCCGGAAGTACAAGAACGTCCGCCTTCAGGTCAACCGAGGTGGCGGCACGGTCGCTGCGAGCAAGCCGAAGACGGCCGCCAAGCCGAAGGCAGCGAGCAAGCCGCGGCCTGCCGAGGCGGCCCCGGTCGCCGATGACGACGAGCCGCCTTTCTGACGTCTTCTAACTTAACAAACGATCGGGGAGGCCGTAGCTAAGCGGCCTCCCTGACATCGCTTGAGGGGAAACCATTTGTCACACAAGGAACTTTCGGTGCTGCACACCGAAACGGCCGCCGTCGAAACCGAAACCCAAGACGGGGACAAGTCCGTCACGGTGTCGCTTCGGTTCTCGGACGGCAACTACTCGTCCGGAAGTCGGGCACACCTGACGTGGGCCGCGGGCCGCGCCCTGCTGCGCCGGCTCTCCGAGATCTACGGGGAGGCCAAGTGACCGACGTTGCCGCACTCGTCCGCGGAGTCACTGACCTTGCCGCCGAGAACCGACGGTTGCGGGCGACGCTCGCATACCGGGAAACGGCCAACCGAAAGCGGTTGACGCCCGCCGAGGTCGCCGAGATTCGCCGCCTGTGGGAGACGACTTCCCTTACGCAGGCGGCCATCGCGGCGTCATTCGACGTCAACCGGGCGACCGTGTCCCGCATCGTTCGCGGCATCTACTACGGCAATTAGGGGAAGGGGCAGGGCGTGAAAGGAACTGTCTCTTTCGACATCGAGACGCACTCCGCGAGTCTCTTGCACGTCTTGCCCCCCGAACGGTTCTTCCGGATCGGCGGGTACAAGTGGGCCGGGGCTGACGAGGTGCACCTAACCACCGACCTTGACGAGATGCGCGACGTTCTCCGGTCCGCTCGGTGGATGATCGGGCACAACATCATCAGCTACGACTTGCCCGCCATCTTCGGCACCAAGTCCGACGAGCCGCTGGAGTTCGCCGAGGCGGGCCGGGTGATCGATACGTTCACCCTTGCGGCGCTTAGGAATCCGGCCCCGTACCAGTACACCAATCGGCACGGGAAACCGGCGTACGCCGACAAGCCCGAGCGGATGCTGGCGTGGTTCGGGCTGGACGAGCAAGCGTTCCAGCTTGGCGTACAAGGGAAAACCCACGACCTCAAGGCGCTCGCCTACGAGTACGGGGACCCGTCGCTGAGCAAGGCGGACCGCATCGCCGATGGATTCGGCAAGATCCCGGTAGACGATCCGCGGTTCCAGGACTATCTACGGGGCGACGTCGACGCGTCGGAGGCCGTGTGCCGCGCGCTTCTCAAGTGCGGGAAGCTAACCCCTTACGAGCTGCGGGAAATGCGGATCGAGAGCCGCAAGGCGATCATCTCGGCCAACGGTCTGCGGGTGGACAAGGAACGCGCGGAGGCGCGCGTTGCCGAGCTGGCCGAGCGCCGCGCGGTCATCATGGCAAACCTTGTCGAGTGGTACGGCCTGCCGACCGAGGGCGATGCACCGTGGTCCACCACCGAGGGCAAAGCGGCGATCCTGAAAGCCTTGGCGGACTACGGGATTACTCCGGAGTCCCGTCCGGATTGGCCGAAGACGCCCGCGTGGGAGAACGCGGCGGCCAAGCGCGCGGAGAACCTGGCGAAGGCGGCCAAGCTACGGGAGAAGGTGCGAACCTGGCGGTTCGAGCTCAAGAATGGCAGGCAACGCGAGGACCGGACTTACAAGCCGCTCACCAAGAAACAGGCTGAGGCCCGGGACAAGTGGATTGCCCGGGACCTGGCGGCGGCCGAGGAGATCGAGGCCAACCCGTTGCCGGTCGGCTTCGGGCTCAACCTCGGTGGCGACACGCTCAAGGCGTTGACCGAGGGCACCCCAGCCGCGGAGCTGGGTGCCGCGCTCGCGGAGCTGAAGGGGCAGCGGTCGCTAGCGCAGCTCGCGCTTGACTCGATGTACCCGGACGGATTCGTCCACCCGGATATCACGATGCTTCAGCGGTCCGGCCGTTGGTCCACAACGAAACCCGGGCTGACGGTCTGGACCAACAACGGGCCGGGCGCAATCGAAAAGGCGTATTACCTGCCGGACTCGCTAGACGACGTGTTGCTTGAGTTCGACTTGTCCAATGCGGACGCTCGGGCACTAGCAGCGGAGAGCGGCGACAAGAAGTACGCCGAGCGTTTCGAAGAGGGCGCGGACGGCCACCTGATCAACGCGTGGGCCGCATGGGGCAAAAACATCGTCGGCACCGACAAGCACAACCCGGTGACCCACGACTATCGCCAGAAAGCAAAGCCGCTCGGTCACGGGTGGGGTTACGGCGGTCAACCGAAGGCTCTGGCGCGGGTGTCGGGCCTGCCGTTGAAAACGGCGGAAGAGTTCTGCGCCGGTATGAACGCCACCTTTAAGGGACTCGTCGCCTGGCAGGACCGTATCCGGCAGTTCGCCCGGCGGCACGGATACGTCGTCAACGGGTGGGGCCGGATCATGGCCGTTGAGAAAGGGCGCGAGTTCACCCAAGCGCCCGCGCTTATCGGACAGTCCACTACGCGGGAGATCATCTGCGATTTCCTGCTAGCTCTGCCGGTGCACATTCTGCGCCGCGTGAAAGCGCAGATTCATGACGCGGTGTTGATCTCGATTCCGCGCGAGAACTGGGAAGAGTGCCGGGACTACATCCTTCGCAAAATGCAAACAAGTTACGAGCCGGACCACGGGCGCGGGCAGTACATCGAATTTCCAGCGGACGCCGGGCCCGCCGGGAACAACTGGTTCGAGGCTATCCACTGAGAGGGGACATCAGAAATGGGAACCAAGTACAACGAGAAGTTCACGACCACGGACCAGCTTGGTGGGTCGGATACGTTCGAGGTCGAGGCGATTCAGTACGACTTCCGGAAGTACGTAAGTCTAGACGTCTCAGACGGCGAGTGCGCCTTTATCGCGGGGCTCACGGCTGAAGATGCTAACCGCTTGGCGCTCGCGCTCGGCGAGGCAGCCGCGGCGCTGGACGACAAGCCGCCCGCCCCGCTGCCTCCGGCCGACGAGACGCGGGCAACGGCGATCCAGGAGGCAATCGAGGCGCTTGGGCTGCTGGACCAGGTGCCATACGGGGAATTCGCGGCGGCCGTTGGCACCGTGGTTGAACGGCTGAAGGCTGTGTTGTGATCGAGCTGGATCTATCGGAGCCGGAAGGAATCGGCTCCCTCTGTACCGGATATGGCGGCCTCGACTTGGCCGCCATATCTGTGTTCGGGGACAAATTGAAATGGTGGTCTGACATAGACCCCGGGCCCATAAAGGTGATGAGCCATCATCACCCGGACGTGCCGAACCTTGGCGATCTGCGCGAAGTCGATTGGACCAAGGTCCCGAAAGTACGAATCGTCACGGCTGGCTATCCCTGTCAGCCCTTCTCGAATGCGGGTAAACGACTTGGCACGGAAGACCCCCGTCACCTCTGGCCCTGGATCTCGGACGCCCTTGGCGTACTTCGACCCCGTTACGTCGTCTTGGAAAACGTCGCCGGACACCTCCGGCGAGGCTTCGACGTTGTCTCCGCAGATCTTTCCGCAATGGGGTATCGCTTCGCGTGGGGAGTTGTTTCCGCTTCCGAAGCCGGTGCTCCCCATCTCCGAAAGCGTCTCTTCGTCGTTGCTGAAAACACCGACTAGCAACCTTGGGGCGAACGGAGGGCCGCAACTTCCGGAAAAGAGAAAGGCGGGCGGGCACGGCCCGACCCTTGAAGACGAGGTGTACGAACTTGCTGTTACTGCCGTCGCCTCACGCGAACATGTCAACCGGGCCGTGGCACAAAGGCCGAGAGGGCGGCCTGAACCTTCAGACTGCGGTAGCGAGGTTATGGCCGGTGGAGGCTGAACCAACCGACTGGAAACAGTACGAGCCCGCCATCCGGCGATGGGAACAAAGCCTTGGCGTGCCCGCTCCGCATCCATCGACACGGGGACCGCGAGGGGGCGTGAAGGTCTCGCCGGCCTTCGGGGAATGGCTGATGGGTATCCCGGGACGGATTACCTCTGTTTCCGGATTGCCGATTAACGCGCAACTGAAGCTAGCGGGGAACGGCGTGGTCCCCCAGCAAGCGGAGATAGCCATTCGTGAACTACTGGCGATCCTGTCGGCGGATGAAACGGAGCAGGCAGCATGAGGGGGACTGCCGAAACGGTGCGGAGTCTGCTCCCGACGCCTCGGGCAACGGACGGAACCAAGGGGAGCCCAAACCAGCGGGGCAGCAAAGGTGATCCGATGCTGCCCCGCGTCGCTGTGGCCATTCTTCCGTATGAGCCGATCGCGGAACGGCAGGACTGGCGAGACTACGCCGCGGCGGTTCGGCACTGGGAATGCGTAGTCGGTACCCCCGCGCCGTCGCCCACGGTCGTCAGCATTCGGGGAAGTCGGGTACTAAGCCCGTACTTGGTTGAATGGATGATGGGAATCCCCGTCGGCCACGTAACAGGGATATCTGGGATAAGTCGTAACGCTGCCTTAAAAGCACTCGGTAACGGTGTCGTCCCCCAGCAAGCCGAATTAGCCATTAGTCAGCTATTGGCGATCCTGGCAACAGATGAAGAGGAGAAAGCGGCGTGAGTGAGAACAGCAACCACCGTAAGAGCTTGCTCCGCAAAGCGGAGTCTCTGGTGAACGGCGACCGCAATAACCAGTACGGTCCGCCGCACCAAGATTTCCAGCGAACCGCAGATGTACTGTCGTCCCTCGGGTTCTGCTTCACTGAGGGGCGCGGAGCGACCCGGGATATCGAGGCTCACGACGTCGCAATCATCCTCGCGGCAGTGAAGCTCTCCCGTCTCGCGTGGTCTCCGGAGAAGGAAGATAGCTGGGTTGATCTCGCGGGTTACGCGGCGTGCGGACGCGAGGCTTACGAGCTGACGCACCCGAAGCCGGAGGAACCGGAACCGGCGAGCAGGCACCGGGAGGTCAAGACGCTGGGCGGTGTCACGGTCGGCACGTTCGGCAATGACGGCAAGCGGGTGCGGTACTTCCGGATGCCGAACGGCATGTTTTACCGCCTGGCGGACGGCGTGATGACGTTCGTCGCCAACGAAGGCGGCCCGCGGAAGCCTTCGAGCGGCAAACACAATTCGACTTGGGACGAGCACGAGGTTCCGTACCGGGACACGCCCGAGTGGGCGCGCGTTGACTGAGGTTCAACGGATACCCGCCGCGTTCGTCGCGGCGGCCGTCTCGGTCGTTTTCCTTTTCCTGCTACTGGATTGGTGGATGTGATGGACTCCGAAACGTACGAGTACCGAGTGATGCACCGGTCGCCGACGACGCGGGCGACCAATGAGGACCCGCCGGGTTCGTGGGTTCAGTTCAAGCCCCGCTCCGGAGGGTCGACCGGCGTCTACCCGACGTTGTCCGGTGCCCAGCGCGGAAAGCGCTACGTCGAGACCGACTATTGGTACCAGGGGCACGACGTCAAGATTCAGCGGCGGCCGGTCAGCCCGTGGGCGGACATGTGACGGCCGCGGGCGACCAGCGAATCGCTCAGTACGAACGGGAGCGCTCCGAAGCTATCGAGATCGCTCACCGGGCGATGACGAGTAGCTACATCGGCGCTACGCCCCCGGGCCTGCGGGGCGACGCTGACCGCATGGTCGCCGCGTTGATAAATGCCGGGTGGACTCCGCCGCAATCGGCGGGCGAGGTCGACCAGGTGGCGACCGCGCTACAGGAACGCGACCGGGAGCACTCGGGGGTAGAGGAACCGAGAGACTTCTACGAAGACATGGCGGCCGTAGCTATCGCGGCCGTACGTGGGTACTGAGACAACAAAGCCCCCTCCGGGTGGCCCTTCGCGGGCTGCCTGGAGGGGGCTTTTTTTGCGTTTCAGGGTTGTGCTACGACCAGCTTGGGTGCGACCCACTTCAGCGAGGCGGGCGGCTCCGGCTCGCGGAGGAACTCCCCGATTGCTTGGTAGACGGTTTCCGGTGGGACCTCGGAGCCGGGGAGAGTGCGCTTCGGTTTGGCGGCTTCCTTTCCGACGTGGACCCACGGGAGCCCGTCGCCCTCACCGGTTGCCGGTACGCGCAGGATTCCGCCGTTCACGTAGTAGATAGCTGCCTTGGACCCGTGTAGGGCGACGATGAGGGACGGGAACGTAACCTCGTCATCGCCGATAACCTCAGTCTGGATAATCCAGCCGTGCGCCTGGTCGTGGTCCCTGCCGTTGAACCGTCGCAGCTCGCTGACAAGGTCCGTGTCGGCGGGCAGGCTGCCGACCTCTACCACGGGGGTATTGAGGATCATCGTTGCTTCCCTTCGTACGTCCGCTTGTACGGTCGGCCCTGGGAGTCTGTCCCTAAGACTGTGAGTCTACAGCCTGGCGGGAGAATGGTTTCCAGGTGCGCGTGACAGCCGCCAGTCTCGCCCGCCTCCGAGCCGCATGGAGCGTGGTTAATTGTCACTTCGGCGTCTGTTGCGCCCGTCTGAATGGCCATCATCGCGGTTTTAACTTCCACGTGGTTCGCCAGGCCGGGCGGAGCCCCTACCTCGTTGAGTCTTTCTTTGGCCGTGTCCGTCCACGTGTCGTTTTGTGTGGCTGTGATTCGACCGAAGGGCATTCCGTCGACAACTGCGTACCCGGTCATCTGGGAATTCCCCTGTCCCTTTAAGACGCGCTTCGGGAGAGAGTCCGCGTAGTCGGACTCTTCTGGGTATTCGTCCCCGTGTCGGTTTTTCCTGATGGACGGTTGCGGGACAGACGGGCCGCCGCTAAATGCTTTGAAGGCGCTCCTGTATGCTCTGGAGAACCCCGCTGAATTCCGATCCCGTCTGTGCGGTGGTCGTCACGCTTGCCTGCATCTGTTCCATAGACTGAATGGTGCTCTGATGCAGTTCGGTGTTTGCGAGCGCGTTGCCTATCATTTGCTTAATCTCTTCAGCGATATTGGCAGCGTTCATCATGACGGCCTGGAAGTCATTGCACTTGGCTATGGCGTTGCCAATGGCCACGATTGTTTCTTCATGGAGTGACATTGTTGCCCCCTGGTTGTTTAGTTAGCGTTATAGTGCCGCGTTTGATTGGGCAAGGGCACCCGGGCGGGCACATGCTCTTGTGCCACCGTGAACAATTACTGCGAGCCTCTCGGAGTTTCCGGAGATCATCGAGATTGAAGGTCTCTTTCTTCTCCGTCATTCCGCCTCGTGCTTCGGCCATTGCTGCCCCCCTTTGGAGGCTATCGAAATGCGGTAGTCGCACATTCCGATGAAGGCCACCGCGGCTCCGATGAGCGAGATAGCAAACCCCTTTGCCATCTCGGCATCTTGGTATCGCGGACCCGCATAGAATATGAATTGTCCGTTCCCGTCATCGAAGACAATGGACGGTACTGTGTTGTTCCTGAGGGCTGCGCGGACATGGAGCGCGCCGGATACTCGTAGTGTCAATGGTTCATTTGCGCGGCTCACTCGTCCCCCTCGTTCGCTGGGGCGGGGACGAGAGCCAGCGGGCGCGATTGGGTTAAACCAGCGCCAGCCCTCGTCCCCGCAGGCCACCGCCAACCGGGCGGGAAGGCTCAGAGGATGGGAGAAGGTTTCCTCTGAGCCGGGGTGGTTAACGGGTGCCATGTCCCTAGCGTCGTGATTGCACGACGCTGTGTGTAGGGAAGGGGCGCGGGAAGACGGGGGAAGATTTAGGATGGCCGTATGGCCAACGACGCGCTACGGCTCGCCCGCGAGGCTAAACCCTCCCAGATTCACCCCGGTATGCCCATGAGTCGTGAGGAACTGGCCGGACTGGTCGCCGAGCGGATCGCGCTCGACCTCGGGAAGCCCGCGCCGTTCGACGCTAACCATCTGGGGAAGCTTGAGCGGGGGGCCGTTCAGCGTCCCTCGGCTATCGTCCGGGCCGCGCTGTGTTCCGTGTTGGACGCCGGAGAAAGCGAACTCGGGTTCACGTCCCACGGGGAGCGGGAGCGCGTAGTAGCCGCCTTGTCCGGCAAAGTCGCCACCGACGCCGATGCGCTCCGGGCTATCGCGGGTGTTCTGGCAGGCGTGCGCCGACTGGAGGACGCAACGGGGGCCGCAGACGTCTTACCGACAGTGCACGCACAGCGATCGATGGTCGACCGTTTGGCGCAGAACGCGCGCGGACAGGTGAGGGCGGAAGCCGTTGGATTGCTCTCCGAGTTGGAACAGTACCTCGGATGGCTGAGTATCCCGCTCGATCGGTGGAGCCAATCCAGGCAGCACCTCGACCGGGCGGCCACGTTGGCGCTGGAAGCAGGAGACCCGGACCGTCTGTCTACGGCGCTGTCGTTCTCCGCCTACCGCAACCTCCGACGGGACAACCTCCAGAGCGCGGAAGCGCTCAACGAGGCCGCGGGACGGGACACCCGAGTCAACGTCGGGTTGCGGACGTACACGAAGTTTCAGCGGGCGGAGGTGCTCGCCAGAGATGGCCAAAGCGCGGAGTCCCGTCGGGTGCTCGCGGACGCCGAGCGGCTGACCGAGGGTCTTCCGATCGATCCGGAGGAACTGCCCACGGCCGGGTACTGGTACATCCCGTCGTTCTTCCTCGGTCAGCGCGCCTTTGTGCTCGCGGCGCTCGGGGAGAAGCAAGAGGCCGCGCGAACCGCGCGGGAGGCTATCGCCGAGATGCCGCCCGCGTGGCGTACGGCGGAGTGGGCCGGACGGCGTCTCAAGCTTGCGGAGCTTGACTCTTAGCAAAAAGCCCCCTGGTCAGACGGCGTGTCACCGGCCCGCCTGCCCACAGGTAGAGCCACGGAGTACGGTGTGAATTGGGCTCGCGGGACGAGGCCTGCGAATTCGGCAACCAACGCCTCGACTCGCTCCGCACCGTCATGGAAGAAGGCGAAGTCCGCATCGCCCGCGCCAAAGGCGTCGTCCGCTATCCAGCCCAGTTCCAGCTGGTCCTGGCCACGAACCCATGCCCCTGCGCCCCGCCCCGGGAAACCGACTGCACCTGTTCAGTAACCACCCGCCGCCGCTACCTGTCGCGGTTGTCGGGCCCCCTCCTGGACCGGGTAGACCTCCGCGTCCGCCTGCGCCCCCTAACGGCGATCTCCGCCCACCAATCAACCGCCCCCGAACCGACATCGGCCGTCCGAACCCGAGTCCTGGCCGCCCGAGACCGCGCCAAACACCGCTGGCACGAACACGGATGGCAATCCAACACGGAGGTGCCCGGCCCAGTCCTGCGCCGAGATTTCGCCCTGCCTCCACCGGCGACCGCGGTCCTGGACCGAGCCCTCGACCGAGGCCTCCTGACCGCGAGAGGAGCCGACCGATGCCTGCGCATCGCCTGGACCCTGGCCGACCTGGCCGCCCTGCCCGAGCCGGACACCGACCACGTCACCGCAGCCCTTGACTTCCGAGAACGCAAAACCGGCTAACCCCGGCTGCTCACCCGAACCCGAAGGGATTCCTCGCCACGGCAGTCGTCAGTTCGCTAGGACCACAGCGAATGGCACCGGTGCCGGGCCCCGACCTCGTGAACGGCCCGGCTCTGGCTGCCGCCTGCTCACCTGAACCCGAAGGGATTCCTCGCCACGGCAGTCGTCAGTTCGCTAGGACCACAGCGAATGGCACCGGTGCCGGGCCCCGACCTCGTGAACGGCCCGGCTCTGGCTGCCTTCCGCTCACCGGGGCCACGGCGAACTGTCCTTCACCGGACTGGTGTTCCGTCGCTCGAGCCCGTTCGACGAGTTCCAGCTCAGGTCGGTGCCCCGTTCGTCATGCCAGCGTCGAGCGGTCCGGGCTCCCCAGGGCCGATGCGCCGTCCCGCTCCCGGTCGAAAGCCGCTCGCCCGGAGCGCGCCGGTAGCCCGCAACCAGTCCGCCGCTCACCCAACCCCCGGCCCAGATGTCCCGCCCGGACAGGCAAACCCGCCCGTCCGAACCTTCACCGAAAGGAACCACCCATGTCCAGCCGAGCCATCCCGTCCGCCACCCCGCGCACCCGGCACCGCAGGCCGAAAACGCCGCAGCACAAGATCGTCCGGCATCTGCATCCCGTCCGGCGCGGGGAGATCCGCCCCGAACACGACCCCGTCCGGGTTCGGGAACGGTTGGCGCTGCACCGGCATCTCGCCGTCGTCCGCTCCGAGAACCCCGGTTGCCGAAGAGGTGCGGCGTGAGCGTCGCCGTCGAGGACCAGACCGCGGCGACCGATTCCGAACGGCTCGCCCGCGCGTATCTGCTGGGCGTCGTCGAACCACCGGCACCGCACCTGCTGGAGTTCGTCGGCGAACACGGCCCGATCGTGGCAGCCGAGCGGGTCCAGGCCGGAGACTGTCCCGAGCGGGTTCTCCGCGAAACGGCAGCGCGGCGGGAATCCACGATCGCGGAACAAGATCTCGAGGCGGCCGCCAAAGCCGGTGCCCGGCTCGTGATTCCCGAAGACTACGAATGGCCAGCGTGGCCGCTGCTCTCGCTGGCCGTAGCGACCGGCAACGGCGTGAAGCACGTCGCCGCGCCGCTCGGGTTGTGGGTCCGCGGCACCGCGAACCTGGCCGAAGCCGCCGACCGCGCGGTGGCGGTCGTCGGCGCTCGGATGGCCACGGACTACGGCGAGCACAACGCGCTCGAGATCGGCCACGCGTTGGCAACTCGCCAAGTACCGGTCTTCTCCGGTGCGGCCCTGGGCATCGACGCCGCCGCTCATCGCGGCGCGCTCAGCGGTGGCGGGGTCACGGTCGCGCTGCTCGGATGCGCAGTCGACTATTCCTATCCCGCGGGGAACGTCGACCTGTTGAACCGCATCGCCGACGGCGGCGCGCTGGTCAGCGAGTACGCACCGAAGACTCCGCCCGCACGCCATCGATTTCTGGTGCGTAACCGCCTTATCGCAGGTCTCACCGACGGCACAGTCGTTGTGGAAGCCGGAATCCGCAGCGGCGCACGCAACACCGCCACCATCGCGGGCGCGCTCGGCAAGGTCGTGATGGCGCTGCCGGGATCAGTGCATTCGGGCAGTTCAGCGGGTTGCCATGCGTTGATCCGGGACTGCAAGGCCACGTTGGTCACCTCGGTCGACGAGGTGCTCGAAACCGTGGGGCGGTTCGGTACCGCGGCTCCTGCGGCTGAGTCCAGCCGACGGCCCACCGACAGTCTCGGCCCGGAGGCGTCGCGGGTTTACGACGCGCTGCTCCCGCGAGCCGGCCGGGCTCCGGAGGAGGTCGCGGAAAGTGCTGGAGTGCCGGTTTCCCGAGTTCGCGCCTTGTTGCCGGCACTGGAAATCGACGGCTTCGCGATGCGCGGCGACACCGGCTGGCGGCAGATCGTTCGAACGGCCAACCGATGATGGGCGTGGCGATGCTTGACCAATGGCGATGGTTCGCGCAGCGTAATCGCCATGCCCTCAGCGAGTGCACGCAAGGACGCGGTCCCGCGTCCCGGTGGACACCGGAAACGCCCGCCACGACCCGATCTTCGTGCTCTTCGCGCCGAATTGCCGGAGTCAGCCGAGTCGGTGGTGGCCGGTTACGAACGGCATCTGTCGCTGGAGCGCGGGCTGTCGCCGCACACCGTGCGCGCGTACGTCGGCGACGTCGTTTCGCTGTTGGCGTTCGTGACCGTGGGGGAGGGTGACCGTCCCGCGCGGAGCTTTGAGGACTTGGACGTCACGCAGCTGCGCGCGTGGCTCGCGGGGCAGCGCTCGGACGGCGCTGGGCGCACCACCCTCGCGCGCCGCGCCGCGGCCGCGCGCACGTTCACCGCTTGGGCGCACCGCACCGGTTTGCTGAAGTCGGACCCGGGCGGTCGGCTGGCCGCGCCGCGCGCGCACCGGACCTTGCCCGGCGTGCTTCGCGCCGAACAGGCTGACGCGCTCATGGACGCCTCCGCGAAAGGGGCAGCCGAACGGGATCCGGTCGCTCTGCGTGACCGCGCGTTGGTCGAATTGCTGTACGCAACCGGCATTCGGGTGTCGGAGCTGTGCGGTCTGGACATCGGCAGCGTGGACTTTTCCCGCCGCGTGGTTTCGGTGGTGGGCAAGGGAGACAAGGAGCGGACAGTTCCGTTCGGCGTCCCGGCGGCCGAGGCGCTGACCGCGTGGCTGGAGGACGGACGGCCTGCGCTGGCTGGGGAAACGCCGGGCCCGGCGCTTTTCCTGGGCGTGCGCGGCAAGCGCCTGGACCCGCGCGCGGCGCGCCGGGTGGTGCACGAGGCGGTGGCCGCGGTGCCGGGCGCAACGGACATGGGGCCGCACGGGCTAAGGCATTCCGCCGCGACGCATCTGCTCGAAGGAGGTGCCGATCTCAGGAGCGTTCAGGAACTGCTTGGTCACGCTACGCTGGCCACGACCCAGCTCTACACTCATGTGACCGTCGATCGGCTGAAGGCGATCCATGACCGAGCACACCCGCGGGCCTGAAGAGGCCGGCGGTGGCTCGGCCGGGGACGGCAGGGCCGAACCGCCGGCGCACGCGCATCCGCACGAGCACGGAGACCACACTGAGCAGCACGCCGAGAACGACCGTGCGATGACTTCCACGTCGCAGGTCACGGAAGCCGGGGCGGAACGCCCCGGCGTGCAGGACGCCGTCACTGGGGACGGTCGTCCTGGTCAGGACGTCGACGCGGGGATCCAGGCGCTGTGGCAGCAGTTCGCCGACAAACCGGACCAGACGTCGCGCGACCGGCTGGTGCTGCACTACGCGCCGCTGGTGAAGTACGTCGCGGGCAGGGTCGGCACCGGACTGCCGACACACGTGGATGTCGGCGACCTCGTGCAGTCTGGAATATTCGGATTGGTCGACGCGATCGAGAAGTTCGACCCGGAACGCGGCCTGCGCTTCGAGACGTACGCGATGCAACGCATCCGCGGCGCCATCCTGGACGACCTGCGCTCCCAGGACTGGGTCCCGCGCGCGGTGCGCAGCAAGGCAAAGGAAACGGCCCGCGCGCTGGAACGCCTCGGCGCCCGCCTGCACCGAACCCCGACCGACGCCGAACTCGCCGGCGAGATGGGCATCAGTCTCGACGACCTGCGCGACTTCTACGGCCAGCTCCGCCTGACCAGCGTGGTGGCCCTGGAAGATCTCGTCGCCGCGGGCAAAGACGCCGGCTCGCTGGTCGACACCCTCCCCGACGACGGCGCGGTGGACCCGGTGGCCGTCCTGGTGGACCAGGACAACCGCCGCCAGCTGGCGGAAGCCATCGCGCAGCTCACCGACCGGGACAAGATCGTGGTCAGCCTCTACTACTTCGAAAGCCTGACCCTGGCCGAAATCGGCAAGGTCCTGGGCGTCACGGAGTCCCGCGTGAGCCAGCTCCACACCCGCGCGGTGATGCGGCTGCGCGCCAAGCTGATGGAGCAACCGCCCGGCTGACCCCTGCCGAGGACCGGCCGGGCGGCGACGGCCTGGCCGGACGGGATCGGGCGCGGTGTCACGGACCTTCTGCCCAGGGTTTGAGGCGGACTCGGCTCGGGTCGCCGACCAAGGCGAGCGGGTCGATGTATTCCGTGCCGCGGCGGGCGCCCCAGTGGAGGCAGGCGGCGGTCGGGCAGCCGGGATGGCCCGGCGTGGCTGTTCCTAATGGCTGGCCTCGGTAGATCTGGTCTCCGGGGGCGACTGCCGGGGCGATGGGGAGATAGGTCGTGTGCAGGCCGCCGTCGTGGTCTAGGGCGACTACTCCCTGGCCTGCTACTTGACCGGCGAAGATCACGACGCCCATGTCTGCCGCCAGGACCTGTTGTCCGGCGGCGGCTTCCAGGTCGACACCGCGGTGGCCTGGGCCGAATGGGGTCGCGGGTGGTTCGAAGTTGCGGGTTACGTGGGGGCGGGGCGTCAGGGGCCAGGCGAGGCGGCCGGGTTGTTCTGGGGTGGGCTGGGCGTCGGCTTGGTTGTCGAGCAGGGCTGCTGAGGCTGCGGACAGGGTCAAGACTGTCGCCAGGATTAGCCACGTACGGGTGGTGTTTCGGTGGCTGCGCAGGCCAATCAGCGGGAGATCACCCACTGCCCCGGCCAGGCGTAGCGGTGAGCGGCCCCAGCTGAAATCGCACGGCAGGGAGATCCTTGGCAGGAGGGTCGCTGGGGTTCGGGGTGGGCGGAGGAGTCTTCGGGAGGCGAACACGGCGTAGCGGGTGATTGCGCCTGCGGCGGACTTCGCGCGTGTCCAGGCACGGCGGATTCTGGGCGGTCTGGCTGGAGTTCTGCGGTGACGGCCGCTCCGAGGGGGTGCGGCAGCGGGCGGGAGTGTGTCGTCCGGGGCCAGCAGAATGGCGGCTGTGGGCGGGTGCTGGGCGAGCAGAGCGGCGGTCGCCAGGACTACTGGGTGAGGTGTCTCCGGCGAGGGTTCGGCTCGGCTGCTCGCCTCCCTGTCCGGGCGGGGGAAAGGCGAGGGCGTCGAGCTGGGAGTACGTCGGGCGGCAAGGGAATCGGCAGGGGAATCGGCAGTTCGGGCAGAAGCGGCGACAGCGGGAAAAGCTCGCGTAGTGGTCATGCCTCCATCGTCATCCACCGGCCGACCGGAACCGGCTCCTCAGCGGCAGTTGTCCACAGGCGGACACAGTTGTGGACAACCCCGGGCCGGGCGAAGGCTGCCCGCAGGGGCGGGCCTGGTGGCGGGGAGTAGAATCAATCCCGCAGTCCACTCGCTGGACTGACTTCGCGTGCACGTGCGCGCGTCCCCGGACGGGCCGCTTCGGCGGGAACCCGGACGGAGGGGCGCACGGTGTCCGGCGGTCCCTGGGGTTTCGCACTACCGAACCCGCGGGTCCGGGCATCGGCTACGGCACCAGGGCCCACGACCTCCCGGTCGCGGGCGACTAACCGGAACAGCGCCTCCGCGGGCGGATCGAAAGACCGGCGGCGGGAGCGCGCGAGTACAGAGAAGGTGTGATTCCGGCAATGGCCGTCGTCACCATGAAGCAGCTGCTCGACAGCGGCGTGCACTTCGGGCACCAGACCCGTCGGTGGAACCCGAAGATGAAGCGCTACATCTTCACCGAGCGCAACGGCATCTACATCATCGACCTGCAGCAGACGCTGACGTACATCGACCGTGCGTTCGAGTTCATCAAGGAAACCGTCGCGCACGGCGGCACCATCATGTTCGTCGGCACGAAGAAGCAGGCGCAGGAAGCGATCGCCAACGAGGCCGCGCGCGTGGGCATGCCCTACGTGAACCAGCGCTGGCTCGGCGGCATGCTGACCAACTTCCAGACCGTCCACAAGCGCCTTCTCCGCCTGAAGGAGCTCGAGGCCCAGGAGCAGACCGGCGGTTTCACCGGACTGACCAAGCGCGAGATCCTCACGCTGACCCGCGAGAAGGACAAGCTCGAGAAGACCCTGGGCGGCATCCGGGACATGGCCAAGGTGCCGTCCGCGGTGTGGATCGTCGACACCAAGAAGGAGCACATCGCCGTCGGCGAGGCTCGCAAGCTCAACATCCCGGTCGTCGCGATCCTCGACACCAACTGCGACCCGGACGAGGTCGACTACCCGATCCCGGGCAACGACGACGCGATCCGTTCCGCCGCGCTGCTCACGAAGGTCGTCGCCGAGGCCGCCGCCGCCGGGCTGATGGCCCGCTCGGGCCGCAACGGCGCTTCGGCCGACGCGAAGCCGGAGACCGGTGCTTCGGACGAGCCGCTGGCCGAGTGGGAGAAGGAGCTCCTCGCGGGCTCGGAGACCGCCGCCGCCGACGCGACCGAGGCCGCCGCCGCGACCACCGAGGCCGCCGCGACCGAGACGGCCGCGACCGAGGCCCCCGAGGCCGCCGCGACCGAGACCGCGGAAGCGAACGGCGAGCAGGCTCCGGCCAACTCCTGATCCACCCCGTCCGGGCGGTCCGCGCAGGGCCGCCCGGACGGCGCTCACCGCACACGTACCTGAAACGGACGGATTCAACACGATGGCGAACTACACCGCCGCTGACGTGAAGCGCCTGCGCGAGATGACCGGCGCGGGCATGATGGACTGCAAGAAGGCCCTCGAGGAGAACGACGGCGACTTCGAGAAGGCTGTCGAGTTCCTGCGCATCAAGGGCGCCAAGGACGTCGGCAAGCGCGCCGAGCGCGCCACCGCCGAGGGCCTGGTCGCCGGCGACGGCGGCGTCATGATCGAGCTCGACTCGGAGACCGACTTCGTCGCCAAGAACGACGAGTTCCAGCAGCTCGCGGCGAAGATCGTCGAGGCCGCGAAGGCGCTGAAGTCCAGCGACGTCGAGGCCCTCAAGGCCGCCGACCTGGGCGGCAAGCCGGTCAACGAGGCCGTGCAGGAGCTTTCGGCCCGCATCGGCGAGAAGCTCGAGCTGCGCCGCGTGGTGTCGTTCGAGGGCAAGACCGCGACCTACCTGCACCGCCGCGGCTCCGACCTCCCGCCGGCCGTCGGCGTGCTGGTCGAGTTCACCGGTGACGACGTCGACGCCGCCCGCGGCGCCGCCATGCAGGTCGCCGCGCTGCGCGCGAAGTACCTGACCCGCGAGGAGGTGCCGGCCGAGATCATCGAGAACGAGCGCCGCATCGCCGAGCAGACCGCCCGCGAGGAAGGCAAGCCCGAGCAGGCGCTGCCGAAGATCATCGAGGGCAAGGTCAACGCGTACTACAAGGACAACGTGCTGCTCGAGCAGCCGTCGGTCAAGGACAACAAGAAGACCGTCAAGGCCCTGCTCGACGCGGCGGGCGTGACCCTGACCCGGTTCGCCCGGTTCGAGGTCGGCCAGGCCTGAGCGAGGCACTGGGACTAGGTTCTGGCACTGTGCCCCGTCTCCGCGCATCGGGGACGGGGCACAGTCGGGTCTACCGAGGGGCAGGAGGCGACAGACATGGGTGAGGACCGGGTCGAGGGCGGGTACCGCCGGGTGCTGCTGAAACTGGGCGGCGAGATGTTCGGCGGCGGCGCGGTGGGCGTCGACCCCGACGTCGTGCACTCCGTCGCCCAGCAGATCGCCGACGTCGCGCGCACGGGAGTGCAGATCGCGGTGGTGATCGGCGGCGGCAACTATTTCCGCGGCGCGGAGCTCTCCCAGCGCGGCATGGACCGCGACCGCGCCGACTACATGGCGATGCTCGGCACCGTGATGAACTGCCTCGCGCTGCAGGACTTCCTCGAAAAGGAAGGCCTTCCCACCCGCGTGCAGACCGCGATCACGATGGGCCAGGTCGCCGAGCCCTACATCCCGCGCCGCGCGGAACGGCACCTCGAGAAGGGCCGCGTCGTGATCTTCGGCGCCGGCGTCGGCATGCCGTACTTCTCCACCGACACCGCCGCCGCGCAGCGCGCGCTCGAACTCGGCTGCGAAGCCGTGCTGATGGCGAAGGCCGTGGACGGCGTCTACACCGCGGATCCGAAGACCGACCCGGACGCGAAGATGTTCACCGACATCACCCACCGCGAGGTGCTCGAGCGCGGCCTCAAGGTCGCCGACGCCACCGCGTTCAGCCTCTGCATGGACAACAAGATGCCGATCATCGTGTTCAACCTGCTCACCGAGGGCAACATCGCCCGCGCGGTGGGCGGTGAGAGGATCGGCACGCTGGTCTCGACCCCCGCCGACGAGGCGTCCGCCTAGACCTGCTGGGATCAAGCTCAGGTCCGACAACACAACACCGGGAGTAGCCGTGATCGACGAGACCCTCCTCGACGCCGAGGAGAAGATGGAAAAAGCGGTGTCCGTCGCGAAGGAAGACCTCACGTCGGTGCGCACCGGGCGGGCCAACCCGTCGATGTTCTCCCGCATCGTCGTCGAGTACTACGGTGCGCCGACCCCGCTGAACCAGCTGGCCAGCGTCAACGTGCCGGAAGCCCGGATGGCGTTGATCAAGCCTTACGACCAGACGCAGCTGAACGCCATCGAGAAGGCGATCCGCGAGTCCGACCTCGGCGTCAACCCGAGCAACGACGGCAACGTCATCCGCATCGTCATCCCGCAGCTCACCGAGGAGCGGCGCAAGGAGATGGTGAAGGTCGCGAAGGGCAAGGGCGAGGACGCCCGCGTCTCGATCCGCAGCATCCGCCGCAAGGCCAAGGAAGAACTCGACCGCATCGCCAAGGACGGCGAAGCGGGCGAGGACGAGGTCGCGCGCGCGGAGAAGGAGCTGCAGAACCTCACCGACACCTACGTGCACCAGGTCGACGAGCTGGTGAAACACAAGGAAGCCGAGCTGCTCGAGGTCTGATGAGCCAGGTGAGCGAGGAACGCGACGAGCGGGTGAGCGACATCCCGCCACCGGACCCGGCCGCCGAGCCGGACCCGGTGTCGCGGCCGGAACCGGCTACGGAAAACCCTGCCGTGCAACGGAAAACAGACACCGCGGCCGCTGCGCGCGCGGAATCCGGTGCTGCGTCGGGGAAACCGGCGGAAACCGGGAACGGCGCGACGACTGCCTCTTCAGTGGGAGAGGGCGCGAAAGGCGTTCCCGCGAAGGGTTCCTCCGCGAGCCAGCAGGCGAACGGCGAATCGGTCGCGTCCGGGAACACGCCGGAGAACGACGGGAAAGCGGAGAAGAAAGCGTCCCGGGCCGGGCGCAACCTTCCCGCGGCGATCGGCGTCGGGCTGCTGCTCGGGGCCGCGATCATCGTTTCCCTGGTCACCGTCCGGTTCCTCTTCATCGGGGTCATCGCCGCCGCGATCGCGGTCGGCACGTTCGAGTTCTCCGGCGTGCTGCGCCGCGTCGCGGACACCAAGGTCGCGCTGATCCCGGTGCTGGTCGGCGGGCAGGCGATGATCTGGCTGGCCTGGCCGTTCGGCCGGGAAGGCGCGCTCACCGCGTTCGTGCTCACCGTCCTCGCGTGTCTGCTGTGGCGCTTGCCCGGCGGTGCGAAGGGCTACGTGCGCGACGTCAGCGCCTCCGTTTTCGCCGCCGCGTACCTGCCGTTGTTCGGCGCGTTCGCGGCCATGCTCGTGCCGCCGCACGACGGTGTCGGCCGCGTGCTCACCTTCCTGATCGCCGTGGTCGCCTCCGACACCGGCGGCTACATCGCCGGCGTGCTCGGCGGCAAGCACCCGATGGCGCCCACGATCAGCCCGAAGAAGTCCTGGGAGGGCTTCGCCGGTTCGATGATCGCGGGCATCGCCGCGGGCGTGCTCACGATCAGCCTGATGCTGGACGGCCACGCCTGGCAGGGCGTGCTCTTCGGCGCGGCCATCGTGCTCACCGCGACGCTCGGCGACCTCGTCGAGTCGCTCATCAAACGCGACCTCGGCATCAAGGACATGGGCACGCTGCTGCCCGGTCACGGCGGCATCATGGACCGCCTCGACTCGCTGCTGCCCTCGGCCGTCGTGTCGTGGCTGCTGCTGTCGGCCTTCGTTCCCGCCTGAGTCTGTCTTCGGCGGGCGGCAAGAGAGCTTCCCGGTGACCGGCGCGCCCGGCTGAGCCAGCGGGGGCGAAAACAGCAGAGTTTAGTCGTCGTACGGGTCGTCGACCTCGGCGCGGCCCACGTCTTCCAGCACCCGCGAGTGGTCGATCACCGCGAACACCGCGCCGTCCGGATCGGCGAGGATCGCGGTGCGGCCGAACGGCGTGTCGTACGGCTCGATCACCACCGAACCGCCCAGCATCAGCGCCTGGCCCGCCGTCGCGTCCGCGCCGCGCGCGGGGTCGATCTCGAAGTACACGAGCCAGTGCGGGGGAGTGTCCCGGCGGTATTCGGGACCCATGACGTAGCGGTACAGCACTGCGGTGTGCTCAATGGAATATTCGGCATAGTCGACGCTTTCACCGTCGCCGACCTGACGGCTCGAGTAGTTGAACAGCTTGGTGTAGAAGTGGTCCGCGGCCACGCCGTCGTGCGTGTTGAGGTCCGCGCCGCTGAACGTGTTGGGCACGCCGCCCGCGAACTGCCAGTCCGGCGGGGCTTCCCAGAACACCACCGGCGCGCCGCACGCGTCGATCGCGTGCACGATGCTGCCGCGGCCGGGAATCGCGACCGGTCCCAGCGTCACCTGCCCGCCGAGGTGCTCGACCCATTCGGCCGCGCTCGCCGTGTGCGGCACCGCGAGCTGCATCGTCCAGCCGGGCGCGCTGCGGGCGCCTGCTTGGTATAGACCACCGGCGGCCACCCCGTCGCACGAGGCGATGGAGTACCGGCCGGTCGGCGACGCGGGATCGCGCCGGGTTTCGTATTCCCAGCCGAAAAGGCGGGAGTAGAAGTCTTGGGTCCGGGCTTCGTCGTGGCACGCCACCTCGACCCAGCAGGGCAATCCTGCCGGGATCGTGCGGGCGCCGGGCCAGCCGATCGACATTGCGTGTCTCCTCCCCGATGAGGGAGAAGTGTATTCGGCGGGACGGGGTTCTACGCTCTGAGCGGGAAAGCCGACGGCGTCCCGTGACCGGAGAGGAGTGCAGTGCGCTGGTTCTTCCGCGGTCCGGCGGGGTCCGGAGAAGTCGTTCCCAGCCCGAACATTTGGTACTACCAGGACGTCTACGACGTCGAAAACCGGGCGCAGGACGCGGACGGCGAGATCTGGCGCGTACTGCGCGAAGAGTGCGATTGGACCGGCCGCGACGTTCTCGATCTCGGCTGCGGTGACGGATACCACCTGCCGGTCTTCGCCGCCGACGCTCGTTCAGTGCTCGGAATCGAACCGCACCCGCCGCTCGCGCGGGACGCGGAGCGACGGGTGCGGGATCTGGGGAACGTGCGGGTTCGCGTGGGCCGGGCACAGCGGTTGCCGGTGGACGACGCCAGTGTGGACGTCGTGCACGCGCGCACCGCGTATTTCTTCGGCCCTGGCTGCGAGCCCGGATTGCGCGAAGCGGAACGGGTGCTGCGGCCCGGAGGATCGATCGTGATCGTCGACCTCGACGTGACCAGTGAGCCGTACGGCGGGTGGATGCGCGCGGATTTGCCGCACTACGACCCGCCTGCGGTCGAACGCTTCTTCGCCGCGCACGGCTTCAACTGTCGGCGCGTACGCACGCGTTGGCGCTTCGCGGACTTCGCCGCGGCGGAATCAGTACTGAAGATCGAGTTCAGCGCGAAGGTCGCGCAGCGGGCGATCGCCGACACGCGGCAACTGAACCCGGGGCCGGGCGAGGTGACGCTGCCGGTGGGCTATCGCGTGCATTGCCGCGTCAAACCCACCGGCCTCGTCCTGCCCGGTCACTCGGCTGCCTCTCCGGACTCCGCGGAATCATCCGAGTCCTCGACCTCGCCGAGGATCGAGTAGATCGACCGGCGTGCCTCGTTGAGTACGTCCACCGCACGGGCCTGCTGGTTCTCGCTGCCCGCGCGCATCACCTGCACGACGGCCGCGGCGAGCGTCGCGCCCGCCTTGCGCAGGTCGTGCTCGACCGGTTCGACGTCGTCGGTGAAGTGCTCCCACGGCGGCGTTCCGGTCTGCTGCTCGGCGGTGGCGCGGCCCTCGTCGGTGAGCTCGAAGAGCTTCTTTCCGCTCTCGTCGCGGCTCACGACCAGGCCTTCGTCGGCCAGCATCTGCAGGGTCGGGTAGATCGAGCCGGGGCTGGGCTTCCAGAGCCCGCCGCTGCGCTCGCCGATCTCGCGGATGATCTCGTACCCGTGCCGCGGCTGTTCCGCGAGCAGGGTGAGGATCGCCGCCCGCACGTCGCCGCGCCGGCCGCGCCGGGAGCCCCGGCGTCCGCCGCCCGGGCCGTGGCCGCGTCGTCCGCGCCCGCCGGGCCCGAACGCGAACTCGCCGAATTCCCGGCCCCAGGGGCCGAACGAGGACCGTCCGTGCTCTTCGTGTTCTCCGTGTTCGTGATGTCCGCCGGGGAAGGAGCGTCCGCCGGGGAACGGGTGTCGTCGTCGGTTCATGGTCTTGATGTCCTTTCTCGAACTGTTGCGACACGTTCACGATATATCGGAAACGGTCGGTTGGCAACCGTCGCGACAACCCGGGGACCTGAGCGACCGGCGGAGACGGCGGTCGGCGATACTCGAAGCACTAGCGAAAACACCCGAACGACCTGGGAGACCCGACCTCCGATGCTGGACCGTGCGGTCATCGACGCCCTGTTCCCCGCGGATCTGCCCGAGCCTGAGCACTGGGAACAGCGCTATCCGGCCCGGCAGCTGCCCGACGGCGCGAAGGTGACCCGGTTCGGCCCGTCGCCGACCGGCTTCGTGCACATCGGCGGCATCTACGTCGCGACGATCGACCAGGACGTCGCGCGTCGTTCCGAGGGCCGCTACCTGGTGCGCGTCGAGGACACCGACCAGTCGCGCGAGGTCGAGGGCGCGCTGGAGCAGTTCGAGCGCGGCTTCGCGTACTTCGGGCTGCAGGCCGACGAGGACGCGGTGCGCGGCGGCGAGTACGGCCCGTACCGGCAGTCCGAGCGCGAGCAGATCTACCTCACCTACGTACGGCACCTTCTGCGCGAAGGCCGTGCGTACATCGACTTCGCGACGAAGGACGAACTGGCGTCCATCACCGCGCGGCAGCAGGCGACGAAGCTCCCGACGGGCTACTACGGCTCGTGGGCGATCTGGCGCGACGCCGACGCGGCCGACGTGCAGGCGAAGCTCGACGCTGGCGAGCCGTGGGTGGTCCGCTTCCGCGCGCCCGACGACACCGGGCAGCGCGTGCGCTTCACCGACGCGATCCGCGGCACCATCGAGGCCGAGGCCAACCGCAACGACGTGGTGATCCTCAAGAGCTCCGACCAGAGCCCGCGGCTGCCGACCTACCACTTCGCGCACGCGGTCGACGACCACCTGATGCGGGTGAACCTGGTGATCCGCGGCGACGAGTGGATCTCGTCGGTGCCGACGCACCAGCAGCTCTTCGAAGCGCTCGGGTTCGAGCCGATCCAGTACGCGCACATCGCGCCGCTGATGAAGCAGGAGGGCGGCAGCAAGCGGAAGCTGTCCAAGCGCAAGGACCCGGAAGCCTCCGTCGACTTCTACCTCGAAGCCGGCTACCCGGTCCCGGCGGTGCTGTACTACCTGCGCGGCCTGGCGAACGGACGGCTCGCCGAGATGCCGCTCGCCGAAGCGCTCGACGCGCCGATCAACCTCGACGAGTGCGGCGTCGCCGGTCCGCTGGTGGACCTGGTGAAGCTGGACGACCTCGCCGCCGACTACGTCGCGACGCTGTCCGGCGAGGAGATCCTCGCGTCGGTGCTGGAGTGGGCGGAGCGGTTCGACCCGGAGCTGAAGGCGGTCCTGGAGTCTTCGCGGGAGCTGGCGCTGCGCGCGCTGGAGGTGGAGCGCGAGGGCGTCGAGAACCCGCGTAAGGACCTGAAGAAGTGGAGCGAATTCCGCGCCGTCTACGGGTTCTTCTTCCCGCAGCTGCACCAGGCGGCGACCGGTCCCGAGGACGAGCGGATCGCGGCACTGGGCGTTCCGGCGGATGTCGTGCGTGCGGTGGCGTCGGATTTTGTGTCGGCGTATCAGCAGCTTGACGACGGTCAGGAGTGGTTCCAGCAGATCCGCGACGTCGCGGCCAAGCACGGCTTCGCCAAGAACGCCAAGGAACTCAAGAAGGATCCGGAGGCTTATCCGGGTTCGATTCGTGAGGCGTCGCAGATTATCCGGATCGCGATCACCGGGTCGACCCGCAGCCCCGATCTGCACTCGATCACGCTGGCGCTGGGCGCTGAGGAAACGTTGCGGCGCTTCGACAATCTGGTCAACTGACCCCGTCGTGAGTGGCGATGCCGGTTCTAGCCGGGCTCTCTTCGCTCCCGTTGACCGTCCGTGAGGGGAACCCTGAGGGACTCTGAGTCCCTCAGGGTTCCCCTCACGGACGTGCCCGCAGGGCGGGACGAGGTCAGGCGAGCGGGGGAAGGCGTCGCGTTCCTTGTCATAGCGGCCGCTGCCGAGAAAACCCCGATGCGGCATTCGGGCAGCGGGGTCCGTAGACAGCCGGAACGCTGTGCGCCCTAACCGGGATCAGCACTCACGAGTTGAGGTAGGTCAGCACCGCCAGGACGCGCCGGTTGCCGGTTTCGTCGTCGGTGATGCCGAGTTTGCCGAACAGCGACGTCGTGTACTTGCTGATCGCGCTTTCGCTCAGGAACAGCCGCCCGGCGATCGCGGTGTTCGACAGGCCTTCCGCCATCAGCTCCAGCACCGAACGCTCGCGGTCGGTCAGCGTGCCGAGCCGTTGGTCCGGCGATCCGCTCGTGAGCAGTTTCGAGATCACCGCCGGATCCATCGCGGTGCCGCCAGCGGCGACGCGTTCCAGGGCGTCAATGAACTGCTCAGCCTCGAAAACGCTGTCCTTCAACAGATATCCGACGCCGCTCGCCCCGTCGACCAAGAGTTCGCGGGCGTAGAGCTGTTCGACGTGCTGCGACAGGATCAGCACCGGCAACCCGGGCGTCTCGCGCCGCGCGGCGAGGACCGCGCGCAGGCCCTCGTCGGTTTGCGTCGGCGGCATCCGGACGTCGACCACTGCGACGTCCGGCCGGTGTTCCCGCAGTACGGCGACGGTTTCCGGACCGGTCGTCGCGGTCGCCACCACCTCGTGGCCGTAGGCCTGCAGGAGCCGGACCAATCCGTCCCGCAGCAGGTAGAGGTCCTCGGCTACGACGATGCGCATGGCACCATCATCCACGCTCGGGTCGGCCCGCCTTCCGGGCTGGTGACATCCAGCGTGCCGTCGAAGACCGCGAGGCGGCGGCGCAGCCCGCCGAGCCCGCCGTCCGGGTGGATTTCGGCCCCGCCTCGACCGTCGTCCTCGACCTCGGCGCACAGCTGATTTCCCTCCTGCAGCAGGGAAATCCGGACGTGGGACGCGTGCGAATGCTTCACCGCGTTGGCGAGCAGTTCGGCGATCCCGAAGTACAGCGCGGATTCGATCGGCGGATCGAGCGGCTGCGGCAGGTCGGTCTCGACGGTCACGTCCACCGGCATGTCCATCGCCATCGCGCGGACAGCGTCGGCGAGGCCGCGTTCGTTCAGCACTGGCGGGCTGATGCCGCGGACCAGTTCGCGCAGTTCCGTGAGCGACGTGGCCGCGCCGGCCCGGGCGTCGCGCAGCAACTCCTTGGCCTGCTCGGGATTGGTCTCCATGAGCTTCTCCGCGGTCGCCAGCGCGAGGCCGAGCGCGACCAGCCTGGCTTGCGCGCCGTCGTGCAGATCCCGTTCGATGCGGCGGATTTCCGCGGCCTGCGCGATGGTCGTGTCCGCGCGCAGGGCGGTCAGCGTGTCGACCCGGTCGGCCAGCTCCATCGTGGCGGACGCGCCCAGGAAGCGCGTGGCGACCGGGATGACGCTTCGCCACGCGTACGGCGCGGTCGCGGCCGTGACCAGCAGACCCGCCAGGTATCCGGCGGGGAGAGCCGTCAGCGCCAGGACCGTCGCGACGACGCCGAGCAGCGGCACGAGCGCGACCAGGCCGAACGAGACCGGCGCGAGGAGGACGAACCGCAGGTCCCGCCAGGTCGCCGGGTCGTAGCGCCAGTTCTTCATCCGCTGCTCGCGCCGGGCGTCTTCGCGGGTGCGGGAGTAGGAGTGGCCGTTCCACCAGAATCCGGTCGAGAGCTGGGTGATCGGCGGCGGCTCGCGGTATCCGGGCGGGAGCACGATCCCGGTCCAGTTCGCGACCATGGTCCGGGTCATCCGGCACACCGGCTTCGCCAGCAGCAGCGTCCCGATCGCCGCCCAGATGAACGGCGCGATCCACGACCACGCGGTGCCGCCCCACAACTGCCACAGGCCGGCCGCGGCCGCCCACACCACCGGGACCAGCAGGGCCACGCCCGCCGCCTGGGCAGCTCGGACAAAACCCACCCCGCAACCGCGCAACCAAGACCGTAGTAGCCGCATCGTTTCTTCCCCCTGTCCGTCCGGTGTTCCGCGGTCCACTGTGCACCACGAAACGCCGGATTCCCGCCGCCGCGGGACAGGAGTGGGTCCAGGCCCACCCCCTTGTGCGGCCAGACCCATACCGGGCCGGGCCCCGGCTTTCTAGCGTTGCTGGCACAACGGGAAACCACAAGGGAGAACAGCAATGCAGACCATCGAACGCCCCGCCGCCACCGCCGCCCAGCGTCCGTTCGGCCTTGTGAAGGGGTTCGTCGTCGCTTACGGAGTGGCGGGCGTCGCCGTCTTCGGGACGATCGTCGCCCTGGCGGCCTCCTCCGGCACGGCGACCAGCTTCATGTGGACGCGGTCCGCGCTGGTGCCGGTCAGCGCCGTGATCGTGTACTGGCTGGTCTCGCTCGCGGCGAAGGGGTCGAACCGGGCTTATCAGCGGGCGCGGCTCGTCTCGATCGTCGCGCCGGTCGCTCTCGTCGGCGTCGACCTGATTCCGGGCGCGTGCCCGTTCTGGTTCCTGCTGCTGCAGACGGCCTGCGCCGTGCTGCTGGCCTGCGCGGCGGTCCCGCTCGCCCGGCTGCGGGCTAGCTTCCCGAAGTGAGCCTCGGGACCAGCCGGATCCGGGTGTCGAGGTTCCGTTCGACCGCCGCGCGGCTCGAGAGCAGGGGGAACGAGCCGCCGGACGCCCACAGGTCGTTCAGGTCCCGGTAGTGCGGGCTGCGCGGATCGCCGGACTGGCCGGGCGCGTTGATCGCTCGCGACGCGTCCCAGTCGCCGACGTCGAGCGCCATCTTGAAGGTCGCGCCGATGATCTGCTGGTAGGTGAGCGGGTGGAAGAACGATGGGTGGACGGTCTGGTAGTCGCCGCCGACCGGGGTCGGGCCGACGTCCGGGCCGCCCGCCGGGTGCGCGAACTCCTGGTACTGCAGGGAGCCCCAGCGCCACTTCGCCGGGTCGCCGCCGAGCTTTCCGGCGACGTCGCGGAACGCGAGCGGGAGCGTGTCCAGGATCAGCTTGTCGCGCTTGGCCGCGCCGCCCGGGCCGAACCACGCGTCGGGGTCGGCGAAGGACGCGAGGACGAGGCTGAAGTCCGGATTGATGGTGCGGGACAGGACGTCCGCGGCGGCTTGCGGGAGCATCGTGTGCGCCCAGCCGCCGTGGAGGTACTTCAGCAGCCAGGTTTCGTACAGCGCGGCCGGGGCGGAATCCACCGAGGCGACGCCGTCGAAGCCGCGCAGGAGCTCGAGTGCCTTCGCGGTGTCCGGATCGGTGGACGACAGGTTCCGCAGGAAGGGGGCGAGCCGGGTGGCGAGCAAGGACTTTTCGTCGCGTTGGATGGCGAGCGAATCGGCGACGCGGGCGCGCGGCGTGGACTTGATCAGCTCGTCGATCCGCTCCTTGCGGTACGGCAGCTGCCATTCGTAGTTGGACACCACCGGGAAGCCGGGCGGAAGGTTGTAGTCGTTGGCGGAGGCGAAGAAACCCGCCGGCGGGTTGTGCTGCCACGGGAGTTCGGAGTTGGCGTAGAAGCCGCTCCATTCGTAGCGGCCGTCTCCGGGGACGGGCAGCAGACCGTCGTATCCGATCCCGGTGCGGCGCGGGGTCAGCGCGCCGGGGACGTAGCCGATGTCGCCGTGGACGTCGGCGTAGACGAGGTTCGATCCGGGCGCGCCCCACTTGCGCATTCCGGCGGTGAACTCGGCGAAGTTGCGGGCGCGCTGGTAGTTCAGGCTGCCGAGGTAGGCGGCGCTGCCGGGTTCGGTCCACGCGGTGCGGACGGCGAACGCCCGGTTCGCCGCTTCGTCGACCTTCACGATCGGGCCGTGCCGGGTGAACGACAATTCGCGGGTGACCGGCTGGCCGCCCAGCACCGGGATGGTTTCGGTGACCGTGGTGATCGGCTCCCAGCCGCCGCGGTAGCGGTACCGGCTGTGGTCGGCGGGGTCGAGTTCGTAGACGTAGAGGTCGGTCTGGTCGACCGGCAGGTTCGTCAGCCCGAACGCGACGGAATCGTTGTGGCCGATGGCGATGCCCGGGTTCCACGGTTCGCCGGCCCCGGTGAGGTTCAGGCCGGGCGCGGAAAGCTGGGCGACATAACGGCCGGACGGCAGAGCGTCGGCGCCGCGGTGCGGGTCGTTGGCGAGGATCGGCCGTCCGGTGGCGGTGCGGTCCGGGCCGATCGCCCACGAGTTGCTGCCGCTGGTGGCGTCGGCGATGTCCTTCGGCCCGGCGACGCCCTTCGGGAACGTGACTGCCGCGGTTGCCTTGTTGTACACGGAAAGCACGTCGCCGGGGATTGAACACGGATCGAGGCCTTCGGGCACTGCGGCCTCGTGGTCGGGGTGCAGGCTGCGGAGGTACTTGCTCGCGTTCGGCCCGGCCTGGCACACCATCTGCGCGCGGGCGACCTCCCACATCAGGTTCTCGCCGATCGCGTGCGTCCGGATGCGGACGACGTCCTCGGGCTGCCAGTGCGACGGCTGGTAGCCGAGCTTGCCGAACTCCGGCGGGGCCGCTTCGGGATGTTTGGCGAGCCAGTCGACGTAGGAGTTGATCCCCTCGGCGAACCGGGTGGCGGCGAGCTTGGCCTCGGGACCGTAGGAGGCCCATTCCTTCTTCATGTCGCCGCGGTAGAGGAACAGCCGGGCGGCGCGGTCCTGGTCCACATAGGACTCGCCGAGGACCTCGCTGAGCAACCCGAGCCCCCGGCGGCGCCAGGTGTCGAGCTGGAAGAGCCGGTCGCGGGCGACGGTGAATCCCTGTGCGTAGAACAGGTCTGAGGTGTTGGCCGCGTAGATGTGCGGGACGCCCCACTTGTCGACGAGCAGGTCGACCGGGCGGGAGAGGCCGTCGAGGGCGACTGTGCTGGCGGCGTTGGCGGGTGCGGCTGGTGTGGTGCCGAGCAGCGTCAGAATGAGTATCAGGACGGTAGCTTTGGACCGCATTTCCCCACCCCCGGGCATCAGCGACGACAAGGCGCACGCTAATCGCGGCGATCGGCGGGACCCACCCCTGAACCGGGACGAGTAGGGGGAACCGGACGCCGGGCACGGCCGTCCAAGGTGCCGCGAAGAAGGTTCTTCAGTACTGTCCCGGCTCAGACCGAACCCGTGGGGGATGCGATGCGACGTATGGTGGCGACGACGGCTGCGGTACTGGCCGGTGTGCTGGGGCTGGCGGCCTGCGGCAGCAGCACCGAGGCTGGAGACAAGAACGTCGTGACCGCTGAAAGCAGCGCCGCACCGGACGGCAAGACTGGCACCCCGCTCGCGAACACCGATCCGTGCAGCCTGCTCAAGCCCGCTGACGTGCCCGAACTCAGCCAGGACAGCAGCGCCGCGCCCAAGGCCGACGGCCGCCGGTGCGAGGGCAGCGACTACTCCGTCACCATCGCGGAGGTCGATGCCGACGGCTATGCCGTCCAGTTCGAGGGCTCGATGGTCAAGCCGATCTCCGACATCGCCGGGTACAAGGCGGGCACCGTGGACACCCGCGACTCTTGGCAGAAAAGCTGCGCGGTCCTCCTCGCCGTGACGACCAACGAGCTGGTGACCGTCGCCGTGAAGGACAAGGGCTCGGACACCTGCGACATCGCGAAGAAGGCGGCGACCGCCATCGCGGGCCGCATTCCGCGCTGAGCTACGAGACGTCCCCGATCGCTTCGTCCAGAATGGACAGTCCGAGGTCGATCTCGCTGTCGGAGGCCGTCAGCGGCGGCGCGATCCGGAACACCCCGCCCATCCCGGGCAGCTGCACGATGTTCATGTGCAGCCCGAGTTCGAGGCACCGCTGCGTCACGCGGGCGCCGAGCTTGTCCGCGTCCGGGCCGCCGCCGCTCAGTTCCAGTCCGGCGAGCAGTCCCCGGCCGCGGATCTCGCCGACCGACTCGTGCCGCGCCGCGATTTCGTCCAGGCCGGTGCGCAGGCGGTCGCCGAGCTGACGGGCGCGTTCGTCGAGGCGGTCGCGGATCAGGACGTCCAGCACCGTGTTGCCGACCGCGGCGGGAAGCGGGTCCGAGACGTGCGTGGTGAAGAACAAATACCCGCGTTCGTGGGCTTCCTGCTCGATTTCCGCGCTCGTCAGCACGGCGGCGAGCGGCAGTCCGGCACCGAGCGTTTTGGACACTGTGAGGATGTCCGGGACGACGCCGTCGTGCTCGAAGGCGTACCAGGTTCCGGTGCGGCACAAGCCCGTCTGCGCTTCGTCGAGGATCAGCAGCATGCCGCGTTCCCGGCATTTCCTTTGCAGCGCTTGGAAATAACCGGGCGGTGTCACGAGGATGCCGCCGGAACTGAGGATCGGCTCCACCAGACACGCGGCGAGGCTGCCGACCGACTGCGCGTCGATCAGGTCGAACGCCATGTCCAGTTGGCGCTCCCAGTCCGCGCCGGGCACCGGGATGGCGAAGTTGCCGGGTGCGCCGGGGCCGTAGCCCTTCCGGCCCGCGCTGTAGGTCGCGCTCGCCGCGGCCTGCGTCATCCCGTGCCAGGACCGGGCGAACGAGACGATCTCGTGCTTGCCGGTCACCAGCTTGGCCATCCGCAGCGCGGCCTCGTTGGACTCGGCGCCGGTCGTGAGCAGCAGCGCCTTCTCCAGCGGGTCCGGCAACGTCTCGGCGAGTCGCCGCGCGAGGTCGACCACCGGACGGCTCAGCATCCCGCTGAACAGGTGGTCGAGCTTCGCGGCCTGCTTCCGGACGGTCTCGACGATCTCCGGATGCGCGTGCCCGAGGATCGCGCTCATCTGCCCGGACGTGAAGTCGAGGATTCGCCGTCCGTCCTCGGTGAAGACGAAGCTGCCCTCGGCGCGGTCGATGATCTCGCCGGTGAACGAGCCGGGGCCGGCGTAGCGGACGAGGTGCCGGTCGACGTCGGACCAGAAGGTGTCGGTGGCCATGGCTTCGACGGTAGAGCCGGGTCGAGCGCCGCGTCCATCTCACAGTTTGCGCTTGCCTGTGCGATGGCATCGAACAACGATGGGGCCATGTTGAACCCGTGGCGGCTGCGGCTCCTGAGTCGCCTTGCCGTGCTCGGCACTGTTCGCGCGGTCGCGCAGGACGTGAATCTCAGCGCCTCCACGGTGTCGCATCAGCTCGCGTTGCTCGAGACCGAGACCCGCACCCGGCTGCTGGAACGCACCGGACGTCGCGTCCGGCTGACGCCTGCCGGGGAGAAACTGGCCCGCCAGGCGCGCGCGATCCTCGACCACCTCGACGCGGTCGAGGCCGAACTGCGCGGCGACGAACCATCCGGGCTTGTTCGGATCGGCGCGTTCCAGAGCGCGATCCACACCTTCGCCGTGCCTGCCACGACCCGGCTCGCGCAGACCTATCCGCGGCTGGAAACCGAAGTGGCGGAACGGGAACCGCACGAGAGCGTGCCCGCGCTCCGGGCCGGGGACAGCGACGTCGTCATCACCACCACCGATTTCGCCGACCTGCCGCTCGGTCCCGACCTGGAGATCATCCGGCTGGCGACCGACCCGATCGTCCTGGTCACCGCGCTCGACCGGCCGGAGCCGACCGGTCCCGCCGTGCTCGCGGACTACTCGGGTGAACCGTGGGCGCTCGACATTCCCCCGTCCTACATGGCGAACCTGACGCTGCGGCTGTGTCGCGAATCGGGGTTCGAGCCGCGCGTGGTGTGCCGGTTCAGCAATTACCTGATGACGCTGCAGCACGTCGAGGCCGGGCTGTCGATCGCGCTGCTGCCCGGGCTGGCGGTGGATCCGCGGTACCGGGTCGCGACGAAACCGCTGGCGACGCCGGTGACGCGCACGATCGTCGCGGTCACCCGCCGAGGTTCGCCGCGCCGGGCGGCGGTCAACGCGGTGCTGGACGCGTTGCGGCAGCCGGTCGAGCTTCCGGCGGCGGTGACGCAGGCTTAGGGCTTGGGCAGGACCGCCAGGGTTTTCGCTGCTGGGGCTGCGTTTCAGACCAATGCCGCGGCTCTCGATGGCGACTGATCGCGGCAGGGGCGCGACGGCCGCGCCCCTGCCGGGGTGATCACTTGCCGTGCTGGGAACGGCGGCGCAGGAAGAACGCGCCGCCCGCGGCTGCCGCGGCCGCCCCGCCGATGCCGAGCGCGATGGCCGGGCTGCCGTCCGAGCCGGTGTTCGGGGCGGGAACGGCGTAGCCGCCGCCCGCGCCGGTCTTGTCGTAGGTCGAGCCGGGCAGCTTGTCGCCGTAGCGTTTCTGCAGTTCGGCCCGGTAGGCCGCCAGGGTGACCCGGGTGCCCGCCGGGACGCCGGAGACGGCGCCGTCGAGGACGGTCACGGTGTCGCCGTTGACCGAGTACCAGGCGTTGACCTGCGGTTCGTGCAGCAGGTAGCCGCCGTGTGCGGCAGCCGCGTGGGCCTGCTCGTCGTTGCCGGAGGCGACGTTGATGACCTGCCAGCCTGCCTTGCTCGGCTGTGCCCAGACGGTCGCTTCCCGGCCGTCGGCGAGGCGGGCCGGAGACGCGACGTAGGCGAGCGCGGCGGGGACGTCGGACTCGCCGTTGATGAAGGCCGCGGTCGGTTCGTAGACCGGGATCTGGGTCTGGGCATCGGCGGCGGCGCGGCTGGCGTGCGCTGCTGCCGGCGCCGCGCCGGGGAACTTGGTGTGCGCGAGGCGGGCGGCGGTGCCGGGGCTGGTGAGCAGCCCGGAGATCGAGGCGGTGTCCGAAGGGGACGGGCCGGTCGGCGACTCCGCGGCGAACGCGGGGTTCGCGGCGAAGACAGCGGCGGCGACGGCTCCGGAAAGGACTGTGGTGCGGAGGATGGTTCGCAGCATCGTCTCAGCCCACCATTCCGTAGACGGTGTGGGTCCAGTCGAATTGGTTGTTGGACACGTAGGAGCTGTAGTTCATCGAGTTGTAGCGGTTGTTCGACGGCCACGGATCGCCGTATTCGACGATGTTGCCGCCGTTCGAGTCGTCATAGCCGTAGAGGACGTGCATGTGGCCGCCGCCGGAGGTCCAGCCGATCCGGGTGCCGATCGGCTGCCCGGCGTCGATCTGGTTCTTGATGCCGGAGAAGGAGAGCCGGTAGCCGTTGGAATTGTAGGAGCCGACGTTGCGGAACCCGAGGTAGCTGAAAACTCTCTGCTGGTCGCTGAGGTAGCCCTGGTTGTTGGCGCAGTCGCTGCCGGACTCGTCGTGCGCGATCTGGCAGAACCGGGTCTGGGTCAGGGAATAGCCCCAGAACGAGGCGATCGTGTTGCCGCTGGCGTCCCAGCACCACTGGTCTTTCTGCTGGGCCTGCATCGAGATGTTCGTTTCGCCCGCGTCCGCCGCGGCGGGAACGGCGAGCGCGGCCGAGGCGACGGTCGCGGCCACCGCGATTCCGCGCAGAATCGAAGAAGGCACTTTCACGGGATCCTCCAAAGGGGAAGACCGGCCGGGCCGGGGAATTACCGGACCGGTGGGGAAGGGTGAGACGCACAGAACGGTACGCGCGCGAGGAACGCGGCGACTACCGACTAACGGCGGTATTCCGCCGCCGATTGGCCGCGGGTATTTCTACGCCGGTGGATTTTGTTTGCGCCCCGCGAAAGGCGGCTGCCGTCGATTATAGGGGAATTCATCTCGGAAAGCATTCGGCAATCCGACCTTCGTAGGGTGTTTTTCCGTTGATCCGGCGCCGTCGTTCGTCGGTCGCCGTACCGCGCCGGCGCCCGACGCTGACCCGCTTCGCCCGTCGCGCGGCGAGGGGGAGGAGCGCGGGTTTCACGCGTATGAGACACTTGATCGGTCATGACTGCCCTCCCTCTTGTTTTCGACGCGCCCAAGCGCGGCCTGCCGCCGCGCCATCTCGCCGACCTCACGGTGGCCGAGCGAGCCGAGGCCGTGGTCGAACTGGGGGAGAAGGCGTTCCGCGCCAAGCAGTTGTCGAACCACTACTTCTCGCGGCTCACCGTCGACCCGGCGGAGATGACCGACATCCCGGCCGCCTCGCGCGACAAGCTCGTGGCCGACCTGATGCCGCCGCTGCTCACCGAGGTGCGCGCACTGGCCGCGGACGGCGGCGCGACCCGCAAGACCCTGTGGCGCGCGCACGACGGGACGCTGCTGGAGAGCGTGCTCATGCGCTACCCGGACCGCGCGACGCTGTGCATCTCGAGCCAGGCCGGCTGCGGCATGGCGTGCCCGTTCTGCGCGACCGGCCAGGGCGGCCTGGACCGCAACCTCTCGACGGCGGAGATCGTGGACCAGGTCCGCGACGCCGCAGCGGTCATGCGAGACGGCTCGATGCCCGGTGGTCCGGGACGGCTGTCGAACATCGTCTTCATGGGCATGGGCGAACCGCTGGCGAACTACAAGCGTGTGGTGGCTGCGGTGCGTCGGATCACTGATCCTGCTCCGGGTGGTCTTGGTATTGGTCAGCGTTCGGTGACGGTGTCGACGGTGGGTTTGGCTCCGGCGATTCGGAAGCTGGCGGACGAGCGGATGCAGGTTCGTTTGGCGGTGTCGCTGCACACTCCGGACGATGAGCTGCGGGACACGCTGGTGCCGGTGAACAACCGGTGGTCGGTGGACGAAGTTCTCTCCGCTGCCCGGTATTACGCGGACACTTCCGGCCGCCGCGTCTCGATCGAGTACGCGTTGATTCGCGACATCAACGACCAGCCGTGGCGGGCCGAGCTGCTCGCGAAGCGGCTGCGGAAGCACTTGGGCCAGTTGGTGCATGTGAACGTGATTCCGTTGAACCCGACGCCGGGTTCGAAGTGGGATGCGTCGCCGAAGCCGGTGGAGCGTGAGTTCGTGCGGCTGGTGAACGCGGGCGGGGTCGCGTGCACGGTGCGGGACACGCGCGGTCAGGACATCGCTGCGGCGTGTGGCCAGTTGGCTGCTGAAGGCTGAGTTTGTTCATTCGATGATGGAGTGTCTGTCGTGATGTATGCCCCCAGCCTGCTGGAACCGGCTGCGGAGGAGCTGCGGCTCGCCGATGTGGTGGGTCGTGGCGCGACCGAGGTGGCTCGCGAGGCGCGGACCTTGCTGGGCGAGCGGTTCAGCTCGGTGACGTTCATGTACGTGCTGATGCGCGCGTTCGAGGTCGACTACACCGCGGCCCGGGACGCGTCGCGCTGGCACGAGTTCCACGGTGGTCCGCGGGCGTTGTCGGATGCTGATCTGGAGAAGCTGCTCGCTCCGTGGCTTGCCCGCTGACCGCTTCGATCAGCTGGTCGGAGAGCGTGCCCGGCGAGTGGCTGGTCTTCTCCGGATCCTTCGAAGCGTGGTGGCTCCTTGAAGCCAAAGACTTTCGTCCCAAGCGATGGATGCGAGTAGGGCGTTACTCGGTTGGTGGTGGCTCGCTGAGGTGCGAGCGTCTCGCGGCACTTCCCTGGCGTAGCCGTAGCGACAGCTCGAAGCGCCCCTCGGCTCAGCGCTTTGCAATACGCGCAGAAACACGGAATCGCGTGCGTGCGACTGATCGATGAAGCCTGCTTTGCGGTGGCTGGTGCAGGTGCCGGGCATGGAGACCGGTTCGAGGTACTGACGAGGCTGGGCGGCCACGACATCGGGCTCCTCGGGGATGCGGGTGCCGAGGGTTGACGAGAATGCCGGACACTCTGAGTGATCACGTCTATACTCGCAACTGATCGCCCGAAGGACGGAAGGGCCTGGTCTTCGATGACGACGGAGCGAGGGTATGGCACAGAGCCAGGGCGCGGCGCCTGCGGAAAAGCACTCTGACATCGTCGAACTCCCACACAGACATCCGGTGCGGTTCTACTGGTTGACCGCAGGAATCACGACGGTCGTCTGTGCGATCGTGACGGTGGCGTTGACCAGTTCGAGTCATTCATCGAACCAGTCGGCGGACACCGGCGGTGTCGCGACGAGCGGCTTCCAGGGGCAGTGGCAGGGGGTGCTCTCCGGCCCTGGCTACAGGTCCAGCCAAGTCGAACTGGATTTGCGGTCCGCCGGTCCGCGACAAGTGGCCGGACAGTTTGTCAGCAAAGCGAGCGGCTGCACGTCCGACGTGTCCGGCACGGTCACTGGCACGACGTTGACGCTGTCCCTCGACCGGAGGTGGATTACGGGCCATTGCGGGGGGCAGTTCACCGCCGAGGTGCAGTGGCTGGGCGTCGACTCGGTCCGGTTCACGCGCGGGGGCGGGGCGGCGCCGATGTCCGGGGACCTCACCCGCGTCGGCTGAGATGCGACCATCAGGCGCGTCCGGATAGGGGCGCACGGCTACCGAGCTGCCGCCAGAATTAGTGCGCACGTCAGCACCAGATGATCAATGAAACCGTTGATCAGCTTCGCGCTCCTAGCCAGATGCCGTAATCGTGAGCCAAGTCAGGTATTCCTTTGTTCGGGTTGGCTGTGAGGATCGGTGACTCGTTCGGCGATGTAGGCGGATCAGCCGTGCGCGAATCGAAAACCTTGGCTCCGAGAGACATGCGAGTGCGGTTCGCGGCGCTCAGGCTGCCAGCGTGCGACCCTGTCATGATTTCCGTGTAAGCCACGGATGGTTTCTTCTTTTATTCTAGTGGA